>CAXUBX010000017.1:0-41374 GCA_964249405.1 uncultured Acetobacteraceae bacterium | reverse complement strand
CTCCATAGCCGGCCGGGGCCGGCGGGGATGCTCCATAGCCGGCCGGGGCCGGCGGCGGCGGCGCGCCGTAGCCGGGCGGCGGCGCCGGCTGCCCGTTCCGGTCATACCAGGGGCCGCGATAGTTCTGGTCGAGCTGCGCGTCGTTGAGCCGTTCGACCTGGTCGTTGCCGGTGCCGTCCGGATAGGCCGGGTTCGGACGTCCCTCGGTGGATTGTGCCTGGGCCGCCACGGGCAGCAGAAGCGCCGCGACGCACGCGGCCCCGATGATCTGTCTCACGCGTCCTCCTCCCTCGCTGCGGGCGCCGTCGCTGCCGGCGCCTCGCCTTCGTCGTCGTCGTCGTAGCCGATCAAACGCAGTGCGCGACCCCGGATTCCGCGCTTGCCGATCTCGTGGATCAAGGCCTCCTCCCGTCCATGCGTCACCCAGACCTCGGGCGCGCCCACGTCGTCGATCGTCCGGTTGAGCTCGTCCCAGTCCGCGTGATCGGAGATCACGAGCGGCAGCTCGACGCCGCGGACGCGCGCGCGCTGGCGGACGCGCATCCAGCCCGAGGCGAGGCAGGTCACCGGCTCGGCGAAGCGTCGCGCCCAGCGGTCCGCGATCGCCGACGGCGGCGCGATCACGACGGCGCCGGCGAACGAGGCCCGGTTCGCGACCGTCGCGGGGCGGAGCGGGCCGAGCGGCACACCCATCGCCTCGTAGGCCTCGCAGAGCGCGGCCAGCGCGCCATGGATGTGCACCGGCCCGTCGAAGCCGCGATCGCGGAGCGTCGCGATGACGCGCTGCGTCTTGCCGAGCGCATAGGCGCCGACGACGTGCGTGCGTTCCGGAAACAGCGCGAGACTTGCCAGCAGCCGGTCGATCTCGCCCTCCGGCGGCGGATGACGGAACACCGGGAGCGCGAACGTCGCTTCGGTGACGAACACGTCGCACGGCACCGGCTCGAACGGCGCGCAGGTCCGGTCGGGGCGGCGCTTGTAGTCGCCGCTCACCACGACGCGGCTGCCGCGCCACTCGAGCACGACCTGGGCCGCCCCGAGCACGTGGCCCGCCGGGGCGAGACGCAGGCGGACGCCGCCGAGATCCAGCGCCTCGCCGAGCGGCAGCGCCTGCCTCGTGCCGGCGACGCGATCCTCGCCCATGCGGATCTCCATGAGGCGCATCGTCTCCGAGGTCGCCAGCACGGCGCCGTGCCCCGGCCGTGCATGGTCGGCATGGGCGTGGGTGACCACCGCCCGCGGCACCGGCCGCACCGGATCGATGAAGAGGTCGGCCGGCTCGCACCACAATCCCTCGGGGCGGACACGGAGCCAGGTTTCTGGATGCGGCACCATGACGCCTGCAACGCCGGACGGCGGCACGTGGCTTGCTCCATTCCGCGCGGGTCTGGCGACGGGAGGTCGCGATGGTGGCGGCTTCGGTCGGATCGGCAGGCGGCTTGCACACGGGCGCTGCGCAGAGCGGTGGCCATGGCGTGACGTTCGGCGAGGTCCTGTCCTGCCTCAACCCCCTGCAGTATCTGCCGGTGGTCGGCACGATCTACCGGGCGGTGACGGGCGACACGATCCCGGAGCCGGTGCGCGAGGCGGGGTCGCTGGTGGTCAGCGGCCTCACCGGCGGCCCGGTCGGCGTCGCCGTGTCGCTCGGCGTCGACCTCGCGGAAAAGGCGGTCGGGATCGACCAGGAGGCGATGGGCCAGCGCGTGCTCGCCTGGCTCGGCATCGGCCACGGTGCCGCGAGCCCGCCCGCGGAAGGCGCGCCCTCGCCGCCCGTTGCGGTCGCGTCGTCCTCGCCGTCGGCCGTCCCGTTCAGTGCGGCCGAGCTGGCGTCGGCCGGCGACGGAGCGGACGGCCTGAACGGGCTCGAGCTCGGCCGTCTGGCCCGGGCGAGCGGCGCCTACGGGCGGTCGATGACGCTGGCCTGATGTCTCGCACCGATGGTGACTTGAGGCTCCGCCTCAAACTCCGCTGGGCGCGGCGCGCCCAGACCCGCATTCGACTGACGTGGATGGGGGTCCAGGCGCCCAGCGCCTGGTGGGGTGCGGGGTGAAACCCCGCGTCTGGATCTATCGTGCACTCGGCGCCGAAGCTTTCAGCGGCCTGCCAGGGACCGAACGACCGGCTCGACCTGGTCACTCCATCACGGGCGCGAGCGCGGTCACCGACGGATCCTCCTCGCCGAGCCAGGCATTGTTCTTCGCCGTGCCGTCGAACAGCGAGCTCGTCTTGAACAGCTCGTAGCGGCCGTCGACCGCGTAGGGACGGCTCCGCTCCAGGAGCGCCGCGACCTCGTCCCGTCCCATCGGCGTGAACGTCCTCGCCGCCTCGAACGCCTGGTCGAGATCCCGCTGGCTCTCGATCCCGGTGATCACCACCGAGGTCGGCAGGTTCATCGCGAAATGCAGGTATTCGATCGGCCGGATCGGCGCCCCGCTCTTCAGCAGCACGCTGTCGGCGAAGCTCTTCATGCCGAGCACCGCGATGCCGTGTTCGACGAGGTAGGGCAGCACGTCGTGGGCGAAGGAGCGGAAATGCGCGTCCATCACGTTGAGCGGCATCTGCACCGCATCGAAATGAAAGCCGCGTTCCGCCGCGACCGCCAGCATCTGGAGATGGATCCGCGGATCCTTGTGGCCGGTGAAGCCGATGTGGCGGATCTTGCCCGCCTGCCTCGCCTCCAGGAACGCCTCCATCGCACCGCCCTCGCCGAAGATCCGGTCGGGATCGTCGTAGCGGAGAATCTCGTGGTGCTGGATCAGGTCGATGCGGTCGGTGCGCATGCGCTTGAGCGAGGTCTCGATCTGGCGCATCGCGTCGCCTTTCGAGCGACCGTCGATCTTCGACATCAGGAACACGCGGTCCCGGTAGCCGCCCTGGTCGAGCGCCACCCCGACCCTGAGCTCGGAGCGACCCTCGTTGTAGTCCCAGCAATTGTCGACGAAGTTGATCCCGCGATCGACGGCCTCGTGCACGAGGCGCACCGCCGCCCCGTCGGAAAGCGCCTGCTTGCCGAGATGGAAGCCGCCGATGCCGAGCAGCGAGACCCTCTCCTCGGTCCGCCCGAAGCGGCGATACGGCATGTCGCCGCGACGCTCGCCCGCCTCGATGACGAAAGGCAGCGACGCCGGATCGGCGACCCGCGTCACCGGCAGGAGCGGGCTCCCGAGGGCCGCAGCAGCGTCGGGCGTCCCCAGACCTTCAGGCGTCATGCTGCGTCTCCCAAGGTTCCGGGGCCCGACACCCGGCCCGACCCGGTGTCAGAAGAACCGGCCGCGGAGAAACCCGAGGGCCGGCAGCGGCGTCCAGGCACGCGGCAGATCCGCCCGCCTGATCGGGGCAACGCTGTAGCGGGGCGGCGGCTCCTTGCTGGTACGGAACAGTGCCGCGTAGGCCCACACCTGCTGCTCGCGCCACGCCCGGTCGGCGAGGGCCGCGACCCGGCTGGTGAAGATCTCGGCAACCCGCTCGGCCTTGCCGATCGAGGCCATCACGGCCCAGAGCGTCTCCTCGGCGCCACCCCTCCGATCCGCAGGCCCACGCCGCTCCGAAAGGCTGACGACCTCGCTCAGGATTCCTCTCCGAGGATGGACGTCATCGGCGCGTTGCCCTGGTCGGCCACGAGATCGCGCGCGCTCCGACCGGAGGCGTCGCGCCGGTCCGGATCGGCGCCGCGGTCGAGCAGCAGACGCACCGCGTCGGCGCGGCCGAACATCGCCGCCATCATCAGCGCGGTCTGGCCGGCCTCGTTCGCCGCGTCGACCGCGGCGCCGCGGTCGAGCAACAGGCGGATCGCTTCATCGTCGCCCTTGAAGGCGACTCCCATCAGCGCGGTGCTGCCCTTGACGTCGCGGTCGTCGACCGCGGCGCCGCGATCGAGCAGCGCCTTCGCGACCGCCCGGGCGCCGTTGTAGGTCGCGACCACCAGCGCGGGGTAGCCGCGGCCGTCGCGGAGGTCGGCGGGAAGCCCGGCATCGAGAAGCCCGTCCACGATGTCGACGCGATCGGTGCGCGCAGCCTCGAAGAACATGTCCTCGATCTCGTCGCGGGTGAAGGTCGGGAGCGCCGCGTCGGCAGGTTCCCCTCCCGGTCCGGTCGTCTCGTCGGGCTGCATGGCGCGATGATGATGGCGGGACGGGGGCCGATGCAAGCATGCCCTGGTCACGCCTTCAGGCGCGTCTTGCAAGCGTGTCGGGCGGATGTCACCTCCGGCTCGTGCGAGAGCGAACACTTCCGGAACCGTTCGCCAGCTGGTTCGCGAGGCGAGGCTGGGCGCCGAGAGCGCACCAGCTTGCGGTGCTCGAGGCGGCCGGCGCGGGCGAGAACGTGCTGCTGCTCGCGCCGACCGGCGGCGGCAAGACGCTGGCGGGCTTCCTGCCGAGCCTGGTCGAGCTCGCCGGCACCAGGAACCGCACCGGCGACGGACGCGGCATCCACACGATCTACGTGAGCCCGCTGAAGGCGCTCGCGACCGACATCGCGCGCAACCTGCTCGCCCCCGTCCGCGACCTGCGGCTCGCGGTCACCGTCGAGACCAGGACCGGCGACACCCCGGCGGCCCGGCGCGCCCGCCAGCGGGAGGCACCGCCCGACATCCTGCTCACCACGCCGGAAAGCCTCGTCCTGCTCCTCAGCCGCGCCGATGCGGCCGCGACCTTCGGCGGCCTCGCGCGCATCGTGATCGACGAGGCGCACGCGCTGGCCGGCACCAAGCGCGGCGACCAGCTCGCCCTCTGCCTCGCCCGCCTCGCCTCCCTGGCGCCGCTGGCGACCCGGATCGGCCTCACGGCGACCGTCGCCCATCGCGCGCCGCTCGCCGCCTTCGTCGGGCTCGGCCGATCCTGCCGGCTGATCGAGGCGCCGCCGGGAGCCCCGCCCGCGCTCGAGCTGATGCTTGCCGAGACGCACGTGCCCTGGGCGGGCCGGATGGGACTGACCGCCGCTTCCGCGGTGATGCGCCGGATCGAGGCGGCCGGGACCACGATCGTGTTCGTCAACACCCGCGCGCAGGCCGAGCTCCTGTTCAACGAGCTCTGGCGGCTGAACGAGACGACGCTGCCGATCGCGCTGCATCACGGCTCGCTGGCGATCGAGCAGCGGCGGCGCGTCGAGGCGGCGATGTCGCGGAAACCCGAGGACGGCGGCCTCCGCGCCGTGGTCGCGACCTCGTCGCTCGATCTCGGGATCGACTGGGGCGGCGTCGACCAGGTGATCCAGGTCGGCGCGCCGAAGGGCGTGTCGCGCCTCCTGCAGCGCGTCGGCCGCGCGAACCACCGGATGGACGAGGCGTCGCAGGCCATCCTGGTGCCGGCCAACCGGTTCGAGGTGCTCGAATGCGAGGCGGCGATCGCCGGCGTGGCGGCGCGCGACCTCGACGGCGACCCGCCCGCCGCCGGCGGCCTCGACGTGCTGGCGCAGCACCTGCTGCTGATGGCCGCGGGCGATCCGTTCGCGCCGGACGCGATGTTCGACGAGGTGCGTCGCGCGCAGCCCTACGCCGCGCTCGCGCGCCGCGACTTCGACGACGTCCTCGGCTTCGTCGAGAACGGCGGCTACGCGCTCGCCGCCTACGACCGCTACCGCAAGCTGTTCCGCGACGCCGACGGCCGCGTCCATGTCAGGAATGCGCGGATCGCGGCCCTCGCCCGGATGAACAGCGGCACGATCGTGGAAGCCCCGGTGCTCCGGGTCCGGCTCGGTGGCCGGCGCGGCGGCGCCGCGCTCGGCGAGATCGAGGAGGGTTTCGCCAACATGCTGCGCCCCGGCGACAACTTCCTGTTCGCCGGACGCCGCCTCCGCTTCGTCGCGATCCGCGAGAACGTCGTCGAGGTGACCGACGGCGGGTCGGGCGAGCCGGTGGTGCCGACCTATGCCGGATCACGCCTGCCGCTCACCACCTCGCTCGCGGTCCGCGTCCGCCGGATGCTCCACGACGAGACGCTCTGGGCCGCCTTCCCCGAGCCGGTCCGCGAGTGGCTCGAACTCCAGCGCGCGCATTCCACGCTTCCCGAGCCCGACGGCCTGCTGGTCGAGATCTTCCCCCGGCACGGCCTCCACTTCCTCGTCGCCTACGCCTTCGAGGGCCGCAACGCCCACCAGACGCTCGGCATGCTGCTGACCCGCCGGCTCGCGCGGGCCGGCGCCGTGCCGCTCGGCTTCGTCGCCACCGACTACGTGCTCGCCGCGTGGTGCGCGAACGAGCCGGGCGACGTCGACGACCTCCTTGCCCCCGACATGATGGGCGACGATCTCGAGGCCTGGATGGCGGAAAGCTCGATGCTCCGCCGCACCTTCCGCAACGTCGCGGTGATCGCAGGCCTCGTCGAACGCCAGCGCCCGGGCGCCGACAGGAACCGCCGGCAGGTCACGGTCAACACCGACCTCGTCTACGACGTCCTCCGCCGCCACCAGCCGGATCACGTGCTGCTCCGGGCGACGCGGGCGGAGGCCGCGTCGGGCCTCACCGATGTCGGCCGGCTCTCCGACATGCTGGCCCGCGTCGCGGGACGGATCCGGACGATGCGCCTCGACCGCTGCTCGCCGCTCGCGGTCCCGGTGCTGCTCGATCTCGGCCGCGAGCATGTCCGCAACCGCGCCGACGAGGACGCGCTGCTCGCCGAGACCGAGGCGCTGCTCGACGAGGCGCTGCACGGCGTCGAGCCGACCACCGACGAGCTCGTGCTGGCGCCGGGCCATGCCCAGGAACTCCGCCGCCTGACCCGGACGCCGGATCCCCGGCCCCGCGAGCGGGCGCGCAAGCCCGGCTTCTCCGCCGCGTTCCGGCCGCCCTCGGCCGGCCCGCGGCGACGCGGTGTCGAGGCGTGATCGCGGCACCGCTGCATCTCGCCGGCGAGACGCTGCTCCTCGATCCCTCGGGCGTCCTGGTCTGGCCGCGCGGGGGCGTGCTCGCGGTCGCCGACCTCCATCTCGAGAAGAGCTCCGCCGCCGCGCGGCGCGGGGCCCTGCTGCCGCCCTGGGACAGCCGGATGACGCTGGAGCGGCTCGCGCGCGCCGTCGGCCGCTACCGGCCGCGCATCCTGGTCGCGGTCGGCGACAGCTTCCACGACGATCGGGGGGCGTCCCGCCTCGGCCCGCACGAACGCGCGCGCCTCGGCCGGATCGCCGAGGGACGCCGCGTGATCTGGGTCGCCGGCAACCACGATCCCTCGCCGCCGCCGGGCGGGGGCGCCGTCCCCGGCGAGGCCGCCCCGGACTTCGCCGCCGGACCGTTCCTGTTCCGCCACGAGGGCGGCGGCGAGCCGGGCCTCGGCGTCGCGGAGGTCTGCGGGCACCACCATCCGAAGGCGTCGGTCGCGACCCGCGGCGGCGGGATCAGCCGCCCCTGCTTCATCGCGTGCGCAGCCGGCCGGCGGCTGATGCTGCCGGCCTACGGCGCCTACACCGGCGGCCTCGACGTCACCCATCCCGCGATCCGGACCCTGTTTCCGCGCGGCGGGCAGGTGTTCCTGACCGGCTCCGACCGGGTCTTCGCCTTCGCGCTCGGTGGCCTCGCCCGCCTCGCCACGAGCGGCTGATCCGTCGGGCCTCTGGCGCGTTCTCGCCTCCCGATGAGGCAGGCAGGATCGTGACGGCGGCGCAGAGAGCAGGGAACGGGACGGCAGCGGGCGGGACGGCCGATGCCGCGGGAGGCGAGCGGACCACGATCGTCTGGTTCCGGAACGATCTCCGGCTCGCCGACAACGCCGCGGTCCGGGCGGCGGCCGCGAACGGCGCGCGGGTCCTCCCCGTGTTCGTGCTCGACCGGTCGGCCGGCGGGCCCTGGGCGCTGGGCGGGGCCTCCCGGTGGTGGCTGCACGGGAGCCTCGCTTCGCTCGACAAATCGCTGGACGCGCGCGGGGCCCCGCTGGTGCTGCGGGCGGGCGATCCGGCCGACATCATCCCCGCCCTCGCCCGCGATGTCGGCGCGGGCGAGATCCATTGCGGGCTCGCGCACGAGCCGGCGGTCCGCGACGCCGACCGGCGCGTCGCCGCCGCCCTGCCGGATCGCTGCCGCCTCGTGCACCACCGCACGGCGACGCTGCGCGGCTTCGACGAGGTCGCGACGAAGACCGGAGGCGCCTACGGGATCTACACGCCCTACGCCAAGGCGGCGCGCGCGCTCGGCACGCCGGACAGGCCGCGCGAGGCGCCACGCTCGATCCGCGGCGTCGGCGGGATCGGCGGCGACCGGCTCGACGACTGGGCGCTGCGTCACGCCGCTCCGGACTGGGCGGCGGGTCTCCGCGAGACCTGGCACCCGGGGGAGGACGGCGCACGCGATCGCCTCGGCCGCTTCGTCCGCGACCACCTCGACGCCTATGCCGGCCAGCGCGACCGGCCGGGCGATCCGGACGGCACGTCGATGCTGTCGCCGCATCTCCACTGGGGCGAGATGTCGCCGAACGAGGCGTGGCACGCGGCCGCCGGAGCGCGGCCGGCGTCGCGCACGAAATTCGAGAACGAGCTGCTCTGGCACGACTTCGCCGCCTACACGCTGTGGCACGCGCCGACGATGCCGGATCGGCCGATGCGGCCGCAGATGGAGAGGCTCGCCTGGCGGCGCGACCGGCGCTTCGTCGAGGCCTGGCAACGCGGGCGCACCGGGATCCCGATCGTCGACGCCGGAATGCGGCAGCTCTGGCGGATCGGCTGGATGCACAACCGGGTGCGGATGATCACCGCCTCGTTCCTGATCAAGCACGGGCTGATCGACTGGACGGTCGGCGAGCGCTGGTTCTGGGACACGCTGGTGGACGCCGATCTCGCGACCAACGCGATGAGCTGGCAGTGGGTCGCCGGATCGGGCACCGACAGCGCGCCCTTCTTCCGCGTGTTCAACCCGGAGCTGCAGAGCCGCCGGTTCGACGGCGGGGGCAGCTACATCAGGTTCTGGGTTCCGGAGATCGCGCGCCTTCCGGACACCCATCTCCACGCGCCCTGGCAGGCGCCGTCGTCCGTGCTCGAGGACGCCGGCGTGGCGCTCGGGCGCGACTATCCACGCCCCTTGGTCGATCTCGACGCGGGCCGCGCGCGGGCGCTCGACGCCTTCGCCCGGCTCCGCGCGCCGGACCCGGCATGACGGTTCCGGCGTGACCGGCCCGATCCCGGCCGACGTGCCGCTCCGCATCGTCGGCGACGTGCACGGCGACGCGCGCGCCTTCGCGCACGCGATCGAGACCGACCGCTTCGTCGTGCAGCTCGGCGACCTCGCCGACTACGGGCCGGACAGTGCCGAAGCGCTCCGCCTCGCGTTCCGGCTGCTCGACGAGGGGCGCGGCCTGTTCCTGCTCGGCAACCACGACCGCAAGCTCGGGCGCGCGCTGTCGGGCCGGCGCATGCGCCCCGACCCAGCCCTCGAGACCACGCTCGCCCAGCTCGACGAACCGTTGCGCGAGCGCGCGCTCGCGACCGTCGCCAGCGCACCCGCCTGGATCCGGCACGGCCGCGATTTCTTCGTCCATGGCGGCTTCCACACCAGGATGCTCTCGACCGTGCCACCGCCCGGCCTGGAGCGCGTCGACCACCTGCTGTCGCGCGCGCTGTTCGGCGACGTCGCCGGCGGCGTCAAGGCGGACGGATACCCGGTGCGCCGGATCGGCTGGATCGACCACATCCCGCCCTGGCTGACCGTCTATTGCGGCCACGACCGCCGGTCGGAGGACGGGCGGCCGATGACCTTCTCCGGGCGACGCGGCGGGCGCGCGGTCTTCATGGACACCGGGTCCGGCAAGGGGGGTCACTTGTCCTGGATCGATCTTCCAGGCTCCATGCCCTCCCATGAACACGACCCGGAGCGCGAGCGCCGTGAGTGACGTCGGACGGATCGGCCCGTCCGCACCCGATTTGTCGGCGCTCGACGAGCTGGCCGAACTCCGGCGCAGCATCGACAACATCGACGCGGCGCTGGTCCACATGCTCGCCGAGCGGTTCCGCTGCACCAAGAACGTCGGGAAGCTGAAGGCGCGTCACGGCATGCCACCGGCCGATCCGGCGCGCGAGGCGGTCCAGATCGCCCGGCTCCGGGAGCTCGCCGCCGAGGCCCGTCTCGATCCGGACTTCGCCGAGAAGTTCCTGGCCTTCGTGATCCGCGAAGTGATCCGGCATCACCAGCTTGCGGCGCGCGACAGCGACGGCGCGACCATGCCAGGATGAGCGGATGGCGCAGCTTCTCCTTCTCCGGCACGCGAAATCGGCGTGGGACGACCCGTCGCTTCCCGACCACCGGAGACCGCTGAACGCGCGGGGCGAGCGCGCCGCCCGGGCCATGGCGAGCTGCTTCGCGCAGCTCTCGCTCGCGCCCGACCTCGCCCTCGTGAGCAGTGCCACGCGCGCGCGACAAACCTTCGAGGCGCTCAACCTGGTCCCCGAAGCGGTGGAGCTCGATCTCACGGACGTGCTCTATCTCGCCGACAGCGACGCCCTGCTCGCACGCCTGCGGGCGGTGTCGGAGCAGACCGGATGCGTCCTCGTGGTCGCGCACAATCCGGGACTTTACGAATTGGCACTCGATCTCGTCGGCGACGATCCCGCGGCGAGGCCGGACCCGCCGGTGATGCGCCTGCTCGACGGCTATCCGACGGCATCTCTCGCCGTGTTCACCGTCGACGGTTCCTGGTCGGGGCTGGGCCACGGCAGGGGCCGGCTGACCCGGTTCCACCGGGCGGAGGATTTCGACCGCGGAGCCGCCGCGGATCAGCCCTGACGACCCCCGCCCGGCGATGATCGAATTGGTTCTCGACGCGGGGGCCTCGCGGAGGGTGTTGCGGGTGGCGTCTCTCGCCGGACGGCGGACGGCGAAGCGGCCCCGCTCGGGCCCGGTCGAGACCGTCTGGTATCGCCACGCCGACGCGGGCCTGGTGCCGACGCGCGACGGCAAGGTCTGGCGTCTCGAGCGGATCTGCCCGGGTGCTCCCGGAGCCGGCAGGACGGAGCTGGTCGCGACCGCCGACCATCCGGAGGCGCTCGGCCACGGCATCGAGCCGTCCCCGGTGGCGCGCGCCGCGTTCTCCGGACGCTGGCGCCGCTCGATGCTCGCGCCGGCGGCGGCAGGCGGGGCGCCGGCCGTCGTCACCGTGTTCGTGGGGCGGCTCCGCGACGTCGCCCGCGAGCGGACCGCCTGCCGCGTCCGCCTCGAAGGCGACGACGCCGCCGATCTCGCGGCGCTGGCCCTCGGCCTGATCATCGAGCTCGGCGCGACGCCCGCGACCGAACCGCTCGCCTTGGAGCCGGTCGGGAGCGAGGATGCCGAGCCCGCGCCGCCCGCCCTTCCCGCGCCGGATCCGGCGGCCGACGTCGACGAGGCGATCGGCGCCATCCTGGGCGGGCTCGGCACCGTGCTGCTCCATTGGGCGCCGCTCGCGATGCCGGAACGCGGCGTGCGGCCCGTCCATCAGATGCGGGTCACGGTGCGTCGGCTCCGCTCGGCCCTCCTCGCGTTCCGCGAGGTGCTCGGCCGATGTCTCGACCCCGAGCGCGACGGGCTGCGGGAGCTCGCGGCGGCGCTCGGAGCCGCGCGCGACTGGGACGTCTTCCTGGGCGGCACCGTGCCCGAGATCGAGGGGGCGCTGCCGGACGGGACGACCCTGTCGCCGCTGCGGGTCGAGGCCGAGGCCGCGCGCGCCGACGCCTACCGGGCGCTTCGCGCGCGGCTGGACGGGGCGGACACGAGGCGACTGCTCGCGACCTTCGCCCTCCTCCCGTTCAGCCGGCCCTGGACCGGGCACGCGAGCGATCCGGAAGCCGGGGCGGGTGCCCCGGGCACCGCCGACCCAGGCCCGGCCGGGACCCTCGCGTCGATGGTGCCGCTCCTGGTCGAGAAGCGGTTCAGGCGGCTGGTCCGGAAGCGCCGCACCCTCGACGGCATGCCGCCCGGGCAACTGCACGATGCACGCAAGGCCGCCAAGACGCTTCGCTACACGCTGGAGTTCCTCGGCGGCGCCCTCCCGGAGCGCGACGCGCGCAAGCTCGTCAAGCGGCTCGGTTCGCTGCAGGACGCGCTCGGCGCGATCAACGACGCCGAGACCGGCACCAGGCTGATGCACGACGCCGCCCGGCACGGCGCCGACCCGCACGCTTCCGGCATCGTGGTGGGCTGGCTCGCGGCCGAGCGCGCGAGGCGCCGGGATGATCTCGACGCGCTGTGGTCCGCGGTGCGACGGACCGACCGGTTCTGGCGCCTGTGAACGCTCCGGCGCGGGTGACGGGCCGGCCCGCCCCGCCGGCCGGCGCCCGTTGCCACGCGAGCCCGGTCGAACCTATCTAGGTCCCGACGGTCGGCCGACAGATCGTGCGGCACGGAAGGGCAGGACGTGGACAGCAGCGAGACGAGATCCGTCACGGTCACCGAGGACGGCACGAACCGGAGCGTGCAGTTGCCGATCCGGTCGGGAACGATCGGGCCCGCGGTGGTCGACATCCGCAAGCTGTATCCGGCGCTCGGCGTGTTCACCTTCGATCCCGGCTATGGCGGCACGGCGTCGACCGAGAGCGCCATCACCTATATCGACGGCGACGAAGGCGTGCTGCTGCACGGCGGCTACCCGATCGACCAGCTCGCCGAGCATGCGACGTTCCCCGAGGTGGCCTACCTGCTGCTCCACGGGGAACTGCCGGACCGGGCCGCCTGCGAGGCGTTCCTCGGCGAGCTCCGCCGGAACGCGATGGTGCCGGAGGAGCTGCGGCACATCTTCGACGGGTTCCGCTCCGACGCCCACCCGATGGCGATGATCTGCGCGGGGGCCGCCGCCCTCGCAGGCTTCTACCACGCGGGTCTCGACCTCGCCGACGAGGCGCAATGCCGCCTCGCGGCGATCCGCCTGATCGCCAAGATCCCGACCGTCGCCGCCTGGGCCTACAAGCACGTGGTCGGCGAGCCGTTCGTCTACCCGCGCTCCGATCTCACCTTCGCCGAGAACTTCCTCCACATGCTCTTCGCCACTCCGAGCGAAGGATACAGGGTGAGTCCGGTGCTCAGCCGGGCGATGGACCGGATCCTGATCCTGCACGCCGATCACGAGCAGAACGCATCGACCAGCACGGTGCGCATGGTGGGCTCGACCGGCGCCGATCCCTACGCCTCCGTCACCGCCGGCATCGCGGCCCTCTGGGGTCCGGCGCATGGCGGGGCGAACGAGGCCGTGCTGAAGATGCTCGGCGAGATCGGCCACCGCGACAACATCCCGGAGTTCGTCGCGCGCGTGAAGGACCGCAACTCCGGGGTCCGGCTGATGGGGTTCGGCCATCGCGTCTACAAGAACTTCGACCCGCGGGCCCGGATCATGCAGGCCACCTGCCACGAGGTGCTCGCCGAGCTCGGCATCACCGACGACGCGCAGCTCTCGATGGCGATGGAGCTGGAGCGGATCGCGATCGAGGATCCGTATTTCCGCGAGCGGAAGCTCTATCCGAACGTCGATTTCTACTCGGGCATCATCCTCAAGGCGATGGGCATTCCGACCAGCATGTTCACAGTGCTGTTCGCGGTCGCGCGGACCTCGGGCTGGGCGAGCCAGTGGATGGAGATGAACCGCGACCCGCTGCTCCGGATCGGTCGTCCGCGCCAAGTCTACACCGGCCCCGCGAAGCGCGACCTCGGCTGAGCATCCGGCAACGGACGCTCGTCGCCGTCCGGTCGATCGGGCGACACCGGCGCGCCCTCCGCACCGGCCTCGAGAAGCCGGTCGATGAGGTGGCCCTGCATCAGATCGCAGCCGCTCGCCGAGAGGAAGTCGAGCTGACGCGGCGTCTCGACCCCTTCGACGCAGACCGCGAGGTCGAGCCGGCGCGCCAGCGCGAGCACGCCGCGGAGGAGATCCTCGGCGCGGCGGTGCTCGCCGACGCCCGTCATGAACTGGCGGTCGAGCTTCAGCACGTCGCAGGGAAGCGAGGCGAGAAGGCTCAGCGACGAGAACCCGGTCCCGAAATCGTCGAGTGCCACCCGCACCCCGAGATCGCGGATGGCGCGGAGGTCGCGCACCGCGCGATCGACATCCTCGATCATCACCTGCTCCGTCACCTCGATCATCAGCCGGCCGGCCGGCAGCCCGCTTGCGTCCAGCGCCGCCTCGATGACCGGCACCAGGCAGTGGCCGCGGCGACCGAACCAGGTGGCCGACACGTTGATCGAGATCGGCGATCCGCACGCCCACGAGGCGGCACTCCGGCATCCGGCGGCGAGCACGGCCCGGTCAAGCGCACCGACCATGCCGAACCGCTCGGCCAGCGGGATCAGCACGTCGGGCGCGACCGTCCGTCCGTCCGCCCGCGTCCATCGCAGCAGCGCCTCGTAGGCGCGCGGCCTGAGGTCGCGCCCGCCGACGATCGGCTGAAAGCGGAGCGGCATCGAGAGGCCGGTGATCGCATCGGAGAGCTCGCGCAACAGCTCCGTCCGCTCCTCGCCCCGCCTGCGGTTCCCCTGGGCCAAGCGACCGAGCTCGTCCGCGAACGCGCGCAACTCCTCGATCTCGGGGCGCGACAACGTCCCCGGCTCGGGATCGGCGATGCAGAGCGCGCCGATCCGGTGTCCGCCGGATCGGACGGCGGCTCCGGCGTAGAAGCGGATCCCTCCGGGTCGCGGGACCCGCGGGGTCGCGGCGGAGCGCGGGTCGTCGAGCACATCCTCGACCACCAGCACGCCGTCGGGTTCCTCGATCGTGCGTGAACAAAGGTCGAGCGCGCGGGGCGACTGGCCGAGCAGGCGCTGGTCGCCATAGCGGACATGCAGACCGAGATCGTCGAGCACGAGGAGGGAGACGCCGCGATGGAACCGCTTTCCTGCCATCTCGACGAAACGCTCGATCTCGTCGTCGGGATCGGCGTCGAGGAGGAAGCTGTCCCTGACTGCTTCCAGCCGCGCGACCTCTGCCGCCCGGGCCGGGTTGCGCGTAGGGCGGATGGCTGTCCTCGATTGCACGTCGATGCGACCCGACCAGGAGAAGCGTCACCGGTATCGAGATTGGCCCGACGCGGCGAAGTGCAAATGTTATTACCGCGATACTAACTAAGTGTTGTCTCGCAGTGCCTGTCGGGGCCCGGTCGCCGATCCCGAAACTCTCTGACGACGGACGAGCTCAGTCGCCAGGGCACTCGCAGCCGGGAGACGGACCATCGTCCTCCCGCACGACATGGTGGTCGATCCACTCCGCAACGAGCCGTCGAGCCTCGCTGAGCGAGGATTCCGGGTGGTGGATCCGGTAGAGCGTCGTGCAGGCATGGAAAGCCTGCATGTCCTCGGTGCCGATCGAGCGGAGCTCTCGATAGGCGGTGACGACGGCGCGCTCGCAGCGTCGCGCGATGAGGCTGACTTCCCTGACCAACAATCGTGTCCCGAACTCCGACCCCAGACTAGAGGGTTCATGCCGCGTCGGCAATCGCGGCGCCCCGTCAGAGAGCGAGCCGCTCCCGGACGATCGACGCCGCTCGGCCGGTCTCGTCGAGCGGCGCCGGCCGCGGCCAGGGCGAGACGGTTCCGGCGAACGGCCGGACCCGATCCTCCGCCAGGAGGCTCCCGAGCAGTCGGCGGCCCGGGCGGGCGAAGTCGTCGAGCGGGTCGGTGAAGACCGGCGCGTCCGCCGAGGCCGCTTCCGCGAGCGCGCCGGCGGACGCGCCACCCACCACCACCGCGTCCGCCGAGCCGAGGAAGCCGAGCGTCGGGTCCTCGCCCGGCTCGTCGGTCCGGTAGAGCAGGTGCAGCGCGCCGCCGAGGCCGCGCCGGAGCGCCTCGTGCAGCGCGGCCCCGCTCTCGGCATCGACCGAGGCCAGCACCGACCCGCGCGCGGCGCGCGCGACCGCGGCGACCGCGGCCGCGAGTTCGAGACCGAGCGACGGCGAGAGCGGGCGTTGCCCGCCCCGCCGGATCACCAGCGCCGTGAAGGGGCGCGGCAGGTGGTCGAGACGCTCGGCCCAGAGCCGCCGCGCTTCGGCGAGAAGGGCGGGCGACACCACGCCCACCGGACCCAGCACCGGAACCAGTCGCCCGCGCTCGCGGAGGCGGACCGGACTCGACCGCACCACCAGGTCGTGCGGGAGGAACGGGCTCGGGCCGGTCACGCAGTGCACGAGCCGGCAGTCGAACCGCGTCCTGAGCGCCAGCGCACGCAGCGCCCCGCGTGGTCCGGAGGACAGCACGAGCGAGGGCCCGTGCTCGTGCTCCGACACGGCGGCGGCAGGCACGCGGAGGAACGGCAGATCGAGCCGGCCGGCGAGGGCCAGGGCTGCCGATCCGCCCTTGTCGCCCCCCAGCACCCAGACGGGTGCCAGCGGCCGGGACAGCAGGGTCATCGCCATCGGGAGATTCTTGTTCTACTGACCGGACTTGTCACGGGCCGAATGGAAAGGTTTGCACGATGTCGGACGGACGCGGAGACAGCCCCGCCGATCCCGGTGCCTCCGGCACCGGTCTCTCGAGCCCGGGTCCGTCCGGCACCGGCACGCGGCGCATCACGCGGCAGACCGAATGGGACCGCGACGCCGCAATGACCACCGCGAAGCTCCTGCTGGAGATCAAGGCGATCAACTTCCGCCCCGAGGATCCCTACACGATGACCTCGGGCTGGAGATCGCCCGTCTATATCGACTGCCGCCGGATCATCTTCTTCCCGCGGGCACGCACCAGGATCATCGAGCTCGGCACCGAGAAGATCGCCCGCCATGTCGGCTACGAGGAGATCGAGGCGGTGGCCGGCGGCGAGACAGCGGGCATCCCGTTCGCGGCCTGGATGGCGGACCGGATGAACCTGCCGATGGCCTACGTCCGGAAGAAGCCGAAGGGGTTCGGCAGGAACGCGCTGATCGAGGGCGCGGTGCCGGACGGGCTGCGCACGCTTCTCGTCGAGGACCTGACGACCGACGGTGCCTCGAAGCTCCAGTTCGCGCGTGCGCTCCGCGACGCGGGCGCCCTCGTCAATCACGTCTTCGTCGTGTTCTTCTACGGCGTGTTCCCGGGCGCGCTCGCCTCGCTGACGGCCATCGACATCCAGCTCCACGCGCTGACGACCTGGTGGGACGTCCTCGAAGCCTGCAACGAGCGTCCGTATTTCAGCGAGGAGGCGATGGCCGAGGTCCGCCGGTTCCTGGAGGATCCGATCGCCTGGTCCGGACGGCATGGCGGGGCGGCGAGCGCCGAGGAGGCGCAGGCCTACAAGGCACGCCAGGGAATGGGCGACCGCGTCGAGAGCGTGTCCGGAAGCTGACGATCGCGATGCGGGAGGGACGGCGACCGGTCGCGAAACGACAGATCCTCGTCATCGACAGCGGCGTCGGCGGCCTCGGCATCGTCGGCGCGATCCGCAAGGCGGCTCCCGAAGCCGCCATCGCCTTCGTCGCCGACCACGGGTTCTTCCCCTATGGCGAGAAGACCGATCTCGAGCTCGTCGAGCGTCTGGCCTCACTCCTCGGCAGGCTGTCGGAGGCGGTCCGGCCCGAGATCGTGGTCCTCGCCTGCAACACCGCGAGCACGATCGCGCTCGCACCGCTCCGCGCCCGCCTCCCGACCCCCTTCGTCGGTTGCGTGCCTCCCGTGAAGTGGGCGTCCGCGGTCAGCCGGACGCGGGTGATCGGACTGCTCGCGACCGGCGCCACGGTCGGCCGCACCTACGTGCACGACCTCCGGATGCGCTTCGCGCCCGACTGCCGCCTGATCGCGCATGGGGCGCGCGGGCTCGCGGGTCTGGCGGAGCGGCATTTCGTGGGCGAGCCCCTCTCACCCGGCGCGGTCGCGGCCGAGATCGCGCCCCTGTTCGCCGCCGAGGACGGCCACCTCATCGACACGGTCTGTCTCGGGTGCACGCATTACGGGCTGCTGCTGGCGGCGCTCCGCGACGCGTCGCCCCGACCGCTGGCATGGCTCGACCCGGCCGACGCCGTCGCCCGGCGTGTCGCAGCACTGCTGGCGGCGCCGGTGCCGGAGGAGGACCGCGCCCCGCTCGACGTCGCGTGGACGACGCGCTGGCCGCCGGCGCGCGACCGCTTCGTCCGGGGCTGTCTCCGGTTCGGCTTCGAAGAGGTCTGCGAGATCTCCGGCGCGACCGCGCGGGTCCGTCAGAAGCCGCGGCTCACCGTGTAGTCCGCGATCGCCTCGAGGCAGCGCCGGACCTCGTTCTCGGGGAACACCCCGAGGGCGGTCTTCGCGGCCTCGGCGAACTGCCGCGCGCGGGCCAGCGTCGCGCCGATCGCGCCCCGCGTCTCGATCAGCCGGAGCGCGGTCGCGAGGTCGCCGTCGCCGGTCTCGCTCGCCTCGATGGTCCGGCGCCAGAACCGGCGCTCCTCCTCGTCGCCGGCCGCGAAGGCCGCGAGCACGGGCATCGTGATCTTGCCCTCGCGGAAATCGTCACCGACGGTCTTCCCGAGCGCCTCGGTCGCGGCCGCGTAGTCGAGCGCGTCGTCGGCGAGCTGGAACGCCATGCCGAGATTGGTTCCGTAGGCGTCGAGTGCCGCCTCCTCGGACGCGGGACGGTCCGCGATCACCGCGCCGATCCGGCAGGCGGCCGAGAACAGCGCCGCGGTCTTGCCGTGGATCACCTCGAGATAGCGCTCGATCGGCGTCGACAGGTCGTTCTGGGTGACCATCTGCAGCACTTCGCCTTCCGCGATGGTCGCGGAGGCCGCCGACAGGATCCCGAGCACCGCCAGCGACCCGTCGTCGGTCATCAGCTGGAAGGCGCGCGCGAACAGGAAGTCGCCGACCAGGACCGACGCCTTGTTGCCGAACACCGCATTCGCGCTCGCCAGCCCGCGCCGGAGTTCGCTCTCGTCGACGACATCGTCATGGAGCAGGGTCGCGGTGTGGATGAACTCGACGCAGGCGGCGAGCTCGACGTGCCGCCGTCCCTCCGGGAAACCCGGGTAGCAGCAGAGCCGCGCGGACGCGAGGGTGAGGACCGGACGGATCCGCTTCCCGCCGGCCGCCACGATGTGCGCCGCGAGCTGCGGGATCAGCGACACCGGACTGTCCATCCGCGCGACGATCGTCCGGTTGCAGGCTTCGAGGTCGGGCCGGACCAGGGCGACCAGCGCCGAAAGCGCGTCGTGTCCCTCGTCGGCTTCCATGGTCCGAGTGTCGCCGAGCGGATGAGGCCGGGCCGCGAGATCAGTCAGACCGGCGGCCACATCCGAACTCCCATCAAACGCCGACACGACAGGGCGCAGAGCGCTCCGGACCATATCGGCCGGCCCGAAACAGGGTCAAGGCAGGGCGATCTCCGATGACGGCCGCGGCGTCGATGCGCGGAACGCTGCTCGGCGGCCGGGTCGCCTACGCGCAGCCCGAGGCGGGCCACCGGACCGGAATCGAACCGGTGCTGCTGGCCGCGTCCGTGCCGGCGAGCGGGGGCGAGCACGTGCTCGAGGGCGGCACCGGAGCGGGGGCGGGCATGCTGTGCCTCCTCGCCCGGGTCGAGACCGTCCGGGTCACCGGGCTCGAGGCCTCGGCCGCCCTGGTCGCGCTGGCACGAGACAATCTTCTCGCGAACGGCTTCGCCCGCCGCGGCGAGGTGACCGCGACGGTGCTGCCCGCCTTGCCGCCCGGGCTCGGCACGGTCTCGCACGTTTTCGCGAATCCGCCCTGGTTCGATCCGTCGGGCACCGTACCGGACGATCCGGCCCGGCGTCTCGCGCGCACCCTGCCTCCCGGCGGGCTCGCCGTCTGGGCCGACGCGCTCGGCCGCCGCGTCGTGCCGGGCGGCACCTTCGGCCTGATCGTGCCGGCCGCCCTGCACGGGTCGGCCCGCCAGGCGCTCCGCGACGCCGGCTTCGGCGCGATCCTGCTCGTCCCGCTCTGGCCCCGCCAGGGACGGGACGCGAAGATCGCGATCGTCCGCGGCCGCAAGGGTGCGCGAGGCCCCGATCGGATCGCCGCAGGCCTGGTGCTGCACGAGGCGGACGGCCGCTTCACCGCGGCGGCCGACGCGATCCTCCGGGATGGCGAAGCATTCCCGAGCCTCTGATCGCACACGCACCAAAGAAGAACGCCCGGACCACGAGGGTCCGGGCGCTTCCAGTCGGGGAAAGGACGTCGCCGTCCTTCCCGGCTGTCCGGTCAGAAGAGCTCGACGTGGCTCTTGAAGCCGACCAGCGCCGCGTCGGGCAGGTTGCCCTGTCCGTTCGGTCGGAAGAAGTACTGGAAGTCGGGCGCCAGCGTGATGCCGCGGTAGACGTGGATCTGGTAGTTGAGCTCGAGATATTCGGCATGGGTCTGGATGCCGGTGACGCCCTCCTGCGACGGCACGTTGCCGGGCGGCGGCGCCGGCAGGATGCCCATTTCCTGCTCCAGCTCTTCCTGCTTGGTGGTCTGCCCGGCCAGCTCGATGTAGCTGAAGCCGAGATCGATCGCGTCCTGCGGGCGGAACCGCCAGAATCCGCGATCCAGAACCGCGACGTTGAACTCGTGCTCCTCCCCGTTCACGTTCGGGTCGTTGTGCGTGTAGTTGGCGAACGCGATAACGCCTTCGGTGGCGCCCGGCCCGTTCCGCATCACCATCTGGTCGGCCTGCGCCCACTCCGTGGTCGAGCCCTTGCGAATGGAGTGCACCCCGGTCACGAGGAAGTTCGGGTCGAACACGTCGTCGTGGTTCACGTTGTCGTATTCGAAGCCGACTTTGTAGTGACCCGGCAGGTGGTTCGGGCCGAACTCGGGCTCATAGCCCGCCTCGACCGGGAAGGTCTCGCCGGCGATGTAGGAGCTGTCGATCGTGTAGCCCGACCGGTAGTTCTCCGCGTAGTTGTAGATGTTGGTGCCGCCGAAATAGATGCCGGTCTGGATGTAGACCGGCGCGATCGGACGAACCCGCAGGTTGATCGCCCAGCTGGCGTCCGGGTAGGACGAGATCTGATTGTTGTCGCCGAAGATCTTCGGGTTTCCGCAGAAGGCGTTGTTCTCGAAATTGCAGAACAGCGGGCTGGAGTTGTAGTCGTTCTGCACCGGGATGCGGCCGGCCTGGACGTCCACCCGCCCATTCGCCAGCGTTTCCTCGAGGTATGCGAACACCAGGTGGTTCGCGACGTTGCCGCCGGCACCGTAGATTTCCTGGCTCGGCGCGATGTTGTCGCCGAACATCGGGCTTGCCGGAATGCCGTAGCGGCCGACCGTCACGACGTGCGCCGTCAAGCCCCGGATGCCGGCCAGCTTCTCGCCGTCCACGTCGAGCTCGAGACCGTACTGACCGGCGTTCGCCGCACCCGTGCGCGGACCGCTGATGATGCCCTCGAACTCGTCGGTGTCGTCGAGCAGAACCGCGAGACCATACTTGGACAGCTCGGTGTTGACCTGCGGCACCAGCGCTTCGGGCGCGGGAAGCGGCGGCGCGCCGGTCTGCTGTTCGACGCCGACCGACGGACCGAGCGCGACGCCCGAACTCACGGATCCCGAAGCCGGGGCTCCCTTGTTCACGCTCTGCGCATGCGCGGCAAACGGGGCCGTCGCGATCGTGGCCGCGCCCGCAAGCAATGCGTATGCGAAGCGCGAGCGCACCGGGTTCCTGCCGGCATTGTTTGCGGACATGACGTCTCCTTTGGAAAAGCTCGCCCGGTTTGTCTTGTTGGGGGCGGGTCGGTTGGCGGAACCTGCCTCGTTGCGGTTCCGCGCTCAAGGGCTCCGGGAGGCAACCTGTTGCGGGCGATGCGGAAAGGTCGCGGTCTGTGCAATTCAGCAACACTCTCGGTTGCGGACACGCATCTCAACAAGGATGTTGCGACGCAACAACGTCTCCCCGAGGCCGCGGCACCCGGACCGTCGTCGTCCCGTTCGCGACCGAACGGTTCCTAAACGGGATCGCCCGCCCGGCTTGCCAACGGGCACACGCCGGACTTCTCCTGCCGCCGGAGAAGCGGAGCGCGCGATGGAGATCACCGGCCCGGGCGGCATCCTGCCCGCGCTTGCAAGGAACCCGCTCGACTTCGTCCGCCCCCGCACGGTGCGGATCGGCGTCACCGGGCTCGCGCGGGCCGGCAAGACGGTCCTGCTCACCGCGATCGCGTCGGTGCTGCTGCAGCCCGGCGCGCTCGGCGGCAGGCTGCGACACGCCCGGGTCGCCTCCGGCGGCGCCGACGTGCTTCCGCGATTCGACCACGTCGCCCATCGCGCGTCGCTCGCCGCCGATCCGCCGTCCTGGCCAGCCCGCACCGACGCGGTCTCGCTGCTCGCCCTCGATCTCGCGGTCGGCGCGCCGCCACTCCCGCCGCGGAGCCTGAGGCTGGAACTGCTCGACTATCCCGGCGAATGGCTGCTCGACCTCGAGATGCTCGGCCACGAGTTCGGCTCGTGGTCCCGCGGCGTCCTCGACCGGCTGCGCCAACCGTCGATCCGCGCCGAGACGTCCGGCTTCCTTGCCTTCGCCGACGCGCTCCCGCCGCGTGCGCCCGCCGACGAGGCGCTCGCCGCCGCCGGGCACGCCCTCTACGCGGCGATGCTCGCGCGCCTCCGCGACGCACGCGGGCTCTCGATGCTGCAGCCCGGCCGCTTCCTGATGCCGCCTCCGGGCGCGGCCCCGCCCTGGATGACGTTCTTCCCGCTCGCCGGCGCCTCGCCGCTCGCCGCCCTGCTCGCAAGGCGCTACGACGCCTATGTCGGCTCGACGCGCGACGCGTTGCTGTCGCCCCTGTTCGGCCGCACCGACCGGCTCGTGATCCTGGCCGACCTCCTCGGCGCCCTCGGCACCGGTCCCGAAGCCTTCGCCGACGCCGCCACCGCCCTCGGAGCCGCCGCTGCCGCACTCCGGCGGCAGGGATCCTGGGCCGCGACCCTCGCGTCCCTCGCCCAGCTGCGGATCCCGCCGCCCTCGATCCGCCGGATCGCCTTCGTCGCCAGCAAGGCTGACCACGTGTCCGAACGGCAACGCGGCAATCTGGCGGCGCTGACGGCCTCGCTCGCGTTCGGCGGCGACGCGGCCCGCGATCGGGCCCTGCCGTTCGCCGGCGCGCGCTCGGCCGCCTTCGCGGTCGCCGCCGCCCGCTGCACCGAGGATTTCGTATGGAGCCTCGACGGGCATCCGGTTTCCGCGGTGCGGGGCCGGATCATCGGCGACAGCCGGCTCACCCGCTTCTATCCCGGCGAGGTGCCCGACACGCCGCCCCCTGCCGCCTTCTGGGCGCACCGCTTCCTCTCGCTGCCCGCGTTCGAGCCGGCGCGGATCGACGGCCGCCAGGGCGCGGTGCCGAACATCGGCATCGAACGCCTCCTCGCCTTCCTCCTGGACGACCTCCTTTGAACGGGGGCGCGTCGCCGACGCCGGTCGGCCCGCGGATCGAGCGGGAGACCACCGACAGGGACCGGCTCGTGCTCGCGCCCGGAGCCGAGACCGGCGACCCGGAAGCCGCTTCCACGACACGGGTCGCGCGGCGCCGCGGCGCGCCGCTCCTCGTCCTGTCAGGCGTCGTCGTGCTGGCCCTCGGCTTCGCCGCATGGGACGCCGCCTCGATCGTGCGCGAAGCCTTCCGTTGGTCCCCGATCGCGGGATGGGCCGCGGCCGCGACCGCGACGTCCGGCTTCGCCCTCGTCCTGCTCGGAATCGGACGCGAGCTCCAGGGTCTCGCGCGGCTCGCCTCGGTGGATCGCCTCCGCCGCGCTCTCGCCTCCGGAGACCCGGTCCGGATGACCAGGGCGGCCCGGCGATGGCTCGCCCTCGTCGATGACGGCGCGACGCTTCGCCCGGCCCTCGACGCGCTCAACGACCCGGACGCCATCGCGCCGCTGCTCCGCGCCGGGGCCGAGGCCGCAATCCGCACCCGCGCCGACGCGCTGTCGCGGCGCGCCGCGATCGAGGTGGTCGCCGCCATGGCCGCGATGCCGTCGCCGGCCCTCGTCGTCCCGCTCGTGACCTGGCGCGGGATCCGCCTGGTCCGCGAGATCGCGGTGCTGCACGGGCTGCGGCCGGGGCTGCTCGGCACGCTCGCGCTGCTCCGGCGCACCGTGACTGCGGCGACCGCGACCGCCGTCACCGAGGCCGCCGTCAACACCGCGGCGCACGCCGTCCTCAGCACCCCGCTGCTCACCCATCTCGCGGGCGAGATGGCGGGCGGTGCGGTCGCGGCGCGGCGCCTGATCGTGCTCGGACGCGCCGCCGCCGCCGCCTGCACGCCGCTGCCGCCCGAGTAGAAGCGGGGGACGGCACCCCTTGAACCCGGGAAGCGGCCGTCGTCCTCTGGCCTCCCGATCAGGGAGGCACACGATGCGGTTGGAAGGGTCCTGCCATTGCGGAAACGTCGCGTTCTCGCTCGAGAGCGCACACCCGGTGCCGTACCAGCGCTGCTATTGCTCGATCTGCCGCAAGACTCAGGGCGGCGGCGGATACGCGATCAATCTCGGGGGCGACGCGGGCACGCTCGACGTGCGGGGCCGCGAGCACACGCGGGTCTATCACGCGCGGATGAGCCCGCCGGACGCCAAGCGGGCGCGGCACAGCGAGGCCGAACGGGTGTTCTGCGGCACCTGCGGCAGCGCGCTCTGGCTCTGGTCGCCGTCCTGGCCGGAGCTGATCCACCCCTTCGCGTCCGCGATCGACACGCCGCTCCCCGAGCCGCCCGAGCACACCCATCTCCTGCTGAGCGCGAAGCCGTCCTGGGTCGAGGTCGAGCGCGGACCGCACGACCGGGTCTTCGAGGAGTTCCCGGAGGAATCGATCGCCGACTGGCACGCGCGCACCGGCACGACATCTTGATCCGGATCGCGGCCGAGACCTTCGGCAGCGTCGGCTGGCACGACATGGTGGAGCTCCGTGCGCGGGTCCTTCGCGCCCCGCTCGGCCTCGCCTTCACGGCCGCGGAGCTCGAAGCCGAGTGCCACGACCTGCATCTCGCGCTCCGTCTCGATGGCGCGGTGGCGGGAACGCTGGTGATCCGGCGCGCGCCGCCGCCGCACCATGCCGGAGCGGCAAGGTTCCGCCAGATGGCGATCCGGCCCGACCTCAGGGGCCGTGGCTTCGGCGCCGCGCTCCTCCGCGCCGGTGAGCAGCGTGCGCTCGGGACCGGCGCGACGACGCTCCGGCTTCACGCCCGACTGGAGGCGGCCGGCTTCTACGCCCGTTTCGGCTGGGTCGCGGACGGGCCGGTGTTCACCGAGGTCACCGTCCCGCACGTCGCGATGGGCAAGGAGGCGGCGGCGCCGGTCGGACGGTCGGCCGGACTCAGGCGCGGGTGATCAGCGGCGGGGTCTGCTGGTGCTGGACCACCCGCCATTCCTCGTGCGCCAGGCGGCGATACGTGGAGGTGCAATGCGCCTCGTACGACGCCATGCCCTCGCGGGCGGCCCGGGCCTTGTAGGCGATCACGATCAGGCCCTCCTGGGGGCGCGCGACCTGCCGCTCGGTGAGCGACACCTCGGTCCAGCGCGGCGTGCGGGACACCGCGTCGACCGCCTGGCGACCGGTCGCGATGAAGGGGGGTTCGGGAAGCACCATCAGGCATTCGTCGTCGATCGACTCCGCGTAATGCCCCGGATCCGCGGTCCAGAGGCTCTCCTCGAAATGCCAGATCCTGTCGTCGTCCATCTCGTCTCTTCCCGCTGGGCAGGTATCATCATCGCCGCGCGCGGCGTTCCGTTCCGGGGGTCCCGTCTGCCCGATCCTGGCCGGCGGGGCCACGCGGTCCCGGGTGCCCCGGCTCGGGCGGACGACCGGGCCCGGACCGGTCCGGAGTTGACAAGCCGGGCGAGGACCCGTTGTAGGGGTGCGAGACGACATCGACGGCCGGGCTCAGGGCCGGGGCGAAAGCCGCGTGGAACTCCGTCGGACGATGTTGTATTGCCGGTTTCCCCGACCGGCGGCCCGAGCATCGCGGCCGCCCATCGACACCTGGGGGCCCTCGGGCGAGAGAGGGAGAGACCGCGCCGGGCCGTTCCGGGCCGGAACAGAGTTCCTTCGCAAGGATCATTTCCCCCCGTGCTCCATCCAGCCCGACCGACGCCATCCGATCCCGGGTCTCCACGCCGCCTTGCCGACTTCCAGACACTGCCGGATGCGCTCGACTACGCGGCGCTCGGCGATGCGGGGATCAACGTCTATACGGGACGCGGGGCGCTGCGGGAGGCGCTTCCCTACCGCGAGCTGCGCGAGCAGGCGCTCGGTCAGGCGCGCCGCCTGCTGGCGCTCGACGTCCCCCGGGGCGACCGGGTCGCGATCGTCGCCGACAACGACGGCGACTTCATCCGGGCGTTCTTCGCCTGCCAGTATGCCGGGCTGGTCCCGGTGCCACTGCCGCTGCCGGCGGCCTTCGCCGGCAGCGAGGCCTACATCGCGAGCCTCCGACGGATGATCGGCAGCGCCGGCGCCGTCGCGGCGTTCGCGCCGGAGATGCTCATGGCCTGGGTCCGCGAGGCGACGGCGGGCCTCGCGATGCGCCTGGTCGGGACACAAGCGGACATCCAGGCACTGGAACCGAGCCGGGCCGCCCTCCCGGCTCCTGATCCGGCCGGCCTCTCCTATCTCCAGTTCTCCTCGGGGAGCACGAGATTCCCGCTCGGCGTCGCGGTGACCCAGCGCGCGGTCATGGCGAACGCCGCCGCCATCGGCCGCGACGGCCTCGCCGTCCGCACCGGCGACCGCGGGGTGTCGTGGCTGCCGTTCTACCACGACATGGGGCTGGTCGGGTTCCTGCTCACGCCGATGGCCTGCCAGATCTCGGTCGACCTCCTGCCGACCCGCGAATTCAGCCGCAGACCCCTGGTCTGGCTCGAGCTCATCAGCCGCAACCGCGGGACGCTCGCCTACAGCCCCTCGTTCGGCTACGAGCTCTGCGCCCGGAAAGCCGAGAGCGCGCCCGACGACCTCGACCTCTCGAGCTGGCGTGCCGCCGGGGTCGGCGGCGACATGATCCGGCCCGGGGCGCTGCAGGCCTTCGGCGCCAGCTTCGCCAGCCACGGCTTCCGCCAGCAGGCGTTCGTCGCAAGCTACGGAATGGCCGAAGCCGCGCTGGCGCTCTCTTTCGCGCCCCTCGGTCGCGGCATCTGCACCGATTTCGTCGGGCGCGACGCGCTCGAGCACCACGGACTGGCCCGCCCGGTTCCCGAGGACGACGCGGACGGTCGTGGCTTCGTCCGCTGCGGGCCGATCCTTCCGGGGCACGAGCTGGAGGTGCGCGACGATGCCGCCCGGCCGCTTCCGGAGCGGCGCGTCGGAACCATCTTCGTGCGCGGCCCGAGCATCATGGAGGGCTACCATGCCCATCCGGACGAGACCGCGCAGGTGCTGTCGCCGGATGGCTGGCTGAACACCGGCGACCTCGGCTATCTCGTCGGGGGCGAGATCGTGGTCAGCGGCCGGGCCAAGGACCTCATGATCGTCAACGGCCGCAACGTCTGGCCGCAGGATCTCGAATGGGCGGCAGAGACCGACCTTGCCGTCGTGCGCTCTCGCGACATCGTGGTGTTCTCGGTGGACGGCGGAAACGCCGAGGAGATCGTCGCCCTCGTGCAATGCCGCTCCACGGTTCCGGAGGTGCGCGAGACGCTGCGCGCCGAGGCGACCGCGCTGTTCCGGCGACGCTACGGCGTCGAGGTCTCCGTGGTCCTGGTGCCTCCGCGCAGTCTTCCCCAGACCTCGTCCGGCAAGCTCAGCCGGACCCGGGCCAGGCAGATGCTCCTGGCCGGCGCCTTCGATGCGGCGCCGCCCGTCTCCTCGGTGGCCTGAGAAAGCGCGAAGGATGCCCGTGTCGGAGACGTCGATCAGGAAGCGCGCTCGCCCGCGGGGAGCATTCCTTCGCACGCTCGATCTCCGTCTCGAGCGCTGACCGGGGGTGCAGGGCATGGATGTCGACCAGGAGGCGGTGACCAGACAGGTGATCCGGACGCTGTCCGCCAACCCGAAGGTCACGCGACCGATCACGGGGGCCAGCGTCATCACGGACGATCTCGGCCTCGACAGTCTGGCACTGATGAACTTCGTCATGGAGATCGAGGACGAGCTGGACGTGTCGGTACCCCTCGACCGCCTGGCCAACATCCGGACCATCGACGACCTCGCGCGCTGCCTGGTCGAGCTGAAGGCCGGCAGATGACGCGTCTCCGCCCGATGGTGCTCGGCCGGTGATCGAGCCGTCGTGACCATCCTCGGAAAGTTCGCGGCGCTCGGCGAGGCCAGGCACTCGCTGCTCCGCGCCGGCCGGGACCCGTTCCGGGTCGTGATCGAGCGTGCGCTGTCGCCGACCGAAGGCGTCATCGACGGCCGCAGGACGTTGCTGCTCGGCACCAACAACTATCTCGGGCTGAGCCACGATCCCGACTGCCTGGCCGCGTCGGCCGAGGCGCTGGCGCTCTATGGCAGCGGAACGACGGGCTCAAGGATCGCCAACGGCACCTACGCGCTCCATGGCAGGCTCGAAGCCGAGCTGGCCGCGTTCTACGGGCGCCGATCCTGCATGGTGTTCACGACCGGCTACCAGGCCAATCTCGGCATGCTGTCCGTCCTCGCCGGCAAGGACGATCACCTCCTGATCGACGCCGACAGCCACGCCAGCATCTACGACGGCAGCCGGCTCGCGGAAGCGCAGGTGATCCGCTTCCGGCACAACGACGCGGACGATCTCCATCGTCGGCTGCGACGCCTCGACGGAATGCCCGGCAGCCGGCTCGTGGTGGTCGAAGGCATCTACTCCATGCTCGGCGATGTCGCCCCGCTGGCCGAGATCGCGGCGGTCAAGCGGGAGACGGGTGCGTCGCTGCTGGTGGACGAGGCGCACTCCCTCGGCGTGCTCGGCGGACGCGGACGCGGCCTCGCCGAGCAGGCGGACGTGGAGCGCGACGTCGATTTCATCGTCGGCACCTTCTCGAAAAGCCTCGGCAGCGTCGGCGGCTACTGCGTCTCCGATGATCCCGGCTTCGAGCTGCTCCGGGTCGTCTGTCGCCCGTACATGTTCTCCGCCTCGCCGCCGCCCGCCGTGATCGCGTCCGTGCGGGCCGCGCTCAGGCGGCTGCAGGAGGCGCCGGCGCTCCGCTCACGCCTGCTCGCCAACGCGAGCCAGCTCTCGGGAGGATTGCGCGCGGCGGGGTTCACGGTCGGGCCGAGCGGCAGTCCGATCGTCGCCGTCCGCATGCCCGATGTCGGCGTGGCAGCCTCGTTCTGGAACCGGCTGATGGATCACGGGATCTATGTCAATCTCGTGCTGCCGCCGGCGACCCCCGACGGTCAGCCCTTGCTGCGGGCCAGCGTCACGGCGGCGCATGATCAGCGTCAGGTCGAGACCGCGATCACCGGCTTCGCGACGGTCGGCGCCTCTCTCGGCCTCCTTCCGGGCGCGGCTCTCACGCCGGCCGATTGACGGCCGGGCGCGAACCCTCAGGCGAGATCCCTGGCGTAGAGGCGATAGGTCTTGTAGGCGACCCCGCCCAGGGCTTCGATGATCCCGCGCATCGGCGCGTTGTCCTCGAGGATCCAGGACAGCTCCGTCGACCGGTATCCGAGCTTCCGGCCCTCGCGACGGACCGCGTCGATCAGCAGAAAAGGAATGAGGCTGCCGAGCAGGCCGGTTCTCAAGCTCCGCCTGATCCCCATCAGCGGGATCCGCGCCGAGCTCACGGAGGCGACCTTGAGGCGCCACAGCAGCTTGGCCCAACCGAACGGCAGCAGACGGCCCTGCAGGTCGCGGATGGCTTCGTTCAGGTTGGGCAGCCCGACGATGAAGCCGACCGGTTCGCCGTCGAGTTCCGCGAACCAGATCAGCTTCTCGTTCAGCAGCATCCGGAGCTGCTTCGCCATCTGGTCGGTCTCGGCCTCGCTCAGCGGCACGAACCCCCAGTTCTCGGCCCAGGCATCGTTGAACAACTCGCTGACGGTCTTCACCTCGTCCTTGTAGCGCTTGAGATCGAGCGGGCGGATCACGAGGCCCGCCGGCAAGGGCCGATCGACCAGCCGCCGCGGGCCCGGCGGCAGATCCGTCGCGGTGTCGTAGAGATAGGCGAGGACGTCCTTCGCCTTCCGGTAGCCCTGCTCCTCCAGCCGCGGCCCGACATAGGGTTGGTCGTGGCCCATCAGCAGCATCGGCGGGGTCTCGAAGCCGTCGACGAGGACGCCCAGCTCCTCGTTGGCCGAGAGATTGTAGGGTCCGACGACGCGAGGGGTCCCGCGCGCCCGATGCCAGTTCTCGGCGCATTCGAGCAGGGCCGCGAACACCGCGGGGTCGTCCTCGGCGGCGATCATGCCGAAGTGCCCCTCGTCGGGGAGCCGCCGATCCTGCTGCGCGCTGATCCGTCCGACATCGCGCCCGCCACGCCGTGCCAGCCAGTAAGAAGCCTCGGCGTTCTGGAAATACGTGTTGTGCCGCGGGCTCAGGATCTTGCGCTGTTCGTCGTGCAGCGGGGCGATGTAGGCCGGGTCGCCGCGGGAGAGCAGGCCGGGCAGCCGGACGAAGCGACGAAGCTCGGACGGAAGCCTGGCCGGGATGATCTCGACGGGACCTTCGTCGACCGGCCTCGCGTGGACCGGGCGAAGCGGCACCGTCACGGTGGCGACGTCACGCGCCGAGGGCCGGTCGGCCCCGGCGGCCGGTCACGCGGCGGGCCGCCGCTCCGCTCCATGACCCAGGGGAAGCGCTTCGCCTCCTCGAGATCGTAGCCGAGGTTGAACACGTGCGCGCTGCGCTTCCGGCTTCTCGCATCGGCGTAGAAGGTGTCGAACAGCCGGTCCGGCAGGAAGCTGACCACGCCGTAATTCCCGGCCTCGTCGTGGAAATGGTGCAGCAGGTGCTTCTGCTTCAGATACTGGAGGAGGCGCGAGCGCGGCTTGTAGTTCAGGTGCTGGATGCAGTGGCAGAACTCATAGACGCAGGTGGTCAGCATGCCGGTCCCGAAGGCCGCGAGGCCTCCCGGCAGGCCGCCGACCGCGATGCCCACCGGCAACGTTATGGCCGCGACCGTCGGGATGGTGTTGGACGGCGCCCCGAACAGCACGTCCAGCCGGTGCGGATCCTGGTGGTGGTCGAAGTGGATCCGCTTCCACAGCCCCGCGGTCCAGGACGACCGGTAGAGCCAGGTGCCGTGCAGGATGAAGCGGTGGATCAGATACCAGGCGAACGGGTAGACGACGACGGTCGCGATCGCCGAGACGGCGACCGGCGACCAGCCGCCCCGCCCCAGTCCGACGGCGGCCGCGGAGGCGATCGCGAGGGCCAGGTAGATCTGGATCGCCGGCGTGGCGAAGAAGGCGCGCCAGAGCTCGTCAAGTCTCATCTTGCCGAGATCGTAGCTGCGCTCCTGCCGGCCCATGCTCCACCGCAAACCGTTCGCTCCCACTCTCGCCGGCGCTGGTCTAGCCGGTCGGCACGTCGAAAACAAACCGCGGCGGCCTTCGACACGGCGCACACGCTGGTGTGAGGCCCGCTTTCCCGCTAAGCCTCCGCGGTCCGACGCGGGCGAGCGGTCTCCGGCGGCTTCGTGGCCCCGACGCGCCACGCATTCCGCCTGGGGAACCGACCCGATGCCGATCCCGCCCGAGGTGCATTTCTGCTGGATCGGCACCGCCCTGCCCTGGGCCTACGTCTTCGCCGTGCTGTCCGCGGCCGGACGGAGCGGGATGCCGATCACCCTCCACCATGTCGACGCGCTCGAGGACGGGGCGGAACTCCGCGCGTTGCGCAACGCGCCCGGCGTCACCCTGTCCCCGATCGAGCCCCGCGCATTTCTCGACGAGGTCGGAGCCATGCTCGGCGTCGGGAGCCGGCTCCGGGTCCTGTATGACGAGATCGCCGAGACGGTGACCCGGACGGACCTCCTGCGCGCGGCCATCCTCTATCGGCATGGCGGCGTTTACCTCGACCTCGACACGGTGACCGTCGCCTCGCTCCTTCCGCTGCTCGACCACACCCATTTCGTCGGATCCGAGTTCGTCGTCTGGCCCCGGCCGGTCAGGACGTCCCGCTCGGGCACGGTCTGGGCGAGGCACTTGGCGCTCGATCTCGTGCGGAAGGTCTTGCGATGGTCGCCGCAGGGCTGGCGGATGTTCCGGCGCATCGAGACGTTCTACGCCCGGGTCGTGAACAATGCGGTGATGGGCGCGGAGCCGAACGGCAGCCTGTTCTCCGACTACCTCCTGGCCATGCTCGCCGTGACGCCGGCGCAGCGGACCCGGCGCTACGCCCTCGGTCCGCACCTCCTGCAGGAGGTGGTCGACCGCTACCGGCGGGACGACCTTGCCGTCCAGGAGCCTCGGGTGTTCTACCCGCTGGCTCCGGAGATCTCCGAACACTGGTTCCGCGAGCGCCGGCGCCTGACGCTGGACGCCGTGCTGCCGGCGGAGACGCGGGTCGTGCACTGGTACGCGTCGATCCGCGGAACGCGGCGCGTGATGCAGATCACGCCCGGCTACGTCCGAGCCCGCCGCGAGACCCAGTTCTACAGCATGCTGGTCGATCGATGCCTTCGAGAGTTCCTCGGCGCCGCATGACCGCCCCACGATGAGAGCGGTGATCGTCGCCGCCGGCCAGGGCACCAGGCTGCGTGGGAAAGGCGGCCTGAAGCCGCTCATCCCGCTCCGGGGAATGCCGCTCATCGAACACGTGATCGCGCGGATCCGCGCGGCCGGCATCGACGACGTGCTGGTGGTCAGCGGCTATCGCGGGGAGGAGCTGCGACGCGAGCTCGACGCGATCGCCGAACGGCTCGCGGTCCGGATCGGCCACGTCGTCAATCCGGACTGGAGCCGGGCCAACGGGGTGTCGCTGCTGGCGGCCAGGCCGCATCTGGACGGGCCGTTCCTGCTCGCGATGTGCGACCATCTGATCGATCCCGGGCTCCTGCGCGATCTGATCTCCGCCCCCTGCGGGCCCGACACCGTGACCCTCGCCGTCGACAACAATATCGACGATCCGCTCAACGATCCGGCCGACATCACCCGGGTCCAGCACGCGCGTGGCCGGATCGAGCGGATCGGCAAGTCGATCGCCGAGTTCAACGCCATCGACACCGGCGCCTTCCTGTGCACGCCGGTGATGTTCGCGGCGCTGGAGGCGAGCCAGGCGCACGGCGACGACAGCATCTCTGGCGCGATGACCGTGCTCGCCGCCTGGGGACAGGCCTTCGTGTTCGATGCGGGACACCGGGTCTGGCTCGATGTCGACGATCCGGCGGGGTTCGAGAAGGCCGAGCGCCTCCTCGACGACGGACGGCTCTGAGAAGGACCCGATGAACGACGCGGGCCATCCCTTCGGCGGAGCGCCGATCGCGACGCAGGATCCCGAGCCGGTCCGGCGGACGGCGGAGATCGAGGATGTCACCAACCTCCTCGTCGTGCACCCGATCGCGAACCGTCTCGTCCCGGTGCTGGCACGCCTCGGCATTCCACCGAACGCCGTCTCGGTGGCCGGGATGGCGTTCGGGATCGCCGCCGGTCTCGCCTACCTCCGCTACGACGACGTGCGATACGCGGCCGCCGGCTTCGTGCTCATGGTCGCCTGGCACGTCATGGACGGCGCGGACGGCCAGCTCGCGCGGCTGACCCACGCGCAGTCCGAGACCGGGAAGATCCTGGACGGCCTCTGCGACTACGTGACCTTCGCCGCGGTCTATCTCGCCCTGGCCTGGCGGCTCGGCCGGCACGACGGCCTCGTGTGGCCGGTCGCGATCACGGCCGGTCTCTGTCACGCGGTCCAGTCCGCCGCCTACGAGGCGCAGCGCCAGGAGTACGACGGCCTGGCCTGGGGCCGGATGGCACGCAGGACGAGCCGGCTCGTCGGCGCACCGGCGATCCCCCGACGCGGCTGGGCGCTTCGCCTGCCCGGCCTGCTGCACCTCCTCTATCTCCGGGTGCAGCGATCGGCGACCGGTCCGGACCTCGATCACCAGACCCTCCGGCGGCTGATCGAGGCGCGGCCGGAACGCACCGCGACGCTCCGCCGCCGGTATCGCGAGACATTCGCGCGGCCGATCCGGCGCTGGTCGGTGCTGTCCGCCAACACGCGCACGATCGGGATCTTCGTCTGCGCCCTGCTGAAGATGCCGCTGCTGTATTTCGTGTTCGAGATCGTGGGCTTCAGCCTGATCCTGGTGATCCTGACGGCGCGCCAGCGGGTGCGTCTCGCCGCCTTCGTGCGCGGGCTCGGCGCCGTCCCCTGATCTCTACCGGTGCGCCGCGAGGAACAGATAGAAGGCGAGCATCATCAACAGCAGCGAGGGTGCCAGCGCGAGCACGCCCGGGTCGAGATCGAGCAGGAGACCGAGACGGCTCGCGACCTGCTGGACCAGCGAGAACACGACGCCGATCGCGGCGCCGATGGAGAGATAGTAGCCGTTGTTCTGCGACCGGGGCGGCCCGAAAACGAACGGCGCCACGATCATCATCATCGCCACGATCGACAACGGGATGCCGACCTTCGACCAGAGCTCCTGCTCGTAGAGCGTGGCCTGCCGGTGCCGTCGCTCGAGGGCCCGCGTGTAGCGGTACAGCTCGAACGGCGGCATGCTCGACGGAGGCAGGATCAGCAGCTGCGTCTGTGCCGCCGACATGAAGGACGGCCAGTCCAGCGAGGCGAGACGCTCGGTGCGGAACCGCGCGGCCTCGACATCCTTCCGCAGCACGCCGGACAGCTCCCAGTCGCCGTCGGACCTGACATCCGCGCGATCCGCGTGGATGAAGCTCGTGAGCTCGCCCCGACCGTCGAAGGCATAGATGTCGATGTTCTCGGGGACGTTGCTGTACTCGAACTGCTGGACGTTGACGTATTGCTGGCCGTTCTGCGCCCAGAAGCTGTTCTCGCCGCGGACCGCGGTGCCCGACGCGAGCGCCGAGGCCCGGTCCTCCTGCGCCATCCGCTGCGCCGGCGGGATGACGAACTCCGCCAGCAGGAACAGCACGACGACGACCGGCACGGCGAGAACGACGACGGATGCCATGATGCGGTTCTCGGAGACGCCGAGGCTGCGGAAGGCCGCGAGTTCGGCATTCCGGCCGAGACCGCCCAGCGCCAACAGGCAGCCGAGCAGCATCGACACCGGCGCCACCTGCAGCAGTCGATAGGGCGCGGTCAGCAGCACGTAGGCGAGCGCGTCGCCGAGCCCGTAACGCCCGTGTCCCACCGAGGCGAGCTGCTCGACGAACTCGAACAGGCTGAACAGCGCGGTCAATGCCGCCGCGACCAGGATGCACGCCCTGAGGGCGGCCGCCTCCACGTAGCGGTCGAGCAGCGTCATGCCGGCGAGCAGGCGTCCGGACGCGCCGCCCGGCCCCGGCATGCCCTCATGCGCGTCCGAGCTCGAAGTTGCGCGCCGGCCTGCCGAGCGCGGCGACCAGGAACAGGCCGAGCAGTGCCGGGACCCACCAGATGCCCGGGAACGCGGCGATCGCGCCGTGCTGCACCCAGGTTCGTGCCGAGGTGAACAGCAGGTAGTAGGCGAAGTAGATCAGGATCGCGCCGCCCAGCCTGGCAGTCCGGCTCTGTTGCGGCCGCGCACGGCTCATCGGGATGCCGAGCACGCCAAGCAGGAGCGTGGAAAGCGGCGTCGACAGCCGCCATTCCAGCTCGGCCACGTCGGGGGCGAACCCGGAATGCAGGAGGCTCGGGCTGCTCGCCGCGACCGCGTCGTACGCGGGCGTGGTCGCGTCGCGGTCGGCCGGATCGACCACCATCTCTCCGGCGCTGAACATCCGGTCGCCCGCCGTGCCTCCGAGACCGATGTCGTAGACGTGGGCATCCCTCAGCTCGATCCGGGGGCTGCCATCGGCCGTATCCGGCGTCAGCTCGTCGGCCTGCACGGCGTGGATGACCCTGACCTGATCGCCGCGCCAGAGCTGCACGAACACGTCGCGCGCCGGCGATCCGGGCCGGTCCTGGCGGGAGAAGAAGATCACCCGGTCGCCGTCCCTGCTCACGTAGAACGTGCCCGGTCGCATCGCGCTGACGTCGAGCGTGTGCTCGGCCCGCGCGGAGATCTCGTGGAGCTCGCGGTAGGCCCACGGCCGCACCATCAGCGACAGGCCGGCGACGACCAGCGCCAGCACCCCGGACAGCGCCAGCACCGCGCGCAGCACCGTCGCCGGCGTGAAGCGGAGCGCGAAGGCGGCGACGAACTCGCCGTCGCTGTTGAAGCGGCCGAGCGCCAGGACGACGGAGATGTAGAGCGCGACCGGGATCAGCACCTCGAGCGCGATCAGCACCTTCAGGCCCACGAGCCGGGCGATCGTGTCCCCCGCCATCAGGCCGCCGACCGCGTCGCCCAGGAAGCCCGCCGCACTGAAGCTCGCGAACAGCGCGATCAGGATGACCAGGATCGGCAGAAACGGCTTGGCGATTTCCCGTCGAAGATAGCGGTCGAGGATCAAGGCGGATCTGCCGGCATCGGGGAGCAAGAGCCCGCCGGCTTCCGCCAGTCAAGAGCGGCGCCGGACGTCTCGCTGCACGCCCCTCCTCGTGCTACGCGCCGGCCATGAGTGTCGCGGAGCCCGGACTGCGTCGGCGTGACGATCGGTGAACGTCCTCTTCACCTTCGAGAACGCCCTGTCGAGCACCGAGGCGGACGCCGAGGTCTTCGTGACGACCGCCTCCTATCTCCAGTCGCTGTTCGGCCGCTCGTGGCTGCACGCCCCCGGACCGGACCGCATTGCCGGGCCGCCGGGGATCGAGATGGTCCGCGCTCCCGTCCCTCGCAGGCCGGCCGTGCTGCGGCATCTCTGCTGCGGGCTGGCGATGGTGACACGGCGCGCGTTCCGGCAGGCCGATCTCGTCTACACCCGGAATCTGTGGATCGCCTCGATGGCGCTCCTGTTCGGCAAGCCGGTCGTCTTCGACCATTACCGGCCGTGGCCGGACCAGATCCCGCCCCTGAAACCCTGGATCCGCGCCCTGATGGGCCATCCGCGGTTCCTCCTCAACATCTGTCATTCCGACTACACGAGGGGCAAGTATCTCGAACTCGGCGTCCCGCCGGCTCGACTGGTCTGCATTCGGAACGGCTTCGAGCCCCGGCGCCTCCACCCGCGGCTCACCATCGCGGCCGCGAAATCGAGGATCGGCGTGCCGCCCGGGCGGAGCACGGTCGTCTATACCGGCCGCCTCAACCATCGGAAGGGCCTCGGCCTGCTGATCGAGGCCGCAGGACGCCTTCCGGGCATCCTGTTCATCCTGGTCGGCTCGGCCGGCGACGGGTCGATCGAGGCGCTGACCCGAGAGGTCGCCAACATCAGGATCGTCCCCTGGCAGAGGCCGGAGGCGCTCGCGCCCTACCTCTTCGCGGCGGACGTGCTGGTGATCCCGCCGTCCACGCGACCGTTGGCCGAGTTCGGCTCGACGGTGCTGCCGCTGAAGCTCTTCCTCTACATGGCCTCGGGCCGGCCGATCCTGGCAGGCGCCACCCCCGACGTGCGCGAGGTCCTGCGTCACCGGGAGAACGCGTTCCTCTGCCACCCGGACTGCCTCGATGCGCTGGTCGACGGACTGGAGACGCTGATCGAGGATGAGGCGCTCGCGGAGCGGCTCGGCGCGAACGCGCTGGCCGAGAGCGGCGCCCTGACCTGGGAGACGCGCGCGACGCGGATCGCCGCCGCGATCGAGGAGCGGCGGCGAGCGGCCCCGGTCGCCTCCGACCGGCCGAGCCGGCAGGAGATGCTCGTCTGGCTTCGCCAGTCCGCGCGGTGGCTGGCGCATCTCGCCAGGAGCCGCTCGTTCATCCTGCCTCCGGACGATGTCGGTCCGCGACGAGCGGAGGCCAGGGGCTTCGCCCGCCCGCCCCATCGAAGGCGGAACCCTTGAACCCTCCCGTCAGCTCAAGTCATCCGGGATCCCGGGACCGCCCCTGCGGCACCCTGCTGCAGCGCCGTTCGCGTCGTGGTGCCAATCAACCGGCGGCCGCCCGATGCGGATCGAGGATGGTCTGCGCACCCCGCAAGCGGTCGAACATGCTCATCTGGTGCACGCAGCTCAGCGTGCAGGTGCTGCTGCAGGACTTCTCGGTGTGGAACTCGCGGCGGATATCGTCCCGCGTGTAACGGAGAAGCGGGATCCCGGGATAGCCGCGCTGCTGCGAGCACCAATGGACCTTGCCGTCCTCCGCGACATACAGGTAGCGGGCGCCGGCGCGGCACTTCCAGTCGTTCGGCCGTCCCTCCATCAGCCGCTTCTGGAACAGCCAGTAGTTCAGGCTGTGCACGATCGACGGCGAGATCCGGGTGACCTGGTCATAGGCGCCCCGCTGCTTCGGACTGAGCGGCTTCAGCATGCCGGTGTGGTCGTGCAGCACGCCCACCGAGTGCTGCAGGCCGTATCTCGCGGCGGTCTCGGCGACCGTCACCACGTCCTCGGTCCGCTCGCCGCTCACCCCGAGCACGGAGTTGACGTTCACCTTGAAGCGGGCGTGCTCCGCCAGCAGCGCGAGCTTCCGCTCGACCGAGGACAGGCTCTTCATCGACACCGCGTCGGGCCTGAGATTGTCGATGCTGACCTGCAGGCCCTGCAGGCCCGCCGCGTTGAGCCGATCGATCCAGTCCCGCGTGAGGCGGAAGCCGTTGGTGATGGTCGTCACGATCATGCCGTGGCTGCGGGCGGCGCGCACCAGCCGGTCGAGATCGGGATGCAGCAGCGGCTCCCCGCCGGTGAACGTGATCGACGCCGTCCCGAGGCGGGCGAGATGGTCGATCGCGGCAAGAAGGTCCGGTGTCGGGACCGGCGGCGAGACGTCGTCGTATTCGTTGCAGTAGCCGCAGGCGAGATTGCAGCGGCGCGTGACGACGACCTGCGCGAGCAGCGGGTTGTAGCGCGAGCCCACGGCGCGGGCCAGGAACCGCAGGCCGGACGCGAGGTCCGAGAGCCGGCGGGAGACGGGAGTGCGCATCGCGTTCGACCGATCGTCGGCAGGGAGAGGCCGGAGCGCATAGCACCCGGGCCGGCTCGCAGGAAGCCTTCCGCGGGAAGCCGGCGGCCCGAACCGCCGTCCCGCGACGTCGAGCAGGGCAGGTCGCACCGGGGCGGTCTTCCGTGCGCTCCGACGGATCACTCCCACTCGATCGTGCCGGGCGGCTTGCTCGTGATGTCGTAGGTCACCCGATTGATCCCGCGCACCTCGTTGACGATCCGTCCCGCGACGCGCGAGAGGAAGCTGATGTCGAACGGAAAGACATCGGCCGTCATGCCGTCGGTGCTGGTCACGGCGCGGAGCGCGCAGGCGTTGTCGTAGGTGCGGCCGTCGCCCATCACGCCGACGGTCCGGACCGGCAGCAGCACCACGAACGCCTGCCAGATCGCGTCGTAGAGCCCGTGCGCCCGGATCTCCTCGAGGAAGATCGTGTCCGCCTTCTGCAGCATCGCGACCCGCTCGCGATCGACCGGACCCGGGATCCTGATCGCGAGCCCGGGCCCCGGGAACGGATGGCGGCCGACGACCGCCTCCGGCAGGCCGAGCTCGCGCCCGAGCGCCCGGACCTCGTCCTTGAACAGCTCCCGGAGCGGCTCGATCAGCGTCATCCGCATCCGCTCCGGAAGACCGCCCACGTTGTGGTGGGACTTGATCGTGACCGACGGGCCGCCGGTGACGCTGACGCTCTCGATCACGTCCGGGTAGAGCGTCCCCTGGGCAAGGAAGTCCGCCCCGCCGAGATGCGCCGCCTCGTCCTCGAAACACTCCACGAACAGCCGGCCGATCGTCTTCCGCTTGGTCTCCGGGTCGGCGACACCGTCGAGCGCGGCGAGGAACAGGTCGCCCGCGTCCCGATGCACGAGCGGGATGTTGAAGCGCTCCCGGAAGGTATGGACCACCTCGTCCGCCTCGCCGGCGCGGAGCAGGCCGTGATCGACGAAGATGCAGGTCAGCTGGTCGCCGATCGCCTCGTGGATCAGCACCGCCGCGACCGCGCTGTCGACGCCGCCGGAGAGGCCGCAGATGACCCGGCCGCGGCCGACCCGCTCGCGGATCCGTGCGATCTCCATGTCGCGGAACGCCGCCATCGTCCAGGCGCCGCCGCAGCCTGCGACATGGTGCGTGAAGTTCCGGAGCAGCGCCGCGCCGTGCGGCGTGTGCGCGACTTCCGGATGGAACATCAGGCCGTAAAGACGCCGACCCTCGTCGGCGATCACCGCGAACGGCGCGCCCTCGCTCGTCGCGACGGCACGGAAGCCGGGCGGCAGGCGGGTGACCCGGTCGCCATGGCTCATCCAGACCTGCTCGCGGCCGCCGCGCGCCCAGGCGCCGTGGAACAGCGCGCAATCCTCGATGATGTCGACATGCGCGCGGCCGAACTCCCGGTGGTCGCCCGGCGCCACCTCGCCGCCGAGCTGATGGCACATCGCCATCTGGCCGTAGCAGATCCCGAGCACCGGGACGCCGCGTTCGAAGACGCCATCGGGCGCGCGGGGCGATCCGAGCTCCGGCACGCTGCCGGGACCGCCCGACAGGATGATCGCCCGCGGTGCGAAGCGGTCGATCGCCTCCGGCTCGGCCGTGAACGGCCAGATCTCGCAATAGACGCCGCTCTCCCGAACCCGCCGCGCGATCAGCTGCGTGACCTGACTGCCGAAATCCAGGATGAGCACCCGGTCATCGTGCAGGTCTTGGGTCATGGAGGCTCCGGGGCGGGTTGAAGGGTCCGTCCGGGCATCGTTTAGGATGATCGAATGCGAAATGCGAAGCCGACGCCGTCCATCGCCGGGCTCCTCGTTGCAGCCGCCGGGCTCGCGGGCTGCGTGGGGGCCGGCGCGGATGGCGCCACCGGGACCTGGATCGGCCGGCTCCAAACCGTGTCCGGTGTCTGCCCGGACAGCCAGGACAGCGATCTCGCCGTCACGGCCCGCTCGGTGATCTTCGTGCCGGGCGACGGCGTGATCGCCCTCCGGGGCACCCGGGACAGGACCGACCGTGCCCGGCTGCATGCCCAGGCAAGGGGTGCCGCGATCGACCACAAGGTCTATGCGATGGTGTTCGACGGCGTGTTCACCCCGAACGGGTCGGACGGCTCGATCTCCGGCACCTACGGCACCCCGGAATGCCGGGCGACGATCCGTCTCCATCGGCCGACCCACACCGCACTCCAGCGGCTGCTCGGCGACTGAGCCGGCGGGCGCTCGGTTGACGGGGTCCGCGCGAGCGGGCTACGCCCCGTGCTGGCGAGCGCCCGTAGCTCAATTGGATAGAGCACCAGACTACGAATCTGGGGGTTGGAAGTTCGAGTCTTTCCGGGCGCGCCAGTTCAGTTCGTCAGCTTCCTGAGATGCTTCGGGGCCGTCTCATCAGGCTCGCACGGGTTCGATCCCTCCCGGGCGGCGGCTCGCCCGTCGCACGTTCACGCGAGATGCGGTCGGGGCAGGGTCTGGTCTGTTATGTGTTGGCGATGCCACATCCTGCATGGACGATGTTGAAGCGAGCCGGCCTCCCTGGCGCGCCGCGATGGCGGGCGTTCCGGCGGATTTCGCCGCAGGCGGCGTATGTCGCCGGCTACAATGCGGGTCTCGCGAACGGGAACGTGGCGACCGGTCCGCTGGCACCTGA
>CAXUBX010000016.1:0-44982 GCA_964249405.1 uncultured Acetobacteraceae bacterium | reverse complement strand
CCCTCGCCGACAGCGTCGGTTTCATGCGGGGTTGAGTTGGTCATGCTGCCCGTTTTCTGACCTGCCTCGTGCTGCTCACAGTGCTGATGGCTTCGGCGTGGCTGATGCATCACGTGTCGGCAACGCGGGCTGGGTCGACGTGCTCTGGACGTTCGGAACCGGCACTGGCTGCATGTTCCGCTTCGTGATCGTTCCCGGTCAAACCGCGGCACTGCTCGACGGCACCGTCGCTGCTGGCGGCAGATGCCTGATCGGTTTCTGCACCTGCCTCGCTGTGTTCGAAGAACGTTCGCCACGCGGACCTCGCGAACGGGCAGGACGTGCTCGAGCTCGGCTGCGGCTGGGCCATCTGCACGTCGTGACGGGCAATATGACGTCTTCGAGCCCGAGGCGCAGTTCGATCGAATCGTTCCGTGTAGATGTTCGAGCACCTGTCGAACTGGCGCGCCCTCCGAGCCCGCCCGCGCGGGCTAGGACCGCCAGCGCCGTGATGCAGACGAGGAGGATCCGTGAGCGTCGTGGCGAGATGGCGCGTGCACGCCAGCGCTGGGATGGGCCGGCCCGCATCCGGCGTCTCGGCGACCACGTAGAGTGGACATGACCGCGACCGACTTGTCATCCTTCCCTCTCCCGTGGTCATCCCCGATCGTACCGGTTAGTGTATCGCGAGATTGGCTCGAGGAGGGCACGGTGGCGGCGTCGGGTATGTCGGTCGCTGGAGGCAGAGGTTCCGCCGACGATCTCGGGTCATTGCTTCATCGCTGCGGTTCCGGCGACGGCCACGCGTTTCGGGAGCTCTACGACGTGCAATCGTCCCGGCTCTACGGCGTGGCGCTGCGGCTCACCCGTCATCCGCAGCTCGCGGCCGATGCCGTCCACGACACGCTGCTCCAGGTCTGGCAGAAGGCGGCCCGCTTCGATCCGGCCCGAGGCGCCCCGGAGGCTTGGCTGTCCACGCTGCTCCGGTACCGAGCGATCGACGTGATGCGGCGGACCGCACGCGAGGATCTCGGCGCCGAGGTTCCGGAGCTCGCCGACCCATCACCGGACGCGTTGACGGCGCTGGCCGCACGTGAGGAAGCGGATCAGCTCCGCACCTGCATGGAAGCGCTCGAGCCGGCCCAGCGGACGATCGTCACGATGGCCTTCGTCGAGGGGCTCTCGCATTCGCAGCTCGCGTCGAAGCTCGAAGCGCCGCTCGGAACCGTGAAGTCCTGGGTGCGGCGCGCGCTTCTGGCGCTTCGCCGGTGTCTCGAGCCATGAGGCGCCGCGAACCATGAGCGGCAGCACGGTCGATCCCGAGGAGGACCCCGCCTCGCCCGATGTCCGGGCGGGGGAATACGTGCTCGGCCTCGCCGAACCGGAGGAGGCGCGCGCGCTCGAAGCCGAGGCGGCCGGCAGTCCGCAGCTGGCGCGCGCGATCGCACGCTGGGAAGCCGACTTCGCCCCGTTGCTCGACCTGTTCCATCCGGTCGACCCGCCACCGAGCCTCTGGACGCGGATCGAGCGGAGCGCGTTCGGTGCCACGGCGTGGCAGGTGGAGCCCCGGTCTCGCCGTTCGGGTCGGGTTGGGCAGACAGGCCGCCTCTGGGGCGCGGGCGGGCTCGGCTTCGCGATCGCGGCCGCGATCGCCGCCATCGCCTTCATCGGGCGCCCGTCACCGCCGCCCGCGTCGCCGGTGCCGGTCGCAGCCCTCGTGCCGAAGACGGCCGGCGAACCGGTGATCGTGGCCGACCTCCTTGCGGACGGCCGGTTGTCGATCCGCGCGGTCCGCTCCCTCGCGGCACCCGCCGGCCATGACTACGAGCTCTGGTCCCTCCCGGCCGGGGCGGCCCGTCCGGTGGCGCTCGGGCTGCTGGCGAGCGGCGGCACGGTGCTTCAGGCCGATCGCGTCCCCGCCGGAGCCGGCCAGATCCTGGTCAGCCTGGAACCGCGCGGCGGCTCGCCGACCGGACTGCCGACGGGTCCGGTGCTCTGGGGCGGCGCATACGACGGACGCGGCTGAAGCGTCATCCGCGTCGACCAGGGCTATGGACAGTCCCGTCTCCAGCCGGCACGTCTCGCCCAACATGAACGATCCCCGACGCGAGCTGAGCGCCCGCGGCCTCGTCCTCGGCGCGCTGATCACCGTCGTCTTCACCGCGGCGAACGTCTATCTCGGGCTGAAGGTCGGCCTGACCTTCGCGTCCTCGATCCCGGCCGCCGTGATCTCCATGGTGGTGCTGCGGGCATTCGGCGGCGCGACGATCCTGGAGAACAACGCGGTCCAGACCGAAGCCTCCGCCGCCGGCGCGCTGAGCTCCATCATCTTCGTGCTCCCCGGCCTCGTGATGGTCGGGCACTGGCAGGGCTTTCCCTGGTTCGAGACGGCGGGGATCTGCGCCGCCGGTGGCGCGATGGGCGTCCTGTTCACGATCCCGCTCCGGCGCGCGCTGGTGATGGAGAGCGCGCTGCCGTTCCCGGAAGGCGTCGCCGCCGCCGCCGTGCTCCGGCTCGGCCAGGATGCCGCCGGAGCCGGCGCCGCGACGCTCGGCCGCGGGGCCGCGCTCGCGGCCGGGATCAACGTCGCGACCGGCGCGCTCGCCCTGCTGGCCGACGGCGCGAGTGCCACGCTTCCGGTCGGCGGGGCGGTGTTCCGCGTCGCCACGGGCTTCTCGCCCGCGCTGCTCGGCGCCGGCTACCTCATGGGGTTCGAGGCCGGCGTCGCGATCCTCGTCGGCGTGGTCGCCTCCTGGGGTATCGCGGTTCCGGTCCTGACCGCGCTCGGCACGCGGCCGATCGGCCTCGGCGCCGAGGCCTACGCGCTCGCGATCTGGTCGCATCAGGTCCGGCTGATCGGTGCCGGCACGATCGCGATTGCCGCGGTCTGGACCCTGCTCGGCCTGGTGCCGGCGATCGCGCGTGGCCTCGCCGCGTCGGCCGGCGCCGCGAGGCGGGTCGGGAACGCCGTCCTCGACCCCGATCGCGATCTCGCGTGGCCGTCGGTCGCGCTGGTCTTCGCCGGCGCATTGCTCCTCATGCTCGCCGCCTTTCTCGCCTTCGCACCGTCATCGCCCGGTCTCGCGATCGCGGCTGCCGTGTTCGCGACCGCGATCGGCTTCACGGTCGCCGCTGCCTGTGGCGTGATGAGCGGCATCGTCGGCGCGTCGGCGAGCCCGATCTCCGGCATCGCGATCCTCGCCGTCGTGCTCGCCTCGCTGCTGCTGCTCGCGGCCGGCGACGGCCCCGCCGCGATCCCGTTCGCGCTGTTCGCAACGACGGCGGTGATCGCGATCGCCGCCATCTCGAACGACAATCTCCAGGACCTGAAGACCGGGCTCCTGGTGGGCGCGACACCGGCGCGCCAGCAGCTGGCGCTCGTGGCCGGCTGCCTCGCGGGCGCCGTGGTGATCCCGCCGGTTCTCGACCTCCTCTATCACGCCTACGGCTTCGCGGGCGCGCTCCCACGCCCCGGCATGGATCCCGCACGCGCACTGGCCGCACCGCAGGCGACGCTGATGACGGCGCTGGCGACCGGCATCCTCGGCGGCCGCCTCGACTGGAGCATGATCGCGATCGGCGTCGGTTTCGGCGCCGTCCTGATCGCGACGGATCTCGGGCTCGCGAGGTCCGGATCGTTCCGCCTGCCGGTCATCGCGAGCGGGCTCGGCCTCTATCTGCCGCCGGCGGTCAGCGTGACGCTCTTCATCGGCGCGTCGCTGTCGCTGATCGCACGCCGCCGCCGCGCTCGCCTGCCCGTGACGGTACGCGAGATGGCCGACCGCGGCGGCACCCTGTTCGCGTCCGGGCTCATCGTCGGTGAAAGTCTCGCGGGCGTGCTGGTCGCGGCGATCATCGCGGGCACCGGACGCTCGGACGCGCTCGCGCTGGCCGGCCCCGGCTTCGCGCCGGTCGCGACGGTGCTCGGGCTCGCCGCCTTCGCCGCGACCGCGCTCGCGTTCGTCCGCGCGGCGTCGCGCTGAGGCACCCCTTCCCTCCCCGACCCGTCCCGTGGTTTGAGAACCCCGCGGCTTCAGAGCCCGACGCCCCAAGAGAACGAACATGCACCGGAGCGACCCGACATGAGCGCCATCGCCGACATCATCGCGCGCGAGATCCTCGACAGCCGCGGCAATCCGACGATCGAGGTCGACGTGCGCCTTGAGAGCGGCGCCGAGGGTCGCGCCGCCGTGCCGTCCGGGGCCTCCACCGGCGCCCACGAGGCGGTCGAACTTCGCGACGGCGACAAGGCACGTTACGGCGGCAAGGGCGTTCTCCGCGCCGTCGGCTTCGTCGAGGGCGAGATCGCCGACGCGCTCCGCGGCGCGGAAGCGTCCGAGCAGGTGGCACTCGACGAGCAGCTGATCGACCTCGACGGCACTCCGAACAAGTCGCGCCTCGGAGCCAACGCGATCCTGGCGGTGTCGCTCGCGACCGCGAAGGCCGCGGCCGAGGAGGCCGGCACGCCACTCTACCGCTACGTCGGCGGCGCCTACGCCCGCACGCTGCCGGTGCCGATGATGAACATCGTGAACGGCGGCCAGCACGCCGACAACCCGATCGACATCCAGGAATTCATGATCCAGCCGGTCGGCGCCGCGACGCTCGCGGAAGCCGTGCGGATCGGCTCCGAGATCTTCCAGCAGCTGAAGAAGGGCCTCCGCGACGCCGGCCACAACACCAACGTGGGCGACGAGGGCGGCTTCGCGCCGGCCCTCCAGTCGGCCGACGAGGCGCTCGCCTTCATTGCCCGCGCCTGCGAGACCGCCGGCTACACGCCGGGCGAGGACGTGACCTTCGCGCTCGACTGCGCGTCGACCGAGTTCTACCGGAACGGACGATACGAGCTGGAGGGCGAGGGCCGGTCGTTCGACAGCGAGGGCATGGTGCAGTACCTCGCCGAGCTCACGACGCGCTACCCGATCGTCTCGATCGAGGACGGCTGCGCCGAGGACGACTGGGAAGGCTGGCGGTTCCTGACCGCGACCCTCGGAGGCAAGTGCCAGCTCGTCGGCGACGACATCTTCGTCACCAACCCGGAGCGCCTCGGGCGCGGCATCGAGAGCGGCATCGCGAACTCGATCCTGGTCAAGGTGAACCAGATCGGGACGCTGTCCGAGACGCTGGAGGCGGTGCAGCTGGCGCAGCGGGCCGGCTACACCGCGGTCATGAGCCACCGCTCGGGCGAGACCGAGGACAGCACGATCGCCGATCTCGCGGTCGCGACGAATTGCGGCCAGATCAAGACCGGCTCGCTGTCGCGCTCCGACCGGATCGCGAAATACAACCAGCTGATCCGGATCGAGCGCGAGCTCGGCGTGGCCGCGCGCTACGCGGGACGGACGATCCTCCGCGCGAGCTGAGATCCCGACCTGTCCGCGTGGCCCGCCGAACACGGCGGCGCAGGAATGTGACGGGGCGACGCGAAACCGTGGCGAAGCGTTTCACGCGACGCGCTATGTTGCTCCTGGAACGCGGGGTCGGGGGACCAGGATGCAGATCTGGCGCGCGATCAAGAGGAGAACCCGCGAGGCGGTGCCGCCCGTGGTGTTCCTCGGGCTTACGGCCTATTTCGGCTGGAACGCGACGCAGGGAGATCTCGGCCTCAAGAGCTACGCGCGCGAGGTCGCGATGCTGGACCGGGCGAAGTCGGTCGAGGCGTCGGCGCTTCTCGAGCAGGCCTCCTGGAAGCAGCGGGTCGACGGCCTGCGCGATCAGGCTCTGGACGCCGACACGATCGACGAGCGCGCTCGCGCCATGCTGAACCTGGCTGATCCGTCCGAGATCGTGGTGCCCTATGGAGCGGGGAACAAGCTTTTCTGACCGGACCCGACAGCTGGCCCCTCGTCGTCCGGCGCGCCGATCCCGTCGATGCCGGCCTGATCGCGCGCATCCACGTCGAGGCGTGGCGCGAGACCTATTCGGGCCTGCTGCCCGATCCGGTGATCACGTTCCGGGATGTCGAGGGCCGGACCCGGATGTGGCAGGAGGTGCTGGCCCTTCGACCTGACCCCCACGCGGCGGTCTTCCTCGAAGGAACCATGGGTTTCGTCGCCTGCGGCACGCAGCGCGACGCGGCACTCCGCAAGGCGGGCTACGACGGCGAGATCGGCGCGATCTATACGCTCCGGGCCGCACAGGGGAGGGGCGCCGGACGCGCCCTGATGCGGGCGGCGATGCACCATCTCGCGGAGCGCGGCTTCCGCGGTGTGGCGCTCTGGGTCCTTGCCTCCAACGCGCCCGCCCGTGCCTTCTACGAGCGGTTGGCCGGCGTCGTCGCAGGCACCCGCGAGGATGTCATCCATCACCACGCGATGGACGACGTCGCCTATGGCTGGTCCGACATCGCGGCGTTCCTCCGGGCCACGTCGGCCCACGCTCGCGCGGCGCTGGCCAGCGATGCTCAGCCGGAACGATCATCCTGGACCTGACGCGAGCCAGAGAAATCGCCCCCGGCCCGCCTCGGGCGCGCCCGGCGTCTATCCTGCTCTACTTGATCTTGGCTTCCTTGAACGCGACGTGCTTCCGCGCGACGGGATCGTATTTCTTGAGTTCCATCTTGCCCGTCTGGGCGCGGGCGTTCTTCTTCGTCACGTAGAAGTAGCCGGTGTCGGCGGTGGACACGAGCTTGATCTGGACGGTGTTGGACTTGGCCATGAGGTCACTCGAAGAAAGGGCGCGGATTGCGGAGGGCGGGAAAATGCGCACCCCGCCTCCCGAGGTCAAGCGGACCGGAACGCCATGCTGAGCATTGCCGAGGCCCGCGCGCGGATCCTCGCCGGACTCCGGCCGACCGGCCCCGAGACGGTCGGCCTCGCGGATGCCGGCGGTCGCGTTCTCGCCGCGCCGGTCACCGCCCGCCTCGACCAGCCCTCGCAGGACGTCTCGGCGATGGATGGCTATGCGATCCGCGCTGCCGACGCCGCGGCGGGCGCGGTTCTCCGCGTCGTCGGCGAGGCGCCAGCCGGACGGCCGTCCGAGGAGCCGGTCGGCCCCGGCGAGGCGCTCCGGTTGTTCACCGGAAGCGTCATGCCGCCGGGCGCCGACGCGGTCCTGATCCAGGAGAACGGAACCCGCGACGGCGAGCATCTCCACGTCGATGCCGGAGGCGGACCCGGGATCGCGCCCGGACGGCATGTCAGGCGGCGCGGCGGCGACTTCGCGACGGGCGACGTGCTGATCGAACCCGGCACCCTTCTCCACGCCCGCGCGATCGGTCTCGCCGCCGCCGCCGACCATCCGCACCTCACGGTTCGCCGGCGTCCGAGGATCGCGCTGCTCGCGACGGGCGACGAGATCGTGCTTCCGGGCGAGCCGCGCCCCGCAGGATCGCTGCCGTCGTCGAACTCCTTCGCGCTCGCCGCCCTGGTGCGACAGGCCGGCGGCGACCCGGTCATGCTCCCCGTCGCCGCGGACGACATCGACGCGATCGCCACGATCGCCGCCTCCGCCGCCGGATGCGACATGCTGGTCACCACGGGCGGCGCCAGCGTCGGCGACCGCGATCTCGTCCGTCCTGCTCTCGCCCGGCACGGTTTCGTGCCCGATGTGTGGCGGATCGCGATGCGACCCGGGAAGCCGCTGATGCACGGCGCGCTCCGGTTCGGAGAGCTGGACGTCCCGGTGCTCGGGCTGCCGGGCAATCCGGTGTCGGCCCTCGTGTGCGCCGCCTTGTTCCTGCTGCCCGCGATCGCGCGCCTGCTCGGTCGGGATGGTGCGACCGCGCTCACGCCGCGACCGGTCCGCGTCGCGACGGCCTTGCCGCCGAACGACGAGCGAGCGGACCATCTGCGCGCGACGCTGACGCGCGCGCCCGACGGCGTCCTGCTCGCGACACCGTTCCGGGTGCAGGATTCGGCTCGGCTTCGCGATCTCGCCGCTGCCGACGCGCTGATCGTCCGGTCGCCGGGCGCCCCACCGCTCGCCGCCGGCGGCGATGCCGAAGCCCTGCTCCTCGCGGAACTCGGGATCTGACGTGACGCGCTGCCCCCGCGGCAGATGTTGACGGTCCCCCTGGACCAAACCTAGAACAAAACCCTGAGTTACCGATTTGTTCCGGCCGAGTCGCCGCTCGATGTCCCGGTTGCCGAGAGGATCCCGGGAGTGAGATCCCGAGGGATCCGGTGCGGAACCGGCAGCGGAACGGACACGGAAACCGGAACCGGAGGCTGACGACTGACATGCTGACCCGAAAACAGCACGAGCTTCTCACCTACATCGATCGTCATCTTCGCGAGACCGGCTTCTCGCCCTCGTTCGACGAAATGAAGGCAGCCCTCGGCCTCCGGTCGAAGTCGGGCATCCATCGGCTGATCTCGGCGCTCGAGGAGCGCGACTTCATCGCGAGGCGACGCCATCGCGCTCGGGCACTCGAGGTGCTGCGGCTGCCGGACGTCACCGGCCCGCTTCCGGACACGGCGCCGCCTTCCTTCGCACCGAACGTGATCAAGGGCGACTTCTCCCGACATCTCGCCGGTGTCGAGGCCGCGAACGAGGCAGCCGCCGTCCAGCTTCCGCTCTATGGCCGGATCGCCGCCGGCCTGCCGATCGAGGCGCTTCGCGATACCACTGCGGTGGTCGAGGTGCCGATGGCGCTGCTCGGACGAGGCGAGCACTTCGCGCTGGAAGTTGCCGGCGACAGCATGATCGAGGCGGGCATCCTCGATGGCGACGTGGTGGTGATCCGGCGCGAGGATCAGGCGGAGAACGGGCAGATCGTGGTCGCGCTGATCGACGAGGCCGAGGTCACGCTGAAGCGGATCAGGAAGCGAGGCCAGTCGATCGCGCTCGAGCCCGCCAATCCGCGCCACGAGATCAGGATCTTCCCGGCCGATCGCGTCCGGGTGCAGGGCAGACTGACCGGGCTGCTGCGGCGCTACGCCTAGAAGACCTTGAGGCTCCGCCTCAAACTCCGCTCGCGCGGCGCGCCCAGACCCGCATTTGACTGACGTGAATGGGGGTCCAGGCGCCCAGCGCCTGGTGGGGTGCGGGGTGAAACCCCGCGTTCACGGGTCGGCCGCGGCGACCGGAAGCCGGGACGGGTCGGGCCTGCTCTTCCGCGTCGACGTTGCCGCTTCGGTCCAGGGCCGGACACCGTCGGCGTCACGATCGCTCGCCAGTCTGACGCTCCCGTCCGGGCCGAACCAGGCCGCGAACGCCCCGTCTCGCCAGACGGCGAACCGGTCGATGCGCGTCCGCCCTGAACACTCGCCGTGCAGCGGACGCGGGGACACCACCAGCGCCGCGCCGACGCACGTGACGGGCGCGCCCGGGTCGCGCACGATCAGCACCGTCGCGCGTCGGACGGCGATCCGGCAGACGGTGTCCGTGCAGCTCGCGTTCCGGAACACGCCGGCGCGGGGCAGCCTGACCGGGTCGGCCGGCAGGGCCCAGAGGCGCTGGTAGGCCTCGATCGTGTAGCGCGAGACGCCACGTCCCTTCTCGATCGCGATCGCGCCCGGTCCGGGGAGCGCGATGAGCTGGGCGTCGTCGGACACGACGAGGTCCGGCGGGCGTGCCGCCGCGCCCGCGAGCAGGCCGGCCGCGACCAGGAGCACGCCGGCGAGGCGCACGCGCGTCCGGAGCAGGCAGAGCAGCGCGATCCCAGCGCTCGTCGCGAACAGGAAGCCGAGCGGCAGTTGCGGGAAGAGCGCGACGGCTCCCGGCACCGCCGAGACGAGCCGCCCGGTCCGCAGCACGAGGCCGATTCCCCAGCCCATCGGCACCAGCGCCCAGTGCTCGAGCCCGAGCGGCATCAGCGCGAGCGAGAGCAGTCCCCACGGCATGATCCAGGACGCGGTCAGCGGAACCGCGACGAGGTTGGCGGCGACGAAATAGAGCTGGATCCGCCCGAAGTGGAACGCCGCGTAAGGCATGGACGCGAGCCCCGCGAGCAGCGAGGTCAGGCCGAGGGCGGCGAGGTGGAGCCCGATCCGCCGGCCGATCCCGTTCCCGGACAGCCGCGCGAACAGCGGCCGCGCGATCTCGTAGCCCGCGATCAGCGAGGCGACGGCGGCGAAGCTCATCTGGAACGAGACGCCCGTCACCTCCTCCGGCCAGAGCAGCAGGATGGCGGTCGCCGCGACCGCGAGGCCCCGCATCGAGATCGCCCGGCGGCCGAGCAGGATCGCGACCGTCGCCAGCGTCGCCATGCAGAACGAGCGCACGATCGGGACATGGGCGCCGGTCGCGAGGAGGTAGAGGCCGCCGGCGGCGAGGGCGGCGGCAAAGGCGATCTCGCGTGCCGGCAGACGCAGCGCCGCCCGCTCGGAGAGTGCGAGGCCGGTCCTGACCGCGCCGAGCACCAGTCCCATGACGATGCCGATATGCAGTCCGGCGACCGCGAGCAGATGAGCGAGGCCGGAATCGGTGAACGCCGCACGGTCCTGCTCCGGGATCGCGGTCGAGATCCCGACCAGCAGCGTCGCCGCGACCGCCCCGTCCGTGCCCGGCAGACCGGCCCGGAGCCGCTCGGCGATCCGGTCCCGCACCGACTGCCACCAGGCGGCAACCCCGACCGCCCGACCTCCTGGCGGGTCCGCGACCTCGGACGCCGGGCCGAGCGCGAAGCCCGATCCGGCAAGTCCCGAGAAGAAGGCGTCCCGCCGGGTGTCCCAGCCTCCCGGATAAGGCGGCGGCGAGGGTGCCCGGAGCAGAGCGCGCAGCCGCACCGTCTCGCCGTCGGCGATGGGGAGCGGGTCGTTGCCGCGGAGGCGCACGCGCAGCCACCTCGCGAGCCTCGGCCCACCGTCGAGCGTCGCCGCGTCGAGCGTCAGGCGTCGGCCGCCGTCGGGCATGACGTCGACCGCGCGGACCCGGCCGACCACCACCACCGCGTGATGCGGCAGCACGACCGGCGGGAGCGCCCGTCGTGTCGCGAGACCCGCGGACAGGAAACCCGCGCATCCGGCCGCGAGCGACGCGGCGACGATCCGCGCCCAGGTCACCCGCCAGCCGAACCGCAACGCCGCGACCGACATCACGGCTCCGAGCGCGACAGGCCAGAGCGGCGGCTCGACCCGGAGGCCAAAATACGCCGTGACGCCCGTTCCCATCAGCACGGGGAGGAACAGCGGCAGCCGGTCGCGCTCCGCATCGAGGAAGGCGTCGAGGGCTCCCGTCACGAACGAAACGATACCAAAACGAGATCGGGTTGGGAAGTCGCCCCCGGTGTTGTAGGGATCGTGCATGACGGCCATCAGGACGCGCTTCGCGCCGAGCCCGACCGGCATGCTCCACGTCGGCAGCGCCCGGACGGCTCTCTTCAACTACCTGTTCGCGCGCCATCACGGCGGCGAGTTCCTGCTCCGGATCGAGGACACCGATCGCGCCCGGAGCACCGAGGCGGCGGTGGCGGTCATTCTCGACGGGTTGGCCTGGCTCGGCCTCGAGCCGGACCAGCCTCCGGTCTTCCAGTCCACGCGCGCGGCGCGGCACGCCGACGTCGCGAGGGAGCTCCTCGCGCGTGGGCACGCCTATCGGTGCTACGCCACCGCGGACGAGCTCCGGGCGATGCGCGAGGAGGCGATCAAGGCCGGACGGCCGCCCCGCTACGACGGGCGCTGGCGCGACCGCGATCCGTCCGAGGCCGCGGCGGACGCGCCGTTCTCGATCCGGCTCCGCGCCCCGCGTGAGGGCGAGACCGTGGTCGACGACCTCGTGCAGGGCGAGGTGCGGGTCCGGAACGCCGAGCTCGACGACATGATCATCCTCCGCTCGGACGGCACACCGACCTATCTGCACGCCGTGGTGGTCGACGACCACGACATGGCGATCAGCCACGTCATTCGCGGCGACGACCATCTGACCAACACGTTCCGACAGGCGCAGGTCTATGCCGCGATGGGCTGGGCGCTGCCTCGCTTCGCGCACATCCCGCTGATCCACGGCGCGGACGGCGCCAAGCTCTCGAAGCGGCACGGCGCGCAGAGCGTCACCGAGTTCCGCGACATGGGCCTGTTGCCGGAGGCGCTCTGCAACGGTCTGGTCCGGCTCGGCTGGGGGCACGGCGACGCCGAGATCCTCAGCCGCGCCGAGCAGGTGGCGTTGTTCGATCTCGGCGGCGTCGGTCGGGCCCCGAGCCGCCTTGACCCGGCGAAGCTCGCCCACGTCAACGGGGTCTGGCTCCGGCGCGCCGACGACGCGCGGCTGGTCGGCGAGGTCACTGCCCGCCTCGATGGACGCGACGGGATCGCCATCGATGGCGCCGGCCGCGCCCGCCTGCTCGCCCTGATGCCGGCACTCAAGGAGCGCGCCCACGATCTGGTCGCGCTCGCCGAGGGCGCCGCCTTCGCCGTCCGCGTGCGCCCGCTGCCGATGGAGCGGAAGGCGCTCGCCCTCCTCACCGGCGAGGCACGGGCCGATCTCGCCGCCCTTCGGCCGATCCTGGCCGACATCGTCTTCGAGCCGGAGGCGCTTCACGCCGCTCTCACCGCGTTCGCGGCCGGCCGCGCGACCACGCTCGGCCATGTGGCGCAGCCGGTCCGCGCCGCGATGACGGGATCGAACGCAAGTCCGCCGATCGATCAGGTGCTGGCCGCCCTTGGACGGGACGAGGCGCTCGCCCGTCTCGACGACGTCATCGCCGCTTCGTGAGGCGGACGGACGGGCTCCGCTCGACCCGGCTCGCCTTCTTCGTCTCCGGCCAGGCCGCCGCCACCTGGGCGCCGCTCGTGCCCTACGCCAAGGCGCGGCTCGCGATCAACGACGCGACGCTCGGCCTTGTGATCCTTTGCCTCGGCCTCGGATCGGTGGCGACGATGCCGTTCGCCGGCACCCTGACCGGCCGTTTCGGTTGCCGGCGCGTCGTCGCGGCAAGCATCGTGGCGCTCGCCGCCACCCTCCCCTTCGTCGCCCTCGCACCCTCGCTCGCGACACTCGGCGTGGCGGTCGCGCTGTTCGGGGCCGCGATCGGGGCGCTCGACGTCGCGATGAACACCCAGGCCGTCATCGTCGAGACGCGTTCGGGACGCGCCCTGATGTCCGGGATCCATGCCTTCTACAGTCTCGGGGGTGCGGTCGGTGCGGCGGCGATGACGGCGCTGCTGGAGGCCGGAACGGGGCCATCGGACGCGACCGCAGCGAGCGCCGCGCTGGCGCTCGTGCTCCTGGCGCTCGCATTCGCCGACCTCGTGCCGGAGGGCGGCGGCGATGGCGGCCACCGTTTCGCCAGGCCGGACCGCATCGCGCTCCTGATCGGACTTCTCTGCGTGGCGGCGTTTCTCGGCGAGGGCGCCATCGCAGACTGGGGGGCGCTGTTCCTCAAGACCGAGCACGGCTTCCCGACGCAGGACGGCGGCCTCGCCTACGGCGTGTTCGCCTCGGCCATGGTGGCGGGACGGCTCGTCGGCGATCGCGTGGTCCGACATCTCGGTGGGGTCGGGGTGATCGCCGGTGGCGCGATCCTGGCCACCCTCGGCTACGCGGTCGCGATCGTCGCTCGCCCGCACATCCTCGTGCTGGGAGGGTTCGTCCTGGTCGGGCTGGGAAGCGCCAACATCGTCCCGGTTCTCATCAGCGCAGCGGGACGTCGCTCGCGCCTACCGCCAGGACTGGCGGTCGCGACGGTCACCACCCTCGGCTATGGCGGGGTCCTGCTGGGCCCCGCCATTCTCGGTTTCGTCTCGCACTGGATCGACCTGTCCGCGGCGTTCGGACTGGTCGCCGCCCTCCTGGTCGCGGTCGCCGCGAGCGCGCGCGTCGGCCGATAGGAGGATGGCGCCGCGATCAGGCCGCCGCCTGAGGGTTCACCGTACGGCCGGCGATCTCGGACAGCCTCTTGTCCGCCGCCTTCTCCTCGGCGAGCGTCTCGGACAGCACGCCGGCGCAGTCGGCGCGGCCGAGTTGCTGGGCGAGAGCCACCAGGGTGCCGTAACGGGTCATCTCGTAGTGCTCGACCGCCTGGGCGGCCGACAGCATCGCCGCATCCAGCACCTGCGGATCGTCGCAATCCGAGATGATCTCACGCGCCTCCTTGAGGATGCCGTCCATCGCCGCGCAGGTGACCTGCTTCGGCTGCTCGTCGTGCATCGAGAAGACCCGCTCGGCCCGCGCGATCTGCGTGTGCGTTTCCTGGAGATGCGTCTCGAACGCCTGCTTCAGCTCGGGCGTCGAGGCCTTCTCGATCATCTGCGGGAGCGCCTTCGTGATCTGGTGCTCGGCGTAGTAGATGTCCTGCAGGGTGTGGACGAACAGGTCGTTCAGCGTCTTGATCGGCTTGCTGAAAAGGCTCATCGGAGGTCTCCCTTGTCGCTCCCGGGGCGATAACGACGGGCAGGCGTCGGGTTCTCGACCTGCCGCACACGATCGGTTGTGCGCGAGAGGAAGTCCGGCTTGCACCAGTTCGACCGCCATCTCCTCGCGATCGAGGGGCTGGCCCCCCACCTGATCGAGGAGGTGCTCGACGAGGCCGAAAGCCACGTTCTGCTCAACCGGTCGAACCAGACCCAGCGCGACGTGCTGCGCGGCCGCACGCTGATCAACCTGTTCTTCGAGGACAGCACCCGCACCCGGACCTCGTTCGAGCTCGCCGGCAAGCGGCTCGGCGCCGACGTGATCAACATGTCGGTCGCCACCTCGTCGGTGAACAAGGGCGAGACGCTGCTCGACACGGCGGCGACGCTGAACGCGATGCATTGCGACCTGCTGGTCGTCCGCCACGGGCAATCCGGCGCGCCGGCGCTGCTCGCGCAGAAGGTGGGGGCCGCGGTGATCAACGCTGGCGACGGCACCCACGAGCACCCGACCCAGGCGCTGCTCGACGCGCTGACGATCCGGCGCCGGCTCGGCCGCCTCCGCAACCTCACGGTCGCGATCTGCGGCGACATCGCGCACAGCCGCGTCGCGCGGTCGAACATCCATCTGCTCGCCAATTTCGGCAACCGGGTCCGGGTGGTCGGGCCGCCGACGCTGATCCCGGCCGCGATCGAGGAGCTCGGCACGACCGTGTTCCACGACATGGCGCACGGGCTCGACGGCGCCGACGTGGTGATGATGCTCCGCCTGCAGAACGAGCGCATGGCCGGTGGCCTGGTGCCGAGTGCGCGCGAGTATTTCCGCTTCTACGGGCTCGATGCCGAGAAGCTCGCACGCGCGATGCCGCATGCGCTCGTGATGCACCCCGGCCCGATGAACCGCGGCGTCGAGATCGACAGCGCGGTCGCCGACGACCCCGACCGCAGCGTGATCCGCGAGCAGGTCGAGATGGGAGTCGCCGTGCGAATGGCGGTGCTGGCTCGTCTCGATCGCGCGAACCGCGGCAACCGCGGTCTCCGGCATGCCTGAGGCCGGCACCGTGCTGATCCGGGGGGCCCGGATCGTCGATCCGGCCTCCGGCGTCGACGCGATCGGCACCGTTCTCGTGCGCGACGGCATCGTCGCCGACCTCGCCTTCGGATCGGCGCCCCCGCCGGCCCCGGATGGCGCCGCGATCACCGACGCCGACGGCCTCGTCCTCTGCCCGGGGCTCGTGGACATGCGGGCCTCGCTCGGGGAGCCCGGCTTCGAATACCGCGAGACGATCGCGAGCGCCGCCGAGGCGGCGAGCGCGGGCGGCATCACGACGCTCGCCTCGCTGCCGGACAGCCGGCCGGCGATCGACGATCCGGCGCTGGTCCGCCTGCTGCGCGCCCGTGGCGACGAGACCGGCCGGGTAACCATCCTGCCCTATGCCGCGGCGACGCGCGGCTGCGCCGGCCGCGAGCTCGCCGAGTACGGCCTGCTGCGGGAGGCCGGGGCGGTCGCGTTCACCGACGGCAACCGGGCGATCGCGGATGCCCGGCTGCTCCGCCATGCGCTGTCTTACGCGCGCGGCATCGGGGCGATGATCGTGCAGCACCCGGAGGAGCCGTCGCTCGCCGACGGGGGGAGTGCGACGGAGGGCGAGCTCGCGACGCGGCTCGGCCTGCCCGCGATTCCCGCGGCCGCCGAAGCGATCCAGGTCGCGCGCGACATCCGGCTTGCCTCCCTGGCCGGAGCCGCGATCCATTTCGCCCATGTCTCGACGGGCGAGGCGCTGACCCTGATCCGCGACGCGAAGGAGCGGGGCGAGCGCGTGACCTGCGACACCGCGCCTCCGTATTTCGACCTCAACGAGACCGCGATCGGGCCCTTCCGCACCTACGCGAAGCTGTCGCCGCCGCTCCGCCCCGAGCGTGACCGGCAAGCCGTCGCGGCGGCGCTCGCGGACGGCACGATCGACGCGGTGGCCTCCGACCACACGCCGCGCGATGCCGACGACAAGCGTCTGCCCTTCGCCCAGGCCGCCCCCGGGGGCACCGGACTGGCGACGCTGCTCGCGCTCACGCTGGCTCAGGTACACGGGTCCGGCCTGCCGCTGATCCGCGCGCTCGCGCTGCTGACGAGCGGCCCCGCCGCCCTGCTCGACGTCGGCGACGCGGCCGGGCGTCTCGCGAAGAATGCGCCGGCCGATCTCTGCCTGTTCCATCCGGAGCGCGCCTGGCAGGTTCAGTCCGGCCGTCTGCCGGGTCGCGCCCAGAACACGCCGTTCGACGGTCGCCCGCTGGAAGGCCGCGTGGTCGCGACCTGGAAGGCGGGACGGCGCGTGTTCGGCTGACGGGTCGGACGCGAGAGCGGAACGGCGCTCGCGATCGGCGGATCTCGAGCCGTCCTGACCTCGCCGGCGCCGTCCGGACCGCGCCCCGCTGAGGTCGATCGAGATCGGAGCGCATCGTGCCGCCCGAGGTCGGCTTGTCGAGCGGCGTCCGGCTTGGTTGAGTGCTGGCCCATCGCCGGAGATCCCTGCTCGCCATGCGGCAAGCGAGACCCCGTCCCGCCAGGATCAGTCTCGGCCTGCTGGCGCTGTCGATGCTCGCCTTTCCTGGCGCCGCGGCGACGACCTTCACCGCGGGCAGCACAACCACTCCGTCGGCGCGCCCCTGCGACACCCTCGTGCTGCCTTCGGACGAATTTGCGACGCTCAATCCCGTGCTGAACTATTCGGCCGTCGCGGAGAACGCGATCGGACTACTCTACTGGCCGCTGCTCGCCGTCGACGACGACGGCCGGATCCGCTGGCGCGAGAGCATCGCCAAGTCGATCGTTCCCGAGAACGGAAACACGAGGTTCCGCGTGACGCTCCGTCCGTGGCACTGGTCTGACGGGTCGGCGCTGACCGCGTCCGACCTGCTCTACGACTGGTCCCTCCTGAGGGCCGAGGGTGCCGCCTATGCCGAATACGGGATCGGCGGCATTCCGGATCTGGTCCGGACGATCCGTGCCCTCGATCCGCACACCGTCGAGATCGACCTCGCCGAACCGGTCAATGCGCGCTGGTTCGAGCTCGACGGCCTCTCGCAGCTTCTCCCCCTTCCGGCACGACGCTGGGCACCGATCACGCTCGCGCGGCAGCGCAACCTCCAGGACGATCCCCGCTTCTTCGCGGTCACCGACGGTCCGTTCCGCCTCGCATCGTTCGATCCCGCGCGAGGTCTCGCCTTCGTGCCGAACCCGCATTTCGATGGCGCCGCACCGCGGTTCCGGTTCGTGATGGCGTTCATGAGCGGGCCCGCCGCCGTCGAGGCGCTGCGCACCCGGGGGATCGATGCCGCCTCGCTGCCCGATGATCTCTGGCCGGCGGCGGCCCTCCTCCGGCATGACCGCAGCGCCCTGTTTCCGTCGGCCTACACGATGCAGCTCGTGCCGAACATCCGGAACCGGTCGGTCGCCTTCTTCCGGGACGTCCGGGTCAGGGCGGCGATCGCGCGCGCGATCGACCAGGAGCGGATCATCCGGACCGTCTATCACGGCCACGCCCTCCCCGAGCACGGCTTCGTGCCGACCGCGTCCGCCGACCTCGTGCCGCCCGATCTCGGGCCACCCGCCGCCGGCCTCGCCCATGATCCGGCCGAGGCGACCAGATTGCTGGACGCGTCGGGCTTCCGTCCGGGCCCGGACGGCATCATGCGGCGAAACGGCCGGCCCCTGGCCTTCACGCTCCTTGTCGTCGCGGGCGACGACGATTTCGAGGCGGAGGCGCAGCTGATAGAGGACGATCTCCGCGCGGTCGGCATCGCCATGGACATCCGCATGATGGGGCACGACCAGCTGATCGGCCGCCTGTACGGGCCATCGTCGGGATGGCAGGCCGTCCTGGTTCATCGCGGAGGAAGCGGCTATCCGGATGCCGCGGAGTTCGGAACCGCGAATGCGAGCAATGTCAGCGGATACAGCGATCCGCGGATGGATGCGCTGATCGCGCGGGCGACGACCGAGGACGGCACGAGTGCGCTGTTCGCGCTCGAGCGCGCCGTGGTGGCGCAACAGCCCTACATCTTCCTGCCCGAGCCGCTCGCCAACATGTTCGCTCGCCCCGGCCTCGGGAACCTCGATCGCGCCTTCGCCGCCGGAGCCTATGCGGTCTGGGATCTGACGGACAGTGCCGACCGGTCCTGCGTTCCGGCCCGGCAGGATTGATCGTCAGCGTCGCTCGAACTCGAGGCCGCGCGCGAGCCAGCATCCGACCCGCACCCCCGACACCTGTCCCCGATCGTCGCGGCGGAACGCGAGCGTCCAGTCGCCCGGCGCCGCGTAGTCGAGCGCGCGCGGGCATGGCAGCGTCCAGATGTCACGCCCGAAGCGCGACATCGCCTGCATGTCGCCGCCTCCGAGGAACCCCTCGAACGCGCCGGACAGCGCGTGGCCGGACCGCGCGACCGTCAGCGTCGCGTCGAGCTCGCGATGGTGGAACACCCCCTCGACATCGTCCGCGACCGTCTCGCCGGCCGGGACCAGGCGGGTCACCAGGTTCTCCGCCGCGCGTTCCATGACGAGCCCGTCCCCGTCGCGCGAGACCCGGACGCCGCCCGGCCCCCGGAGCGAGGGACCGTCGCCATCGAGCACGTCCGGACCGGTTCCGTAGAGAAGACGGATCCGGCCGTCCGGCGCACCGTCGAGGCGCACCGCGAGGCCGGTCTGCTCGTCGACGTATCGTCCCGCCCAGCCCGGACCTGACGCCGACGGACCGGCAGGCTCGCTCCCGTCGAGGACGGCGGCAAGCAGGTCCGATGCCGCTTCGCGCGGATCCGCCATGTGGTTGAACAGCACCACGACCGAGATCCGCTCGGCCGCGCAATGCAGGCGAAAGCTCCGGAATCCGCGAAGCCCGCCGGCATGCCCGGTCACCGGCCGCCCGCAGATGGTCATCCGGGCAAGCCCGAACCCGTAGCGGGCGGCAGTCCCATCCAGGAACCGAACCGGGGCGGCGAGCCGCGCATGGATCCCGTCCACGTCGTCACGCGTGCGGTCGATGAAGCGCGCCCAGGCGATCATGTCGTCGAGCGATGCGGCGAGCCCGGCGTCACCCGTCCACGTGATCCGGTTCACCGCCGGGCGGAACCCCTCGGCCACGCTGCCCTCGTAACCAACCGTCCCGCCGGCGACGGACGACGTGTCGGGGCTGAGAACCGCGTGCGGCATGCCGGCGCGATCGAGGATCCCGCGCCGGAGAAGATCCGCGAACGGCGTTCCGGTGTGCGTCTCCAGCATGTCGGACAGCAGCCGGAAATTGCCGTTCGAGTAGGAGTAGCGCGTGCCCGGCGAGAACTGGAGCGATCGCGTCCCGGCGACAAGCCGCTCCCAGTCCGCCGGCCCGAAACGTCCCTCGGCAGGCGCGCCGCACAGCATGGCGAGGGCCCAATAGTCGCGGAGTCCCGATTGGTTGTGGCAGAGCGACGCGACGCTCGGCATCTCTCGATCGAGATGCGGCAGGCGCTCGCGCAGCAGCGGGGCCAACGTCTCCGGGTCCCGGACGTGGTCCAGCAGCGCCGCACAGGTGAACTGCTTGGTGATCGAGCAGACCAGCATCGGGGTCGCGGACGTGAACGGGATGCGGCGCGCGGTGTCCGCCCAGCCCCAGCACCCCTGCTCCAGCACTTCGCCCGCGCGGAGGACGGCGAAGGCGCCGCCCGGACCGCGATGGCGTTCTGGCAGCAGGCTCGCGACGTGCGAGAGGCCGGCATCGCCCATCAGAACACCGACTGGTAGAGCGCCACGATCTCGGCCTTGCTCGGCACGCGCGGGTTGTTGGCGGGCGAACCCGACGCGAGCGCCTGGTCGGCCATCAGCGGCGTGAGCTCGTCCCATCGGGACCGGTCGATCCCGTGACTGCGTGGCGATGGGACGTCGAGCGCCGCGTTCAGCGCGCGGATCGCCTCGACCAGGGCGGCCGTCGCATGCTCGTCGGGCAGGTCGTCGGACGCGATCCGCATGACCCGGGCGCATTCGGCATAGCGTCTGGGATCGCCCGGGACCGACCAGGCGGTGACGGCGGGCAGCAGCATCGCGTTCGAAAGCCCGTGCGCGACGTGGAAATGCGCGCCGATCGGCCGGCTCATCCCGTGCACGAGGGCGACCGACGCGTTCGAGAACGCGAGGCCGCCCTCGAACGCGCCGAGCATCATCGCCTCGCGCGCGGCACGGTCGCCGCCGTCGCAGGCGGGCCGGATATTGGGCCAGATCGCCCGCATCGCCGCGACCGCCATCCCGTCCGAGAACGGATTCGATCGCCTGGAGACGTAGGCCTCGATCGCGTGCGTCAGCGCGTCGATCCCGGTGTCGGCGCTGAGGCGGCGTGGGCAGGTCAGCGTGAGTTCGAAATCGACGATCGCGATCGTCGGCAGGTAGGCGAGGCCCATGCACAGCATCTTCTCGCCCGTCTCGTCGTCGGTGATCACGGTGACCCGCGTCGCCTCCGAGCCCGTCCCGGCCGTGGTCGGGATGGCGACGATGGGCAGGCCGGGCGTGTCCTGCACGTGCGGCACCTTCAGCGCCCGCATCGAACCGCGGTGGACGGAGAGCACCGCGGCCGCCTTCGCGGTGTCGATCGCGCTCCCGCCGCCGAGGCCGATCACGCAGTCATGCGGGGCTTCGGCGATGAACGAGACCGCCGCGTCGACGGATGCGGTGGTCGGGTCCGGCACCACGCCGGAAAAGGCGCGGGACGCGATCCCGGCGGTCCGGAGCATTCCGACCAGTCGTTCGAGGCTGCCGCTTTCGGCGATAAACGGATCGGTGACGATCGCCGGCTGCCGAAAGCCGAGAACATCGAGCGAGACCGCGAGTTCGTCGACGGCACCGCCGCCGAGCCGGACAATGCGTGGCAGGACGATCGCCGTCATGGTGGTGCCTCGGTGACGTTACCGATGCACCATCGGGCTTGGCCGGGCCGGAAAGCAAGCCGCCGGCCGATGCCTGCTTGTTTCGCGTCGGAAGACGTTGGGGCATGAGATCGAGCAGGAGACGATCACCCTCCCACCCGCTTCGAAAGGTCGCCGACAACGTAGCGTCCCGCCGCGGGCGGGTCAGGCGCTGAACGCGCGCTAACTGGCTGCCGGCTCTGCACGCGTGCGGCGCACGTCGGTCGCGGTCACCGCCGGTGCCGCATTGCCCCAGGCGTTCCGCACGTAGGTTGCGACCGCGGCGACATCGGCATCGTTCAGCACCCAGCCGAACGACGGCATCGCCGGTCCGGTCGGCGCGTCGTGCGTCTGCACGCTGCGGGCGCCGTGCAGCACGACGCGGATGATGTCGGTCGGGTCACGTTGCTGGACGGCCGGGCCGCCGGCGAGGTGCGGGAACAGGTTCACGACGCCCGTCCCGTCCGGCTTGTGGCAGGCCGAGCACTCCTGCCCGTAGATCGCGGCTCCTTCCGACATCACCGCGGCGTGCGGGTCCAGCGGCGTCGGGCTGCCGCCACCGGAGGCAGGAAGTGATTTCAGGTAGATCGCGATGTCGTGCAGCTCGCCGTCCGGCGCTTCGGACGACGAGTGCTGCACCTCCTCGCCCATCGGGCCGGATGCGTCAGCGAAGCGGTTGTGGCCTGTCTTGAGATACGTGACGATGTCGGAGACCGACCAGGTGGCGAGCCCGCGTCGCTGATTTTCGGTGAGGTCCGGCGCGAACCAGCCCTGCAGCCGGCCGCCTTGCAGCGCGTGCGCCGTGTCGTCGCCGCCGAGGATCGTCTTCGGCGTGTGACATGCGCCGCAATGCTCGAAACCGTTCACGAGATAGGCGCCGCGGTTCCAGGACGCCGATTGCGAAGGATCGGGGCGGAACGGATGCTTCCGGAAATACAGCAGGTTCCAGGCGGCGAGGCTCGCGCGGATGTCGAACGGGAACGGGAGCGTGTCGGTCTCCACCCGACGCCGGACCGGCGTGACGGTCATCAGATAGGCGTAGATCGCGAGATCGTCCTTGCGGTCGGTGTTCGCGAGATAGAGGTACGGCATCGCCGGATAGATGTGCACGCCGCCGGGCCCACGTCCCTTCTGGAGGACGTCGACGAACTGCGCGGCCGTCATCGCGCCGATCCCGGTCGTGCGGTCCGGGGTGATGTTGGCGGAGAGCATGGTCCCGAACGGCGTCCGGAGTGGCCTTCCCCCCGCGAACGGACGCCCGTCGGGCGCGTCGTGACAGGCCGCGCAGTCGGCCTCGACGGTCAGCAGACGGCCGCGGGAGACGAGATCAAAGTCCTGCAGGTCGGGCGCAGCCCATGCGGTCGTGCCGAACGCGAGCGCGAGCGCGAGCCCCGCGAGCCCCGCCCGCGTCATGCGGGCACCAGCTTGCCGGGCGACTTCAGATACTGCTCGCGGATCGCCTTGGCGGTCCGGTAGGCGAGCGCGCCGACGGTCGTGGTCGGATTGTAGCCGGCGTTCTGCGGGAATGCGCTCATCCCGGACACGAACAGGTTCGGCACATCCCACATCTGCAGATACGGGTTGACCGCCGATGTCGTCGGATCGGTGCCCATGATCGCGCCGCCGCAGAGATGCGAGGTCTCGTATTCCGTGATGCTGTAGGGGCCTTTCCGCGGCTGTTCGACGACCTGTTTCGCTCCCATCGCGCGGATGATCTCGGCGTATTTGCCGGTGAGATAGCGGGACATGTTCAGTTCGTTCGGGTGGAAGTCGATCGTCATCCGCATCAGCGGGCGACCGAAGCGGTCCGTCCAGGTCGGATCGAGATCGAGATAGACGTCACGGTAGGCCTGGAACGAGGCATGCACCCCGGCACCCGCGTAGATCGTGCTGTTGTAGTTGTCGCGGAGCGCCCGCTTCCAGTCGCTGCCCCAGGCCGGCGTGCCCGGCGGCACCGGCGTCGTCTCGATCGGCCGTCCGTTGGTCTGCACCTGGCCCATGTAGCCGCCGCCGACGAAGTCGAGCGCGGAATGGTCGAAATTGTCGCCGTTGAACTCGTCGATGCACATGCCGATCGCACCGGCCGCCATGAACGGGTTGAAGCGGTATTTCTCCCGGTCGAAGAAGCCGATCGCGGCGGACACGGTCTGGTGGGTGAAGTTGCGGCCGATCACGCCCTGGGCCGCCCTGGGATCGTAGGGAACACCGATCCCCGACAGCAGCAGGAGCTGCACGTTGAAGACGCTGAAGGCGCAGAGCAGCACGAGATCCGCCGGCTGCTCCCATTCCGTGCCGGATGTGTCGACGTAGGTGACGCCGGTCGCGCGCGTACCCGCGCGGTCGACGAGGACCCGCGTCACCTCGCACTGCGCCCGCGCCTCGAAGTTCGACCGCAGGACGAGGGCGGGAAGGATCGTGGTCTGCGGGCTCGCCTTCGAGTAGTTCGCGCAACCGAACCATTCGCAGAACCCGCAATAGGAGCAGGGTCCCGCCGTGACCCCGAGCGGATTGGTGTAGGCCTCCGTGAGGTTTCCGGACGGCTGCGGGAACGGGTGATAGCCGAGCTCGGAAGCGGCCTTCGCCCAGAGCGCGTGCCCGTAGCCCTGCCGCATCGCCGGCAGCGGATAGGGCCGCGAGCGTGGCCCCTCGAACGGGTTCCCGCCCGGTTGGATCTGTCCCGCGAGATTGCCCGCCGTTCCCGCGGTGCCGCAGAGATACTCGAACTGGTCGTAGAAGGGTTCGAGCTCCTCGTAGCTGACGCCCCAGTCCTGGATCGTCATGTCGGACGGGATCTTGCCAGCCCCGTAGCGCTCCGTGACATGCGAGCGGAGCTTGAAGTCGGTCGGCAGGAACCGCCACATCTCGGCGTTCCAGTGCAGGCCGCCGCCGCCGACGCCGTTCGGGAGCATGAAGGCGCCCCAGGTGCGGATCGGCAGCGCCGCCTGCCCGATCCGGTTCCGGAACGTGAACGTCGTCTGCCTCGGCTGCAGGAACAGGTCGTGCCGGATCCGGTAGCGGAGCTCGTCGGGCGCGTAGGAGACCGGGAAGTCGATCGCCGGATCGCGCCACGGGCCGCGCTCGATCGCGACCACGTCGAGCCCCTCGGCAGTGAGCTGCTCGGCGAGAATGGAACCGGTCCATCCCAGCCCGACGATGACGACATCCTTCCTGGGGAGCCTGCGCGGCATGTCGTCAGCCCGCCGACGGACGGGTCCAGGACGGCGCGCCGCCGACGCTGGTCGGCGGATGCGGATACGGCTCGTTGTGCTGCCCGATCCAGTCGCGGTAGTCGTAGCGTGCGCCGGGGAACCCGATCATCCGCCAGGCCACCATGTCGCGGTTGCCGCCATAGATCGGGTCGGCGAGGAAGCCCTGCTGGGTGTCCTTCAAAACCTGCTCGAAGAAAGCGTGGCCGCTGGTGCCCTCGATCGTCAACGCATTGGTCTCGAGACCGTGGAGGATCTCGTCCTGCCGCGCGGCCGGGATCTCGGCGAAGACCTTGCCGGCAAACCCCTTCCGGCAATGCTCGTCAAGTGCCGCGAGCGCCTCGCGGTAACGGTCGGCCGGCGTCAGCTTCGATTGCACGCCCTGCGACTTCGATCCCTCCCGGAACGGCGGCCGCATGTAGAAGGATGCCGAACTGCCGTATGGGCCGGCGAGCTGCCGGTCGATATAGACCGCGGATCCGCATTCGGTGCCGCGCGGGGTGAGTTCGTCTTCCGGGATCAGCCGATCCACGATCGCCTCCACCGCCCGGCCTTCGGCGGCGGTGAAGAACAGCCACGGACCAGGCTTCGCGATCTCGGGCGGAGCGCCCGCGTCGGGCGCCCATGGCAGGCCCCCCGTCACACGGTCGGCGCGTGCCCCAGGAGGGCCGAGGATCAGGGCCGCGCCCGCCAGCAGCACGTCACGTCTCGCCATCCGCATCGGACCCGTCTCTCCCCGGCGACCCGCCTTCAACGACCGCCGGCGTGGCCGGTTTGCAGGGCCTCACGGCAGCGTTCCTTGCGCCTGGTCCGTCCCGGGTCCTCTTCTCGGCTGACCACCGGGAGGCATCTCATGGAACGACGCACGTTCTTCCGCGCGGCCGCGGCATCCGGCCTCCTCGGAGCCGCCGAGGCCGCGCGCGCCGCCGCCGCCGCCGCGCCCCAGGCGACCGGCCCGACCACCCGTATCGATCTCGTGACATCGCCGGCAGGGCCGCTTCCGCCACTGCCGTTCGTCTCCGACCCGGGCGAGCGCCGGGGCGACATGCTCTACCGGACGCTTGGCTGGACCGGGCAGACCGTGTCCGCGATCGGGTTCGGCGGGTCGCATTTCGCCAAGCCCGGCATCGACGAGCCGACCTCGATCCGCCTCTGTCATGCCGCGATCGATCGCGGCATCACGTTCATGGACAATTCGTGGGACTACAACGGGGGCGAGAGCGAGCGTCGGATGGGAACCGCGCTGTCGCAGGACGGCTACCGAAACAAGGTCTTCCTCCAGACCAAGGTCGACGGCCGGAACAAGGACATCGCCAAGGCCCAGCTCGACCAGTCACTTCAACGCCTCCGGACCGACCACATCGATCTCTGGATGTTCCACGAAGTGCTGCGCTACGACGATCCCGACCGCATCTTCGCGTCCGGCGGCGCGATCGAGACCGCGGTCGCCGCGAGGCAGCAGGGCAAGGTCCGCTTCATCGGCTTCACCGGGCACAAGGATCCCCGGATCCACGTCTACATGATGGAGGTCGCCCGGGCGCACGGCTTCCAGTTCGACGTCGTGCTGATGCCGTCCAACGTCATGGACGCCCATTTCCGCTCGTTCGGCCGTCTGGCGATGCCGGTGGCGCTCCAGGAGCGGATCGGCGTGATCACCATGAAGCCGTTCGGCGGCTCGAACGGCGTGATCCTGAAGAGCGGGGCGCGGATCCAGCCGATCGACTGCCTGCACTATGCGCTCAATCGTCCCACGTCCGTCGTCATCACCGGGATCGACAACGACCACGTGCTCGACCAGGCGTTCGAGGCGGCGCGCACCTTCCGCCCGATGGATGCGGCGGACGAGGGGCGGATCACCGACGCCACGGCGACGGAGGCCGAGGATGGGCAGTTCGAGCTGTTCAAGACGACGGCGCATTTCGACGGCACGGCGCACAATCCGGCCTGGCTCGGTCCCGACCGCGAGGCGACGCTCGAACTCGCACCGAAGACCGGCGGCTGAAGCCCGGCGCTGATCGCGGAAGCGGATGGGGGGGAGCTGATCCGGGTGGACGCGGTGCGGGATTTCTGAAACTTAGAACGTCATGGCAACGTCCATGCTGCCCGTGGCGGCTTCCGCCTATCTGCTCGGCTCGATCCCGTTCGGCCTCCTGCTGACCCGCGCCTCGGGTCTCGGCGACATCAGGACGATCGGATCGGGGAACATCGGCGCGACCAACGTGCTCCGGACCGGCCGCAAGAAGCTCGCCGCCGCGACGCTCGTGCTCGACGGGCTGAAGGGCCTGCTCGCGGTCGCGATCGGGCGCGCGCTCATGCCCGGCGCGCCGGCAACGGGCGCCGCGGTGGCTGCGGTCGCCGTCGTGGTGGGCCATTGCGCGCCGGTGTGGCTCCGGTTCCGTGGCGGGAAGGGGGTGGCGACCGGGCTCGGCGCGCTCTGGGGGCTCGACTGGCGCTTCGGGGCGACCGCCTCGGTGACGTGGCTCCTCGTCGCATACGCGTCCCGCCGCTCGTCGGCCGGCGCGCTCGCCTGCTTCGTCTCAGGCGTGATCGCGGCCCTCGTCGCCGGGCGGGGAACGTCGATCGCCGCCGCCATCCTGGTCACGACGCTGGTGTTCGTCCGGCATCGCGACAACATCGGCCGGCTGCTGGCCGGCGACGAGCCCGCGATCGGCCGCAAGGCGTGACGCCCGATCGGCTCGCCCTGCTCCGCCTCGCGCGCGCCGACGGCGTCGGACCGGTCACGTTCCGGCGGCTGCTCGAGCGCCACGGCGAGCCGGAGGCGGCGCTGGCCGCACTCCCACCCTCCGTCGCGGTCCCGACCGCGGACGCGATCCTTCGCGAGGCCGAGGCGCTCGCACGGCACGACGGCCGCTTTCTGCTGCTCGACGAACCGGACTACCCGCCCGCCCTCGGGGCGACCGCGGACGCGCCGCCGGTGCTCGCGGTGGCAGGACGGGTCGAGCTTCTCTCCGCCCGCTCGGTCGCGATCGTGGGCGCCCGCAACGCCTCGGCGAACGGGCGGCGCCTCGCCGAGACGCTGGCCTCGGGTCTGGCACTGGCCGGCATCGTCGTGGTCTCCGGCCTCGCGCGGGGGATCGACACCGCCGCGCACGAAGGCGCGGCGGGGCTCGGCCGCACGGTCGCGGTGATCGCCGGCGGCCTCGACCGTCCCTACCCGCCCGAGAACGCGCGCCTCCAGGAGCGGATCGCGACCGGGGGCGGCGCCGTGATCGCCGAGATGCCGCTCGGAACCACGCCCACGCACCGGCATTTCCCGCGCCGGAACCGGATCGTGGCGGGCCTGGCACTCGGCTGCATCGTCGTCGAGGCGGCACCCCGGTCGGGCAGCCTGATCACCGCCCGTCTCGCCGCCGATCTCGGGCGCGAGGTCTTCGCGGTGCCCGGCTCGCCGCTCGACCCGCGCTCGCGGGGCTCGAACGACCTGCTCCGCCACGGCGCCGGCTTGTGCGAGACGGCCTCCGACGTGCTTGCGGTGCTCCCGGACGGGCCGCCAGCCCCACGGGTCCTGGGCGCTCCACGAAGCGAGGCCGCCCCGCTGCCCCAGCCCTCGCCGCCCATGCCGGAGACCGGGAACACGGTGCGCGACGCCGTGCTGGGCCTCCTCGGCGCCGCACCCACCGCCATTGACGATCTGATCCGCCGCTGCCAGTTCTCCGCATCGCTCGTGACTGCGGCGCTCGCCGAACTCGAACTCGACGGTCGGGTCGAGACGCTTCCAGGCAGCCGCGTCTGCCTCCTTCCGGACCAGCCCCTGCCGGAAGCACACACGGGACGGTATTGATGTCGGACGTCGTCGTCGTCGAAAGCCCGGCCAAGGCCAAGACCATCAACAAGTATCTGGGCGGTGGCTACACCGTGCTGGCGTCGTTCGGCCATGTCCGGGACCTGCGCGAGAAGGACGGCTCGGTACGGCCCGACGAGGACTGGTCGATGGCGTGGGAGGCGGACGAGCGCGGCAAGCGTCAGGTCGCGGCGATCGCCAAGGCGCTTCGTGGCGCCCGCACGCTCTACCTCGCGACCGACCCCGACCGCGAGGGCGAGGCCATCTCGTGGCATGTCCGGGCGATGCTGGAGGAGGTCAGCGCACTTCGGGGCATCGCGGTCCGCCGCATCACCTTCAACGAGGTGACGAAGAGCGCGATCCGGCGCGCCCTGGAGCATCCGCGCGAGCTCGATCAGCCGCTGATCGAGGCCTATCTCGCCCGCCGCGCGCTCGACTACCTGGTCGGCTTCACGCTCTCGCCCGTGCTCTGGCGAAAGCTCCCGGGCAGCCGGTCGGCGGGCCGCGTGCAGTCGGTGGCGCTCCGTCTCGTCTGCGAGCGCGAGGCCGAGATCGAGGCGTTCCGGGCGCGCGAGTACTGGACCGTCGAGGCAAAGCTGGAGACACCCGCCGGCGCGCCGTTTGCCGCACGCCTCACCCACCTCGACGGTCGCAAGCTCGACCAGTTCGATCTCGGCAATGCCGAGCTCGCCGAGCGGGCCCGGGCGAGGGTGGAAGGCGGCGCCTTCTCGGTCGGCTCGGTCGAACGAAGGCGCGCGAAGCGCAACCCCCCCGCACCGTTCACGACCTCGACCCTGCAGCAGGAGGCGAGCCGCAAGCTCCACATGGGCGCGCAGGCGACCATGCGGACCGCGCAGAGCCTCTACGAAGGCATCGAGCTCGACGGCGAGACGGTCGGCCTGATCACCTACATGCGGACCGACGGCGTCCAGATGGCGCGCGAAGCGATCGACGCGATCCGCGGCCACGTCCGCCAGTCCTTCGGCGCCGACTACCTGCCGGGAGTCGCGCGGGAATACGCGACCAAGGCCAAGAACGCCCAGGAGGCTCACGAGGCGATCCGCCCGACCGATGTCGAGCGGCTGCCCGCCGACGTCGCGCGCCACCTGAACCACGAGCAGGCCCGCCTCTACGAGCTGGTCTGGAAGCGCGCGGTCGCCAGTCAGATGCAGTCGGCCGAGCTCGATCAGGTCGCGGTGGAAGCCGTCACCCCGGACCGCGCCGTCCGCCTCCGCGCCACCGGCTCGATCGTCGCGTTCGACGGATTCCTCAAGCTCTACCGGGAAGGCTCGGACGAGAACGAGACCGGTGCGGACGACGACAGCCGCATGCTGCCGCCGATGAACGAGCGCGACCCGCTGCGGCACGCCGGCAGCGTCGAGGCCGACCAGCACTTCACCCAGCCACCGCCGCGCTACTCGGAAGCCTCGCTGGTCAAGAGGATGGAGGAGCTCGGCATCGGCCGTCCCTCCACCTACGCCTCGATCCTGTCGGTGCTCCGCGACCGGGAGTATGTCCGGCTGGAGAACCGCCGCTTCATCCCCGAGGATCGCGGCCGGTTGGTGACCGCGTTCCTCGCCTCGTTCTTCGCCCGCTACGTCGATGTCGGCTTCACCGCAGGACTGGAGGAGCAGCTCGACGACATCTCCGACCGGGCAAGGGATTGGCGCGACGTGATGCGCGCCTTCTGGGACGATTTCTCCCGCGCCGTCGATGGCACGCGCGACCTCAAGATCTCCGACGTGATCGAGGCACTCGATCGCGAGCTCGGCCCGCATTTCTTCCCGGCCCGCGCCGACGGCAGCGACCCGCGCCGCTGCCCGGCCTGCAACACCGGCCGTCTCGGTCTCCGGCTCGGCCGTCAGGGTTCGTTCATCGGCTGCGCGAACTACCCCGAATGCCGCTACACGAGGAGCCTCGTGGTGGACGGCGGCCCGGAAGGAGAAGCCGGCGAGGCGCTCCGCGATGGCATGCGCGTGCTCGGCACCCACCCCGAGACCGGCGAGGAGGTCACCGTCCGCCGCGGCCCCTACGGCCTCTACGTCCAGGCGGGCGAGCCCGACCCGGCGGACAAGAAGGCGAAACCGAAACGCGCGAGCCTGCCGCGCGGGATGGACGGCGACGGCATCACCCTCGACACCGCGGCCGGGCTGCTGTCGCTCCCCCGCGCCGTCGGCCCGCATCCCGAGACCGGCGAGACCATCGAGGCGGGTCTCGGCCGCTTCGGCCCCTACGTGAAGATGGGTGCGATCTACGGCTCGCTCGACCGCGACGACGACGTGCTCTCGATCGGGCTGAACCGGGCGGTCGACGTGATCGCCCGCAAGCTCGCCTCGGTGCGCAGCCTCGGTCCGCATCCGAAGGACGGCGAACCGGTGTTGGTCCGCAAGGGTCGTTTCGGCCCCTACGCCCAGCACGGCAACGTCGTCGCGAACCTCCCGCGCGGCGTCGCGATGGAGGAGATCCCGCTCGGCGACGCCGTCGCGCTGCTCGCGGAGAAGGGCAAGACGCTGAAGCCGATGAAGGGCGCGAAGGGCGCGAGGAAGACCGCCGGGAAGCCCGCGTCCTCCGCCGGAGCGAAGAGCGCGGTGACGAAGAAGGCGGCTGACGTGAAGCCGGTCGGTTCGACGACGACGGGCGGGGCGAAGAAGACGGGCGGGGCGAAGAAGCCGGCCAGACGCAAGGCAGCCTCCGCCAAGCCGGCCTCGCGTCGAAACGCCAAGGCCGCCTGATTGGCCCCGAGGCGGGGAACGCCGAAGGGTCGCCAGCCGGAGCGGGATCGGGTCGCGACCGGAGCAGGGCAGCTCCCGAGCCGTGACGAGATCCGGCGCTTCGTCGCCGAGAGCAACGGGCGGGTCGGCAAGCGCGAGGTCGCCCGCGCCTTCGGCGTCGGCCCGGAGCACCGCGTTGCCCTCCGCTCCCTCCTCAAGTCGCTCGCCGCCGACGGAACGATGGCACCGGCGGGCCATCGCCGCTTCGCCGAACCCGGACGCCTGCCGGACGCCACGATCGTGCTCGTGACCGGCACCGATCCGGACGGCGACCCGATCGCGCGTCCCGCCGCGTGGGCAGGCGACGGACCGCCGCCGCTCGTCCACATGGCGCGCGAGCCGCCAGGACGGCCGGCGCTGGCCCCCGGCGAACGCGTGCTCGCGCGGCTGCGTCCGATCGGCAACGGGCGCTACGAGGGCCGTACGCTGAAGCGGCTCGCCGCCGGTCCGCCCCGCGTGCTCGGCGCGTTCCGGGGCGACGGCTCGGGCGGCCGCATCGTGCCGACCGATCGTCGCCAGAAAGCGGAATGGCTGGTCCCGCTCGGCGAGACGGGCGGCGCCGCTCCGGACGACCTCGTGCTCGCCGAGCCGCTACCCCGGCCTGCCGGCCGGCATCTCGGCCTCGCGCCGGCCCGCGTCGTGGAGATCCTCGGCCGGCTCGGCGACGCACGCGCGGTCAGTCTCGTCTGCATCGCCACACACGGCATTCCCGACACCTTCCCCGAGGAGGTCCTGGCCGAGGCGGCCCGCGCCGGCGCCGCTCCGCTCGGGAGCCGCACTGACCTTCGCGACGTCCCGCTCGTGACGATCGACGGCTCGGACGCCCGTGACTTCGACGACGCCGTGTTCGCCGAGCCCGACGGCGACGGCTTCCGCCTCCTGGTCGCGATCGCCGACGTCGCGCATTACGTCCGCCCGGGCTCCCCCCTCGATCGCGAGGCGCTCCGCCGCGGCAACTCGGTCTACTTTCCGGACCGCGTCGTCCCGATGCTCCCGGAGGCGCTCTCGAACGGCTGGTGCTCGCTGAAACCCGGCGAGGACCGCTCCTGCCTCTACGCCGAGATGCGGATCGACCGCGACGGGCGAAAACTGTCCCACCGGTTCGGCCGCGGCCTGATGCGGAGCGCCGCCCGCCTCACCTACGAGGCGATCCAGGGGGAGGCGGACCGTGGCGGCGACGGCGTCGATTTCGGCCTGCCACCGGGGCACGTCGCCGCGCTGTATGCCGCCTTCCGCGCCCTGCTCGGCGCGCGTGCGCGGCGCGGCACCCTCGACCTCGACCTCCCCGAGCGGAAGGTCCTGCTCGGAGCGGACGGACGCGTCGCCTCGGTGACCCCTCGCCCGCGACTCGACAGCCACCGGCTGATCGAGGAGTTCATGGTGCTCGCGAACGTCAGCGCGGCCGAGGAACTCGAACGCCTGCGGCGCGCGTGCGTCTACCGGGTGCACCCGCCGCCATCCGACGAGAAGCTCGCGTCGCTTCGCGACTTCCTGTCGACACTCGGGATCACGCTCAAACCGGCCGGCGAGGTGCGCCCCGCCGACCTCGACGCGATCCTCGCCCGGGTGCGCGACACGCCGATGGCCCCGCAGGTCAACGAGGTGATGCTCCGCAGCCAGAGCCAGGCCGAGTACAGCCCCGACAACGTCGGCCATTTCGGGTTGTCGCTCCGCGCCTACGCCCACTTCACCTCGCCGATCCGCCGCTATGCCGACCTTCTCGTGCATCGCGGCCTGATCGCCGGCCTCCGGCTCGGCCCGGGCGGCCTCGACGCGGGGGCCGAGACGAGCTTCCCCGACCACGCCGAGGCGATCACCGCGACCGAACGCCGCGCGGCACTCGCCGAGCGCGAGGCGATCGATCGTTACCTCGCCGCCTTCATGGCGGACCATGTCGGGGCACGGTTCGCCGCCCGGATTTCCGGCGTGACGCGCTTCGGTTTGTTCGTCACAGTGAACGACAACGGCGCGAGCGGCCTGCTCCCCGTGTCATCGCTGCCGGACGATTTCTGGATGCACGACGAGACGTCCCAGGCGCTGATCGGACGGCGCAGCCGGGCGAGCTACCGGCTGACCGACCCGATCGAAGTCACGCTGGCCGAGGCCAACCCGCTTACTGGCAGCCTTGTCTTCGGCATCCCCGGCGGCCGGAACAACCCGTCGTCCGCCCGCCATCGGCCGCCCTCTTCCCGGCCTCCGGCAGGATCCTCTTTCCCGCCTCCGGCAGGATCCTCTTCCCCGCCTCCGGCGCGAGGACGCAAGGCACGGCCGTGATCCGTCCGGCCGCGACCGTCCTCGCCGTGTGGCTGATCCTCGCTGTCGGCACGCCGGCGATGGCGGCCGCGCCGTTCGACACGACGCTGGCGGCCAGCGTGTTCGGCGACGCGCTCGGCTTCATGGCGCCGCGCATCCTCGATCCGGTGCCGCTTCCCGAACTGGCCGCCTGGGGTCTCGGCGGGATCACGGCACTCGATCCGTCCCTCCAGGCCGTCGTCACCGGGCACGAGCTGGTGCTGTCCACCGCCGCCGGCCCGATCTGGCGCGGACCCGCACCCCCGGACGGCAGCGCCGAGGCCTGGGGCCAGGCCGCCGCCGCGATCTGTGCCGCCGCCTTCCGGGCCTCGCCGAGCGTCGCCGAAGCGGGACAGACCGGCGTCACGCAGAGCTTCTTCGACGAACTCTTCAACCACCTCGATCCCTACTCCCGTTACGTCGCGCCACAGCCCGCGAGCGAGGAACGCGACCGGCTCGACGGCGAGGGCGGCGGCATCGGCGCGACCCTGATCGCGACCGCGCGCGGCCTCCGGCTCGGCGACATCGCGCCAGACGGGCCGGCGGCGGCGGCGGGCCTGGTGACCGGCGATCGCGTGCTCTCGATCGACGGCGACGATGTCGGCCGCGCCTCGCCGGACGAGGCCGCGACGCTGCTCGCAGGCCCGGTCGGCTCCACCGTCACGCTCCGGCTCCGCGTGCAGGGCCGGACGGTGACCGCCGCCCTGGTCCGCGCCGTGGTGCCGCCCGAGACCGTGTTCGGCACCAGCGTCGACGGGCTGCTGCTGCTTCGCGTCACCGGCTTCGCCCGCGACACCGCCGAGGAGCTGAGTGCGCTGATCGATGCCGGCCTCGGCGACCACCCGCACGGGATGGTCATCGACCTTCGCGGCAATCGCGGCGGCTTTCTCCAGCAGGCCGTGACCGCCGCCGCCCTGGTGCTCGACAACGGCGTCGCGACGGTGACGGAGGGCCGCTATCCGCAATCGAACCATGTCTGGATCGTCCAGGGCGGCGACGTGACGAAGGGGCTGCCGCTCGTGGTCCTGGTGGACGGGCGGACGGCGAGCGCGGCCGAGATCCTCGCCTCCGCCCTCGCCGACCATCGCCGCGCCGTGGTGGTCGGCTCGTCGACGCTCGGCAAGGGGCTGGTGCAGACGCTGCTCCAGCTACCCGACGGAGGCGAGCTGTTCGTCACCTGGAGCCGCGTGCTCGCCCCGCTCGGCTGGCCGCTCCAGGGTCTCGGCGTGCTGCCCCAGCTCTGCACCTCGGAAGGTGCCGCGTCGGTCGCGGACCAGATGCATGCACTCGACGACGGATCGTCGGTCATGGCCGCGCCGATCGCCGCCGAGCGGCGCTCCCGGCCGCCGTTGCCGGTGGCGCGGATCCTGGACATCCGGAACGCCTGCCCGGCCGCGATCGGCACCGACGAGGACATCGAGGACGCCCGAGCGCTGCTCACCGATCGGGCGGCCTATCAGGCCGCACTGGAATCGGTGCCGCCGCTCGACTGACGCCTCGGCACGGCGACACGGGGGCGGACGGCACGCCGCCCGGGGGCGAACCTCGACTGCCGGGCCGTCGTCCGACCCGTCGCTACTCCGCCGCTTTCGGGGCCGGCAGCCTCGACGGCTCGACCGCGGAACGGTCGACCAACGTGCTGATCGCCGCGAGCTGCTCGCCGGCCAGCGTCTCGCGGTCGAGCAGCTCGCTCGCGGTCCGTCGCAGCAGGTCCTCGTTGTCCGAAAGGATGCGCTGCGACAGGCGGTAGGCGTCATCCACCAGGTGGCGCACCGCGACGTCGATGCTCGCCGCCGTGTCCTCGCTGTAGGCGCGCGGGCGCATCTCCGGGCCGGTGCCCGGAAGCATCCGGTTCCGCTCGGGCTCGTAGGCGACCTGGCCCAGCGTCGGATCCATGCCGAACCGCACCACCATGCTGCGGGCGATCTCGGTCGTCTTCACGATGTCGTCGGACGCTCCGGTCGAGATCTCGCCGAAGATCAGCGCCTCGGCCGCGCGACCGGACAGCAGCACGACCATCCGATGCACGAGCTCGCGATGGCTCATCAGGAAATGCTCTTCGAGCGGGCGCTGCATCGTGTAGCCGAGGGCCGCGATCCCGCGCGGAATGATCGAAATCTTGTGCACCGGGTCGACGTCCGGCATCGCCATCGCGGCGATCGCATGTCCCATCTCGTGATGGGCGACGATCTCGCGCTCGTGCCGGCTGAGCAGCCGGTTCCGCTTCTCCAGACCCGCGACCAGCCGCTCGATCGCGGCCTCGAAATCCAGCAGCGTCACCGAGGCTGCCTCGTGCCTGGTCGCGAGCAGCGCCGCCTCGTTGGCGAGGTTGGCGAGATCCGCTCCCGTGAAGCCGGGCGTGATCGCGGCGATGGCATCGGCCTCGACACCGGGGGCCAGCGTGATCTTGTCGAGGTAGATCCTGAGGATCTGCGCGCGCCCCTGGCGGTCCGGACGATCGACGAGCACCTGGCGGTCGAACCGTCCGGGACGCAGCAGCGCCGGATCGAGCACTTCGGGCCGGTTGGTGGCACCGATGATCACGAGGCCGCTGGTCGGATCGAAGCCGTCCATCTCCGAGAGCAGCTGGTTCAGCGTCTGCTCCTTCTCGTCGTGCCCTCCCATCGCCGGACCGTTCCGGGCGCCGCCCAGCGTGTCGATCTCGTCGATGAAGATGATCGCCGGCGCCTTCTCGCGCGCCTGCTTGAACATGTCGCGGACGCGGGACGCGCCGACGCCGACGATCATCTCGACGAACTCCGACCCGGAGATCGAGAAGAACGGCACCCCGGATTCGCCGGCGACCGCACGCGCCAGCAGCGTCTTGCCGGTGCCGGGCGGTCCTACCAGCAAGACCCCTTTCGGGATGTGCGCGCCGAGGCGGCCGTAGCGTTGCGGCGCCTTGAGGAACTCGACGATCTCCATCAGCTCGTCCTTCGCCTCGTCGGCGCCGGCGACGTCGGGGAAGCGCGTCTTCGTGTCGGTCTCGGCATAGACCCGAGCCCGGCTGCGGCCGATGTTCATCAGTCCGCCCGCGCCGCCGAGGCCGCCGCCCATCCCGGACGCCATCCGTCGTCCGATCAGGAACCAGGCGCCCCAGAAGATCGCGAGCGGCGCGATCCAGCCGATCGCGCTGGCGAGCCAGCCGGCCGGCGGGCTTCCCGAGAACGTGACGTGATCCGCCGCGAGCGACTGCGCGAGGCCCGGATCGACCCGGACCGTGCTGAAACGGTCCGGCTTGCCCTTCGCAGGCGCCTTGATCTTGCCCTCGATGCGGTCCGCACTCACGACGAGGTCTTCGAGCTGGCCCGCGTGCAGCATGGTCTCGAACCGGCTGTAGGGAAGCGTCTCGACGCCACGTCCGGCGGTCGCCATGAAATCCTGCACCGCCATCAGACCGAGAAAGGCGGCGAGGATGTAGAAGAAGCCGAAATGGTGTTCCCGCTTCACCGGCGCTGGCATCGCAATCCTCCCGGCGCAGGCCGCGCGCCCTGACCGACATGGGCCGGGTTCATACCGTTTCCACGATCTCGTCGTCGCGGAACCCCTGCGCGTAGAGCACCGCCCGGAGATCGGCGTGCTCGATGCGGTTGGCGATCGCCTCCGCCACCACTTGTTTCGGCCGGAACCCGATGGCGAGCCCCGCCTCGCGCAGCATGCCGAGATCGTTCGCCCCGTCCCCCACCGCGAGCGTCGCCATGAGCGGCAGCCCCGCCTCGCCGGCCAGATTCAGGAGCATGTCGCGCTTGGCGTCCCGATCGAGGATCGGCTCGGCAACCGCGCCGGTCAGACGCGCGCCGTCGTCCAGCAACACGTTGGCGTGATGGAGGTGGAATCCGCAGAGCGCCGCGACCCGCGTCGAGAAGAACGTGAAGCCGCCCGAGACCAGCGCGCAGGTCGCGCCGTCCGCCCGCATCGTCGCCACCAGCGCTCGCGCGCCTGCCGTCAGCGTGACGTCTCGCCAGGTGTCCTCGAGGGCCGAGAGCGGGAGACCGCGCAACGTCTCGACCCGCAGCCGGAGTGAAGCGGCGAAATCGAGCGCGCCGTCCATGCTGCGCTCCGTGACCGCGGCCACGAGCGCGCCGGTTCCGGCCCGTCGCGCCAGCTCGTCGAGCGTCTCCTCGCGGACGATCGTCCCGTCCATGTCGGCGAGCAGCAGGCGCTTCCGCCGCCCCTCCGGCCGCGTCGCGAACAGGTCGACCGGCGCGCCATCGAGGGCCCGCCGCAGCCGGTCGAGCCGCGGCGCACCCTCGCAGGGGATGTCGACCGCGCGTCCGGGGGACAGGATCTTGGGCTCGCCCCCGAACACGCGGGCGCGGATGCGGTCGATCAGCGCCTGGTCGAGCAGGCGCTCGGCGCCGGCCACCAGCGTGAGCACGAACGCGCCGTCGTCATCGTCCTCCATGATCCGGTCGTGGCAAAACGCCATGGCACGCGCAAGGGAGGCGGATGGCGCGGGTCCCGTGCAGGCTCGCGGTCCGCCGCGTTCGCTGCGCGACAGCGCGACGATGTGAACAGGCCGCGCGCCGCCGCCGATCGTTGGGATCGGATCGTCAGGATCGCACGGGGATGATGCCATGGCTTCGACCGACCCTCTCGCCGGCAGGACCGCCCTCATCACCGGAGCCGCGCGCGGCATCGGCCGGTCGGTCGCCGTCGCCTTCGCGCGCGCCGGTGTCCGGGCGGTCGCCGGCCTCGACGTCGCCGGGCGGGTCAGCCCGACCCAGTCTTACGAGATCACCACCGAGGACGACCTCGCCGAGACCGGGCGCCTGGTGGAGGCCGAGGGCGCGCACTTCATCTCCGTGCGAGCCGACATCCGTGACTTCGCAGCCCTCCAGCTGCATGCCGCGAGGGTGAACACCGAGTTCGGCGGGATCGACATCCTCGCCGCGGTCGCCGGCATCCAGGCCTTCAGGCCGCTTCTCGAGATGGAAGACGCCGACTGGCGCGACCAGATCGATGTCAATCTCACGGGCACTGCCAACACGATCCGCGCGGTCGCGCCGTTCATGCTCGCCCGTGGCGGCCGCATCATCGTCACGAGCTCGACCCAGGGCCAGCACGGCATGCGCGACGGCTCGGCGTATTCGGCGTCGAAATGGGGATTGTTCGGCCTGATGAAGTCGGCGGCGCTCGAGTTCGCCGAACACGGCATCACGGTGAACGCCGTCGTGCCGGGCCTGATCGACACCCCTCTCACCCGTCATCCGGCGCGCTACGCGCAAGCGATGAAGGAGGGGCAGGGTGCCGTCCCGGACGGCCCGCTCGAGGAGAAGGTCGCCGAGGCGCAGAAGAAGAAGATCCCGCTCGGGATCCCCTTCCTCCCGCCCGACGACATGGCGGGCGCCTACGTGTTCCTCGCCTCGGACGCCGCTCGCCTCGTGACCGGGACCTCGATCGCCGTCACCGGCGGCGACAGTGCCCACAATCTTGCCTGACGCCGGCTTGCCTGACGCCGGCTTGCCTGGTGTCGGACCGCGTCCTCACCGGCGCGAAGCACCCCGGTCCGCTCCGGAACGGCACCGGCTTCCGCGGGAAGCCGGCACGGGCGCCGGCTCGAACGGGCGGTCAGGGCGGTGCGATCGAGATCGCGTCCGCCGACAGCGAACCGGTATCCAGCACCAACCCGACCGCGCCCCCGGCGAGCGCTCCGTCGGGCGCCTCGGCGCGCAGCACCGGTTTTCCGTCCGCCTCCCCAACGAGCACCCCATCCCGCAGAACGAGCGCGAGACGGACCGGCTCGTCGAGCCGCCACGCCAGTTCGGTCTCGGCGAGTACCCTCTCCACACCGTCCCGCACCTGCCGGAGCCGAAGATGGCGGCCGTTCTCGAGCATGAGCGCCGTGTAGCGCCTGAGCCCGCCGATCGAGGCGGCGACGCCGCCCGATCCGAGATGGATCGCGACGGCAGCCTCGACGCGCACCGCGGTCCAGTCCCGTGAGCCGTAGATCAGCAATCCGCGACCCTGGTCCTGCGACAGCACGAACGATGTCTTCCGGCCGGTCTCGAACAGGCTGACCGCGTCGACGAAGGCACGGCGCCAGAACCGGCCGGGCTGATCGGGACGGCGCAGCACCACGGTCGGCGTCCCGCTCCAATCGAGCCGATCGAGCAGCAACGTGCCGGCAGCAGCGTCGGCGAGGCCGGTGACCGAGATCCCGACGCGCGCGATCGGCCAGCCGCCGAGATCGGGCACGCGCCACTCGAACCAATGGTCCGCCCCGGCCTCCAAACTCGCCTCCGGCCCGCTCACGAGCGTCGGTCGGTCATCCTCGCCGTAGGCGAAGAGCACGGGTGCAACGGCGAGCGGGCCGTCATTTTCCGCCGGGGCGAGGACGCGCCCGCGGACGAGCTGGCCCGGATGCAGCGTCGGCGAGGCGAGCAGATCGTAGGTGCGCATCCGGTCGACGTCGGCGGGCATGAAGGTCGGCGTGGTCGCGAACCAGGTCCGGCCTCGGCGAAGCCAGCGGATGGCGAGGCGCCGCGTCCCATCCCGGCCATCGGCGACGTTCAGCAGCTCGGCATCCGCCGTCTCACCCACCTCGGCGGACGCGGTGGAGGGCCGTGCCGTGAAGCCCTGCACGCTGCCGGGATGGGAGAAATGGAACCGCGCACCCTCCTTCGGAGCTGCACGCACCGCCTCACCCGCGAGGCGGCGTCCGGTCCGGACGAGGCGCTCAGCGACCTGAACGGCGTCGGTGATGGCGCCGCCACCGTCGGCCGAAGAGAGGATGGCCCGGTCGGCGAGCGGTCCGCGCCAGTCGGTCCCGCGATCGAGTCCCGCAAGTCCGAGCCGGATCCCCATCAGACAGCCGACATTGCCGGCGTTGCAGTCGGTGTCCCAGCCCGCCGTGTTGGCGATCAGCATGGCCCGGTCGAAATCGTCCTGCCCGTGCAGCAGCGCCATCAGCACCACCGCGTGGTTCGGGATCACGTGACAATGACCGGGATAGCGGTCGTAGCCATGGTGCGCGGCGATCAGCCGGCGCGTCTCCTCCCAGTGCGTGTGCGCGGCGCTCCATCGCCTGACATCGGCGGCGACGCGAGCGACCAGACAATCTTCGGGGATGCTGCCGAGGCCGGCCTCGAGCAGGCGTTCGATGTCGGGCTCGACGAAGGCGAGCGACTCCATGACCGCGAGCAGGACGGCCGCGTGGACTGCTTCTCCGTCATGGCTGACACTCGCGGCTTCGCGCGCGAGGCGGGCCGCCTGTCCGGGATTGCCGGGACTGACCATCGCCCAGCCGTCGATGAAGATCTGCGCGCCGATCTGCTCGGCGACGGTACGCCCGTTGGTCGCGATCGCGCCGCTCGCCGGCGCCGCGATCCCCGCGCGGAGACGCCGCCAAGCGGTCTCTTCCGTCGACTGGCCGATGCCGCCCCACCAGAGGATGGTCCGCCGTTCGACGATGTTGTTGAGCCAGGTGTCGCCGATCCGCCGCGCGTCGAGGTCGGGATCGAACCCATGCTCCTCCAGTGCGCGGACGAAGGTGAACGTTCCCGAAACGTCATCGTCGGTGACCACGAGCGGCAGGCCGAACCGCTCGTGCACGTAGCCGCGGATCGGGCCGAGCTCGTGGACGATCCGCGCGTGGTCCCAGCCCTCGAACGGCCGTCCGAGATAGACGCCGATCAGCTTGCCGAGCACGCCGGCGTAGACGCGCTCCTCGTAGTCGTCCGGCAGTGCCATCACGCGCCTCCGTTCATCCCTTCACCGATCCGCTCGCCATGCCCTCGATGAAGCGGCGCTGCAGCAAGAGGAAGAACGCGACCACCGGCAGCACGATGATCACGGCCGCGGCCATGATCTCGCCCCAGTCGCTCGTGTACTGGCCGCCGAGACCGTAGAAGCTGACGATCGCGGTCTGCTCGGCCTTGTCCTGCAGGAAGGTCGTGGCGATCAGGAACTCGTTCCAGGTATAGAGCGCCACGATCAGCGCCACGGTCAGCACGCCCGGCGAGACGATCGGCAGCATCACCTGCGTGAAGACCTGCCACGAGGTCGCCCCGTCGATCAGGGCGGCGTCCTCGAGCTCCGACGGCACGGCGAGAAAGTAGGTCCTGAGCAGGAAGATCGAGAACGGGCTGTAGATTGCCGTGTAGATCAACGAGACCGCGGGAAGGTTGTCGATCATCCCGAGATGGGCGAAGGCGAAGTAGAGCGGCAGGAGGAAAAGCTGGATCGGAAGCGTCGTGCTGGCGAGGAGATACGCGCTGACCAGCGCACGGCCGTGCATCCGGCGGCGCGTGATCGCGTAGGCCGCCATCGACGAGGTGACAGCGGTCAGCACCACCGCGATCGCGCTCACCTCGAGGCTGTTCCGCATCGCGTGGCCGAGATGCGCGTCGGTCCAGGCATTCGCGAAGTTCGCGAGATGTGGCAGGCGAGGCAACGAGAGCGGATCGGCGACGATCGCTGCACTCGTCTTGCAAGCGTTGACCAGCATCAGCGCGACCGGAAACAGCGTGACCGCGACCCCGAGCGACAGCACGACGACGGCGACGATCCGCGTCCGCCGGTCGAGCGCGTTCACGACGACACCTCTCGCTCCTGGATGCGGACGTAGAAGAACGTGGCAACGAGGCCGAACAGGCTGATCACCAGGGCCACGACGGCGGCCGGGCCGAGCGCGAAATCGTAGAACGCATGCCGATAGGACAGCGTCGACAGGACCTCGCTCGAATAGGCCGGACCGCCCTGGGTCAGCACGTAGACGAAGTCGAACACCAGGAACGACCAGATCACGGTCATGATCATCATCAGCAGAATCGTCGGCCGGATGGCGGGCAGCAGGATGTGACGCATCAGGGCGACGAGCCCGGCCCCGTCGAGGCGCGCCGCCTCGATCTGCGCGGCGTCGACCTGGCGCATCGCGGCGAAGAAGATGACGGCGAGGAACCCCCACCAGTGCCACAGATCGACCGTCGCGACGCCGTAGAGCGACCATCCCGGCAGGGCGAGCGGGTCGGCGATCGTGATGCCGTGCGTGCGCAGCCAGCCGAACAGGCCGGAGCTCGGGTTGTAGATCATGCCCTGCCAGACACGCCCGATGATCACGGTCGCGATCACCACGGGCAGGAAGAAGATGACCTGCAACATCGTGCGCCCGGTCCGGATCGCGAGCAGGAGCGAGGCGGCGAGGAGCCCGAGCGCGATCGGGATCGTGAGGAAGATCAGCGTCCACTTGCAGTTGTTGGCGAGGGCCTCGAGGAACACCGGGTCGGCGAACACGGCGCGGAAATTGTCGAGCCCGGCCCAGCTCGGCGCGCCGGTCCCGTCCCAGGTCACGAACGCCATCGCGACCGTGAGCAGCGCCGGCACGAGGATGATCGCGACGTTGATCAGGAGGGCGGGAAGCACGAACAGCATCGTGGCCCCGATCTCAGCGAGCCGGCAGCGGAGGAACCTTGCCCTCCTCCTGCTCCGCCCGGAATGTCCTCTCCACTTGCGCCATGTAGGCGGCCGGGGTCACCTGGCCGAGCCAGACCTGCTCGATCCCGCTCACGATGTACTGCTCGGTGGCCGGAGGCCAGAACGCCCAGGTGGCGTAGCCGTAGCGGTTCTGCCGGATCGCGTCGGTGAGTTCGGCGACGATCGAGGCGAATTGTGGCGTCGCATTCCGGGCGAGCGCGTTCTGATCGACCGACGCGAGCGGCAGGTTCCAGTCCCCCGGCCAGGCCTTAGTGATCGCGAGATAGAAGTTCGGGTTGAACATCGCGTCGAGCACGGCAGCGGCGGCGTCCGGGTTCTTCGCATGCTTGTTGATCGAGAGCGTGCTGCCGACGCCGACCTCGAACACCGGATACGGCACACCGGCGCGGAGCGTCGGGAACGGCGCCACGCCGAGATCCCCGCCGTTCGTCGCGAAATGCGACGGCACCCACTGGAAGGCCCAGAACCCGTTCGGCGACATGCCGGCATGACCGTCCGCGATCCCGGCGAAGCCCTGCTCGTTGGTGAGCGCGAAATAGTTCTTCCCGAACCAGCCCTTGGCGTACCAGTTCTTCAGCAGCGCGATCGCCTGCACGAACACGGGATCCGTCCAGGCGAGCTTTCCCGTCAGTGCCTGGTAGACCTTGTCGGGACCGGCGTAGTGGTTCAGCACCAACGTCACGTACCACTCGTTCGCACCTCGCCAATCGGCGTTGCCGGCGCCGAACGGCGTGATCCCCTTGGCCATCATCGCGGCGGCGAGGGTCTGAAGGTCGTCGAGCGTCTTCGGGACGGCCCATCTGTTCCGCGCGAACAGGGGCTTGTCGTAGAACAGCGCCATCGTCTCGTCGGTGCGCGGCAGCGCGTAGAGATGACCCTTGTAGGTGCCGATGTGGACGATCGCCGGCAGCAGCCTCGTGTTCCAGCCGTAGCGTGCCGCATAGGTGTCGAGCGGCAGCAGTTCTCCCGCCCCCTCCATCGGCACGACGTAGCTCGGTCCCGGCGTCATCACGATGTCGGGCGCGGTGCCGGACAGCAACGCGATCCGGATCTGCCGGTCGACCACCGAGCCGCGGAACTCGATGTCGAGCGGATTCCCCGGATGCGCCTTGTCGAACGGCGTAACCAGGAGCGCGTCGAGCGCCCGCTGCTCCGTCGGGTTGGAGCCGCGCCCATACCACCAGGTCACCGCCGCTTCGGCCCGCCCCACGCCCGCGACGCCCGCCGCGACCGCGGTCGCGAATGACAGGAGCCGTCGCCTCGATCCGTGCCGCATCAGTCCGTTCCTCCCTCCTGGCCGCATCACGCCGAGTGGCGCGGCACGATCCGGAATGCCACCTCCCGGCTCCGTCCCGTGTCGTGGGCGCCCGGCGCCGACAATCGCTCGATCAGCATCGCGGCCGCCTGGCGCCCCGCCTCGTGCTGGAACTGGTTGACCGTGGTCAGGGCCGGCGTGAGCAGGCGGGCGAGCTGGATGTCGTCGAACCCCATCACGGCGACGTCGTCCGGAACGTGACGGCCCGCCTCGCGGAGCGCCAGCATGGCGCCCGCGGCCACGAGGTCGTTCACCGCGAACACGGCGCCGGGTCGCGGGTCGTTGCCGAGCAGGCGGCCCGCCAGCCGGTAGCCCGCCTCCTCCGTGAACCCGTCCGCTCGCTCGACGACAGGAGACAGGCCGGCGCCGCGCATCGCGTCGGCGTAGCCCGCCTCCCGATCGGGCCCGGGGCCGCCCGCGGCGCCGAACATGACGATATGCCGGTGCCCGCGGGCCAACAGGTAGCTTGTGGCCTCCCGTGCCGCCCGCCGATTGTTCGTGAACAGGCTGTCGATCATGGTGGCGCCGGGCGGCACCTCGCGCCAGCCGATGCAGACCGCAGGCACCCCGGCGCTCTCGAGCCGCGCGAAATCGGCGGGCCGGAGGCCGAAGAACACGCCCACCAGCCCATCGACCCGCCGTTGCCGGGCCCATTCGACCGTTCGATCCTCGCGCCGGGCGTCGCCGTCCGTGTTGACCGCGAGCACGTCGTATCCGGCGGCGAGCGCCACCTCCTGCACCCCGCGCTCGAGCGCGGGATAGAAGGGGTTCGTGATGTCCGGGATCACGCACGCGATCGTCCACGACCGGCGCGTCCTCAGCATCTGCGCCGCCCGGTTCGGCACGTAGCCGGCGCGCCTGGCCGCCTCCAGCACCCGCAGCCTAGTCTCGACGGAGATGCCGGCGCTCGGACCCCGGCTCAGCACCCTGGACACCAGCGCCTGCGACACACCGAGCGTCGCGGCGATCGAGGACTGGGTGGCGCGCCTCGGGACGGACGCGAAGGAACGGGTCACCAGACGCCCTCCCG
>CAXUBX010000015.1:0-47935 GCA_964249405.1 uncultured Acetobacteraceae bacterium | reverse complement strand
ATGTCGCAGCCGGCCTCGACGTAGAGGCGCTGGACGACCCGGCCGGCCGGCCCGGTCTGCTTGGTCACGAGCGTCTGGCCAAGCATCGCCTCGGCCGCCATCCGCACCTCGTCGGACGAGCGGGCGAGCCGGACGCCGCCCTTGCCGTCGGGGTCGTTGGCGAAGCGGCCGGCGCCGCGGCCACCGGCATGGATCTGGCTCTTCACCACGAACACCGGTCCGGGAAGGCGCCGGGCGGCCTGCTCGGCCGCGTCCGGCGTGGTCGCCACGTGGCCGTCGAGCACGGCGACGCCGTAGCCCTTCAGCAGCTCCTTGGCCTGGTATTCGTGGATGTTCACGGCCGGTCTCCCCGGGTTTGCCCGTCGGCGATGCGGCGCCGGATTTGGCGCGGTGCGCAAGGAGGCTCTTCGGTCCGTCGCCCTGGGGTGTCAAGCCGAAGGCAGACGGCTTGCCAGGGGATCGGACCGCGTTCAGAACAGATCGACGGAGACGCGGGCGGCGGAGGTGCCATGGGCGAGATGGCGGGCCGGAAGACCGGGCGGACCCGGTCGGAGCACGGCGTGCTCCTGGAAGCTGCGGATCGCCTGATCGGCGCGCGGCTCCGGGAGCTCCGGCGGGCCCGCGGCCTGACCCAGGCGGCCCTCGGCGAGCTCGCCGGTGTCGCGTCCCAGCAGGTCGCCAAATACGAGACGGGCGAGAACGCGCTCACCGCCTCGCGCCTCTGGCTGGTCGGGCGCGCGCTCGGGGTCGAGGCCGCGGTGTTCTTCCGGGGCATTGACGCCCTGCTCGCCGCCGACGCCGAAGCCGACGCTCGGGCGGCGGGACAGGACGAGGCGGTGGCGCATACGATCCGGACCAGCGAGGAAAGCGTGCAGCTTGCCGAGCTGTTCCGCCGGATCTCGAACCGGCGGACCCGCGAGCTGCTTCTGACGCTCTCCCGGGAACTCGCGCGGAACGGGTGACGGTTCTCCATTCGTGGTAGAAACGTCGCCGCGTCTCTACTTGCTGCACGCGCGCCGTTCATGTTGAGGTTTGATCACACTCAACTGGAACGAGACGAATGAGCATCCCGACAACCGGAACCTATTCCGGGATCAGCATCTACCAGAGCGTTCCGTTCAGCGGTCTGCCGCCCGCGGTGCAGCAGGCGGTCGATGCCATCGCGCCGTTGCTCGACGGATCCGGTCTCGCGATCCCGAGCACGCTCCTGGTGGCGGTCGCAAGCAACGCCGACGTCTCGTTCAACGGCTCGTCGCTGTCGTTCACCGACAATGCCGGCGTGCCGCTCACCCTCGACGACTCGGAGACCTTCGCCCAGGGTCCGACCGGTTTCGGCTTCCTCTCCGACGGAACCGAGTACGTGCTGTCGAACGCGCCGATGCCCGACGTGGTCACCGCGGATGCCGGGCTCGACTATCTCGCTGACTACTACACCGCTTCCGGCAACGCGGCCGCCGCCGCGATCGTGCTGAACGCTAAGGCGGTGATCGACCTGAACGGACTGGGCAGCGTCTCCTTTCTCGTCGATGCCGGGATCTTCAACGGCGAACCGTACCAGCCGCCCTGCTTCGCCCGCGGCACGCTCATCGCGACACCGGCAGGAGAGCGTGCCGTCGAGGCGCTCGAGGTCGGCGACCGCCTCGTTCTCGCCCGCGGCGGCGAGGCGGAGATCGTCTGGATCGGCCGTCGGCGGGTTCGCATCGAGGCCGCCGAGAAGCCGGAGCTGCAGCGCCCGATCCGCGTGACCGCGGGCGCCCTCGGCGACGGTCTGCCGCGGCGCGACCTGGTGGTGAGCCCCGACCACGCGCTGTTCCTCGACGGGGTGCTGGTTCCGGCGGGCCTTCTGGTCGACGGTGCCCGGATCCGCCCGGATGCCGTCGAGAGCGTGGAGTATTTCCACGTCGAACTCGCCGCGCACGATCTCCTGCTCGCCGAGGGTACGCCGGCGGAGACCTATCTCGACACCGGCAACCGCCACACCTTCGCCAATGCCTCGCTGGTGACGCTGCGCCCCGACTTCTCGGCCGGACCGGCGCGGATCGGGACAGTGTGCGCCGAGATGGTGCTCGGGGGCGAGAAGCTCGACGCCATCCGGAGCCACCTGGCCTCGCTGGCCCCGGAGACGGTCCGCCGCGCGTCCTGACCGCGCGACGGACGATCACTGGTCGACACCCTCCGGCGCGAGCCGGGGGGTGTCGCTTCAGTGCTTCGCCTCGCCGGAGCCTCGGCGCCCGACCCTGCCGCTCCATTCGCGCAGCTGCTGGAAGGTCACGTAGAGCATCGGGATCACGAAGATGCCGACGCCGGATGCGGCGATCATGCCGGCGAAGATCGGGGTTCCGACGTCGCGCCGACTGATCGCGGCGGCGCCGTTCGCGAACACCAGCGGGATCAGGCTGAGGATGAAGGCGACCGACGTCATCATCACGGCGCGGAACCGCATCGCCGCCCCCTGGATCGCCGCGTCGGTGATCGACGCGCCCTCCTCGCGGCGGTCCTTGGCGAACTCCACGATCAGGATCCCGTTCTTGGCCGCCAGCGCGATCAGCACCACCAGTCCGATCTGGGCATAGAGGTCGACCGACAGCCCGGCGAGCGTGATGCCGATGAAGGACCCGAGCACGCCCACCAGGACCGAGAGCAGCACCGGGATCGGGATGATCCAGCTCTCGTAGAGGCCGACCAGGAACAGGAAGGCGAACAGCAGCGACATGCCCAGGATCGCGCCCGTCTGTCCCGCCGCCTGCTGCTCCTGGTAGGCGGTCCCGGTCCACTCGTAGGCGTAGCCGGGGGGCAGCGTGCGGCGCGAGATGTCGGCCATCGCCGCGATCGAGGTCCCGGACGACTGGCCGGGCGCAGGCGACCCCTGGACCGTGATCGCCCGGTAGTTGTTGTAGCGGGTCACGACCTGCGGACCGGTGACGATGCGCAGCGTCGCGATGGAGCGGAGCGGCACCGTGCCGCCGGAGCTGTTCCGGATATAGATGCGCCAGAGATCCTGGATCGCCGAGCGGTCCTGTTCCTCGCCCTGGACGTTCACCTGCCAGACGCGCCCGAACAGGTTGAAGTCGTTGACGTAGATCCCGCCCAGCGTCGCGCCGAGCGTGGTGAAGACGTCGGAGATGTTGACGCCGAGTGCCTGCGCCTTGGTGCGGTCGATGTCGAGGAACAGCGACGGGGTCGAGTTGGTGAAGGTCGAGAACACGCGGGCGAGCCGCTTGTCGCCGTTGGCGGCGGCGACCAGGCCCTGCATCACCCCGTTCATGTCGTCGTAGCTCTGTCCCTCGACGCCCTCGAGCTCGTACTCGAAGCCGCCCGAGGTGGAGAGGCCGATGATCGGCGGCAGGTTGAAGGGGAACACGGTCGCGGTCCGGACCTGCTGGCCGAGCGCGAAGATGCGGCCGATCAGGGCCTGGGCCGAGCTCGCGACCGTGGTCCGGTCGGCGAACGGCTTCAACCTGACGAACAGGAAGCCGACGTTCGATTCCTGGACGGTGTCGACGATCGAGTAGCCGATGACCTGGAACACCTCCTTCACGCCCGGCAGCGGGGCGACCATCTGGGCGACCCGGTTGATCGTGGCCGAGGTGCGCGGGACCGAGGCGCCGTCCGGCAGCGAGATCAGCACGAAGAACCCGCCCTGGTCCTCTTCCGGGAGGAAGCCGGTCGGCAGACGTGCCGACAGGCCGAGCGCGCCGACGCCGACCACCGCGATCACGACCACGCCGAGCACCGCGACCCGCACGAGCCGCCCGACCACCGAGGCGTAGCCGCGCCGTGTGCGCTCGATCCCGCCCAGCACGCGGCCCATGATCCCGCGTGGCCGCCCCTTGTGGCGAAGGAAGACGCCGCACATCGCGGGCGACAGGGTCAGCGCGTTCAGGGCCGAGATGACCATCGCCGAGGAGATCGTGACCGCGAACTGGCGGAACAGCTGCCCGGACAGGCCGGGGATGAAGGCGATCGGGATGAACACCGACAGCAGCACCAGCGTGATCGCGATGATCGGCGCCGTGATCTGCGTCATCGCGAGCTTGGCCGCGTCCTTCGGCGGCAGCTCGGGGTTCTCCTCCATGACGCGCTCGACGTTCTCGACCACGACGATCGCGTCGTCGACCACGAGGCCGATCGCGACCACCATCGCGAGCAGCGACACCGTGTTGGCCGAGAAGCCGAGCGACGTCATGATGCCGAAGGCGCCGATCAGGCTGACCGGCACCGCGATGGTCGGGATGATGGTGGCGCGGATCGAGCCCAGGAACAGGAAGACCACGATCACGACGAGGATGAAGGCCTCGCCGAGGGTCACGATGACCTCGTGGACGGTGTCGCGCACGAACGAGGTGCTGTCGTAGGTGACGTCGTAGACGACGTCCTTCGGGAACCGATGGGCGAGATAGGCCAGCCGGTCGTTGACGGCCGTCGCGGTGTCGAGCGCGTTGGCGCCGGGTGCGAGATAGATCGCGAGCGGCACCGAGGGTGCCCCGTTGAGGCGGGCCTCGCTGTCCAGGTTCTGGGCCCCGAGCTCGACATGGGCGACGTCGCCGATCCGGAGCGTCGATCCGTCGGGGTTCGCGCGGAGCACGATGTCGGCGAACTGCTTGGTGCTGGTGAGCCGCCCGGTGGTCTGGACGTTGAGCTGGTATTGCTGCTGCTGGCTGATCGGGCGGGCGCCGATCCGGCCGATCGCCGCCACCGTGCTCTGGGCGGCGATCGCGTTGATGATGTCGGAGGGCGCGAGGCCGAGATTGTTCAGCCGGTTGATGTCGAACCAGATCCGCATCGAGTATTTCTGGCGCGACAGCAGCGAGGCCTGGCCGACGCCGGTGACGCGGCTGATCTCGTCGATGACGTTGATCGTCATGTAGTTGGCGAGGAAGAGGACGTCGTGCGTGCGCTTCGGCGAGTAGAAGTTCACGAATTCCAGGATCGCCGAGGATCGCTTCTGGACGGTGATGCCTTCGCTCTGCACCTCGGACGGCAGCTCGGGGTTCGCGGTCTGCACCCGGTTCAGCACGTTCACCGTGTTGATGTCGGGGTTGGTGCCGAGCAGGAACGAGACGGTGAGGTTGTAGGAGCCGTCGTTGCCGCTGTACGACCGCATGTAGATCATCTTGTCGACGCCGACGACCTGCGCCTCGATCGGCTGGGCGACGGAACTTTCGACGACGGCGGCCGAGGCCCCGGGATAGGTCGCCTGCACGGAGACCTGCGGCGGGACGATGTCCGGGAACTGGGCGACCGGGATGCGCGAGAGGCCGACCAGCCCCGCGAGCGTGATCACGATCGCGATGACGACCGCGAGCCGCGGCCGGTCGATGAAGGTGGCGGAGATCATCGCGTGGGCGCCCTACCGTGTTCCGCCGTTGCCGCCCTGGGTCGTCGTCCCGATCTTCCCGGTGTTCGACTGCGCCCGCTTCGGCCCCTGTTCCCCGGTCATGTTGCTCGAGGGGACCGGCGACGGGGTGGGCGCGCCCGGCGAGACCTTGCCGCCGTCCCGCACGCGCTGGATTCCCTCGGTCACGATCCTGGCCCCGTCCGGCAGGCCACTCAGGACCGTGATGCTGGTTCCGGTCTGCTCGCCGGTGTGGATATCGGTGCGGTGGGCCACGTCGTCGGACCCGACCGAGAACACGTAGGAGCCCTGCTGATCGGACAGCACCGCCGATTGCGGGATGGTGATGAGCGAGATCGCCTGCGGCGCCTGGATCAGCGCGGTGACGAACTGGCCGCTGACCAGGGTGCGATCCCCGGTGCCCGACGTCGCACCGGCGTTGCGGACCGGGTTCGGGATCGTCGCGCGAAGCGTGATGGTGTCGGTGGTGTTCGAGACCGTCGGCGACACGTAGTCGAGCTTGCCCTCGTGGTCGTACATCTGACCGCTGCTGAGCCGGACCCCGATGTGGGCGGCGGCGAGCCCGCCGGAGCGCGCGTAGCGTTGCGTGAGTGCCGCGACATCGCGTTCGGCGACCGGGAACACGACGTACATCGGATCCTGCGTCACGATCGTCGCGAGCGTGCCGCTCGACGGGCTCACGACGTTGCCCGGATTGACGCTGGTCGCGGTGATCCGGCCATCCACCGGGGCGCGGATCTCGGTATAGCCGAGATTGATCCCGGCGGTCTTGAGGTTGGCTTCGGCGGTGAGCACCGCGGCCTTGTCGCCCTGCGCCGATGCCTGCGTCTGGTCGTAGTTCGACTGCTGTCCGGCAGGCGTGTGGAGGAGGTTGGCCTGTCGCTTGAACTGGGCGTCGGCATAGGCCGAGTTGGCCTGGGCCTGGACGAGCGCGCCCTGATCGGCCTCCACCTGGGCCTGATAGGGCGGCTGCTCGATGACGTAGAGGAGCTGGCCCTTCTTCACCTCGGATCCCTCGGTGAACAGGCGCTGCTCGAGATAGCCGGTGACGCGTGCGACGAGCGCCACGCTGTCGATCGCCTGGATCCGGCCGATATACTCGCTGGTCTGGATCACCGGCTCGCGATGGACGGTCATCACCCCGACCGCGGGCGGGCCTTTCGACGCCTGGGCGTCGGCGCCGACCCGGGCGTCGAGAAGCTGGGCCGCGAGGAGCAGAACGCACGCGGACATCGCCTGACGGGCATAGATCTTCATCGTCCGGGAGACGGGGCGTGGCATCGTTGTTCCCTGTCTTGAGGCGCGCCGGGCTCGGAACCGCGCGACGCATCACTAGCCGGCTGCTGACCGAGCGGTCAAATGACGGATGCTCCCGACCGTCGGAACCGCGCCGCGGTCCGCCTGTTCATGGCCGGGTGTGCCGGGCCTGCGGCAGACCGCCGGGACGGGAGACGAAGCGGTGAGCGGAACGACAACGCGGCGTCACTCGATGCCGCACGGTGCGGAGATAGCGTCCGATGGTCGTGTGCGGTTTCGCCTCTGGGCGCCGGGGAGCGAGCGTGTGGTGCTCGCGATCGAGAACGGCCGGTCGATCCCGCTTGACCGGCTGGCGGACGGCTGGCACGAGCTGCTGACCGACGAGGCCGAGGCCGGCACGCTGTATCGCTTCGAACTCGCCGACGGGCTCCGCGTGCCCGATCCGGCAAGCCGGTTCCAGCCGGGCGACGTCCACGGGCCGAGCGAGGTCATCGACCCGACCGCGTTCTCCTGGAGCGACGATGTCGCGGCGCGCCCCTGGCACGAAGCGGTGGTCTACGAGCTCCACGTGGGCGCCTTCACGACCGAAGGGACGTTCGCGGCCGCCGCCGGCAGGCTCGACCATCTCGCCTCGCTCGGCATCACGGCGATCGAGCTGATGCCGGTCTCGGACTTTCCCGGGCGGCGGAACTGGGGCTACGACGGCGTGCTTCCCTACGCGCCCGACAGCGCCTACGGGCGACCGGAGGACCTGAAGCGGCTGGTCGCCGCGGCGCATGCGCGCGGGATCATGGTCATCCTGGATTGCGTGTACAACCATTTCGGTCCCGACGGGAACTACCTGCCGGTCTACGCACCCTCCTTCTTCACCGACCGGCACAAGACACCCTGGGGAGCGGGGATCAACTACGACGGGGCGGACGGACGCCCGGTCCGCGACTTCGCGATCGAGAACGCGCTCTACTGGCTGGAGGAATACGATCTCGACGGGCTTCGGCTCGATGCCGTCCACGCGATCATGGACGACAGCCCGCGGCATCTGCTCGACGAGCTCGCGGACGCGGTGCACGCGATGCGTCGCGACCGCCCGACGCACCTGATCCTCGAGAACGAGGAGAACGCGGCCTCGCGTCTCCGCCGCACCGCCGAAGGGGCGCCCGCGACCTTCACCGCGCAATGGAACGACGACGTCCATCACGTGCTCCACGTCGCCGCGACCGGCGAGGACGCCGGCTACTACAAGGAATATGCCGGCCGCACCGATCTGCTCGGCCGCGCGCTCGCCGAAGGCTTCGCCTTCCAGGGCGAGATGATGGAGTACCGCGGCGAGACCCGAGGCGAACCGAGTGCGGCGCTCCCGCCGCCGGCCTTCGTCGCCTTCGTCCAGAACCACGACCAGATCGGCAACCGCGCCTTCGGCGACCGCCTGACGACGATCGTGCGTGAACCCGAACGGCTCCGCGCGATCTCCGCCATCTCGCTCCTGCTGCCGCAGATCCCGATGCTGTTCATGGGCGAGGAATGGGGCGAACAGGCGCCCTTCCCGTTCTTCTGCGACTTCGCAGGCGATCTCGCCGATGCGGTGCGGAACGGACGGCGCGACGAGTTCAAGCGGTTTCCGGAGTTCCAGGATCCGGCGCGTCGCGACGCGATTCCGGACCCGCTCGCGGACGCGACCTTCGCCGCGGCGAAGCTCGGCTGGAACGGGATCGAGGGCGAGGCGCTCGCGCGCACACGCGCCCTCCTCGACCTCCGCCGCCGGGTCGTGCTGCCGCTGCTGCCGCACATCCGCCGGTCGGGAGCCTACGAGATCCTCGGCGACGGCGCGGTGGCGGTCCGCTGGGATGCGGGCGAGGCCGGCACGCTGATCCTGGCCGCGAACCTGTCCGGAACCCCGGTGAGGCTCCCGGAGGGAGACGGCGGATCCGTCTTCCACGCCGAAGGCGAGACCGCGGGCTCGCTCGGCCCGTGGTCGGTCCGCTGGTCGAGGATCGAGCCGTGACCGGCCACGTCCCGCGCCCGCGCGCGACCTACCGGCTGCAGTTCCACGCGGGGTTCCGGTTCGACGACGCGACCGCGATCGTCCCCTATCTCGCGGCCCTCGGGGTCAGCCACGTCTATGCGTCGTCGTTCCTGAAGGCACGCTCCGGCTCCACCCACGGCTACGACATCATTGACCACGCGGCGCTCAACCCGGAGCTCGGCAGCGAGGACGATTTCGAGACCTTCACCGAGACGCTGCGCGGCTGCGGCCTCGGGCTGATCCTCGATTTCGTGCCGAACCACATGGGGGTCGGCGGATCGGACAACCCGTACTGGCTCGACGTACTCGAATGGGGGCCGCATTCGGAGCATGCCGGGTGGTTCGACATCGACTGGGATCCGGACCGCCGCTACCTCCACGAGAAGCTGCTCGTCCCGTTCCTCGGCGACCAGTACGGGGTGGAGCTGGAGCGCGGCGAGCTCTCGCTCCGCTTCGACGCCGAAGCAGGGACGCTCGCGGTCTGGGCATATGGCACCCACAAGCTCCCGATCAGTCCCGTCGCGTATCCGCACGTGCTCGGCCACGCCAACCTGGCGCTGGAACGGCTGGGCGACGGCTTCGCGGACCTGCCGTCCTGGCGGCCGCAGGTGGCGGCACGCGCGCGCACGCTGAAGAGCGAGCTGGCCACCCTGGTCGCCGCCGATCCGGCGGCGCGGGCCGCGCTCGACCGGAGCGTCGCGTCGCTGAACGACGACAAGCGCGCGCTCGACGCGCTGATCGGTGAACAATACTGGCGTGTCGCCTCGTTCCACGTCGCCGGCGACGACATCAACTACCGGCGGTTTTTCAACATCAACGATCTCGCCGGCATCCGCATGGAGCTGCCGGTGGTGTTCGAGACGGCCCACCGGCGCGTCTTCGCGATGCTGGAAGACGGCACGCTGGACGGGATCAGGCTCGACCACATCGATGGCCTGCTCGACCCGAAGGAGTATCTCGACCGGCTCCGGGCGCATTCGCCGCGGCCGTTCTATCTCGTGGTCGAGAAGATCCTCGCCCGCCACGAGACGCTCCGCGACGACTGGCCGGTCGAGGGAACCACCGGCTACGACTTCACGAATCTCGTGCTCGGCACCCTGATCGATCCGGCCGGCGAGGAGGGGTTCACGCGGGCCTACCACGCCTTCACCGGCGAGACCGCGCCGTTCCGGAGCGTGGTGCAGACCTGCAAGCTCCGGATCATGGACAACGAGATGGCGTCCGAGCTCAACGTGCTCGGGCGCGACGCGGGACGCGTCGCCCGCCAGAACCCGCGCACGGCGGACTTCACGCGCAACATCCTGCAGCGTGCGATCCGGCAGATCGTCGCCTGCTTCCCGGTCTACCGGACCTATCTCGACCGCGAGGGCGTCGCCTCGGACGAAGACCGTCGCGATCTCGACTGGGCGATCACCACCGCGCGCCGGCAGGAGCCGGAAATCCCGCCGAGCGTGTTCGACTTCCTCGACCGGATCCTCACCGGCGACCTGGTCAGGACGGCCGAGAGCGGCTTCTCGCGCCACGCCGTGCTGCGGCTGGCGATGAAGCTGCAGCAATACAGCGGCCCGGTGATGGCGAAGGGGCTGGAGGACACCGCCTTCTATCGCTGGAATCGTTTCGTCGCGCTGAACGAGGTGGGTGGCGAGCCGGAGCAGTTCGGCATCAGCCTCGCGAACGTCCACCGGACGATGGTGCAGCGAGCCCGACGCATGCCCGCCTCGATGCTGGGAACCTCGACCCACGACACCAAGCGCGGCGAGGACGTGCGCGCGCGCCTCGCGGTGCTGTCCTCGATGCCCGACGAGTGGCTGCGTCAGGTGACGAACTGGAGCCGGATCCTCCGCGCCCGGCGCGGCGACGTCGAGGGTACCGCGCCACCCGATCGCAACGACGAGTACCTCCTCTATCAGTTGCTGATCGGATCCTGGCCGGTCGAGCTTCTCGATCCGAGCGTGGTCGAGACCGAGGAGGGACGCCGGGGTCTCGCGGCCTATGCCGAGCGGATCCGGACCACGCTCGAGAAATCGGTGCGGGAGGCGAAGTTCCATTCCAACTGGTCCCGTCCCGACGAGGCCTACGAGGGGGCGCTCCAGGGGTTCGCCGCGGATGCGCTCGACGCGTCGCGGGCCACCTTCCTCCAGTCGTTCCTGCCATTCGCCTCCCGGATCGCCCGGCTCGGCGTCGACAACAGCCTCGTGCAGCTTGCACTCAAGCTGACGCTGCCGGGGGTTCCCGACCTCTATCAGGGCACCGAGTTCTGGGACCTGTCGCTCGTGGATCCCGACAATCGCCGGCCGGTCGACTATGGCGAGCGGCGCCGGGCGCTCGAGCGATTGCGCCGGGAGTTGGAGGGGGCGGCCAGGGAGCCGACCGTCGAGGCCGCGTACGCGTCCTGGCAGGACGGCTCGGTGAAGCTCGCGGTCACGCACCTCCTGCTGGCGCTGCGGGCCGCGCATCCGGCCCTGTTCGCGGAGGGCAGCTACGAACCCGTCGCGGTCGAGGGCGACGAAGGCGAGCATGTTCTCGCCTTCGAGCGCACCCACGGCGAGCAACGCATCGCGGTGGCGGTGCGACGCTTTCCGGGCGCTTACCCCGAGGCGCAGGAAACGGTGCCGGAGGCGACGCTGCGGTGCGGCCCGGGACCCTGGCGGGACGTGCTCACAGGGCGTCGCTTCGACGGCGCGAGCCCGATCGGCACCGGCGTTCTCTTCGCCGTGCTGCCGGTCGCCGTCATGCTGTCGTCGCCCTGAGCTGCGAGGAACGAACCCGGATGCCCGAGGTGGATGCGCTGGTGATCCACGGCCGGGGCGATCTCCGGCTGGACCGTGTGCCGCTCGCGGCACCCGGGCCGGGCGAGGTCGCGGTGGCGCCGCGCTGGGGCGGTATCTGCGGATCCGACCTGCACTATCTCCAGCACGGCGGGGTCGGGGCGTCGGTGCTTCGCGACAGGATGGTGCTCGGGCACGAGGTCTCCGGGGTGGTGCTCACGCGAGGTCCCGAGGTCACCGGTCTCGCGGCCGGCGACGAGGTCGCGATCCATCCGGCGCGCCCCTGTCTCGTCTGTCCGGAGTGCCGGCGTGGCCTGCCGCATCTCTGCCGAGACATGCGGTTCCTCGGCAGCGCGGCGCGGCTGCCGCACACCGACGGCGGGTTCCGCCGCGCGATGGTGGTGGACGCGCGCCAGCTCCACCGCCTCCCTCCCGGCCTCGATCTCCGACGCGCCGCGATCGCCGAACCGTTCGCGGTGGCCCTGCACGCAGTCTCCCGGGCGGGCGGGCTCGCCGGACGCTCCGCCCTGGTACAAGGGGCGGGGCCGATCGGAGCGTTGATCGTGGCCGCCCTTCGTCTGAAGGGAGCGTCGCGCGTCGTCGCGGTCGACCTGCAGGATCACGCTCTGGCGGTGGCCAGCAGGCTCGGGGCCGATGCGGTCTGGACGCCGGCCACGGGCGACACCGAGGAAGAGTTCGACATCGTCCTCGAAGCCACCGGTGTGGCCGCGGCGCTGCCCGCGGCGATCGGCCGGACGAGGCGAGGCGGGATCCTGGTGCAAGTCGGGATGTTCCCGCCGGGAGACGTTCCGGTCCCGATGGCGCAGATCATCTCGCGCGAGATCGATTGGCGCGGGACGTTTCGCTTCGACCGCGAGTTCGAGGACGCCCTCGCGGCGCTCGCTGCGCATCCCGAGATCGCCGACAAGCTGGTGACAGCCGAATACCCGCTCCGGTCCTTCGCCGAGGCCTTCGCGTTCTCGTCGGACCGGAGCAGAGCGTCCAAGGTCCTGCTGGACCTCGTCGAGCAGGACGAACCACCGTCACGTCGCGGGTGACGGAGGATCGCTCCGTCCCGCCCGGCTTCTCAGCTCAGATGCTTCGAGATGTACTTGTTCATTTCGAACATCGTCACCCGGTCCTTGCCGAACACCTTCTGGAGGTTCTTGTCGGCGAGGATCTCACGCTTGTTCTCCGGGTTCTGGAGATTGTGCGCCCGGATATACTCCCAGACCTTGCTGACGACCTCGCCGCGCGCGAGCTTGCCGTCGCCCACCACGGCGGCCAGTTCCTTCGACGGCGTGAGCGGGGTCTGGAGCGCGTTCGGCTTCGCCCCTTCCTTAGGCTTGGCGATCGTCTTCCCCGAAGCCGGCGCGTGCGCCTCCTCGGTGGTCTTCTTCTTGGTCGGCATACGCTCCCTTTCGTCCATTGCCCCGATTCGGGATCGCATCCTGGCACGGACCGTTCCGGAGCGCATCAGCGTCGCGCCGGTCGGTCACCGTCTCAGTAGCCGAAATAGGTGACCGGCGGCGCGGCGTAGACCACGGGTGGCGGCACGTAGGCGTATGGAGCGTACCCGTACCCATACGGATATCCATACCCGTAGCCGTAAGGACCGGCGAGACCGCCGACCGCGAGCCCGGTCAGCGCTCCGGCCGCGAAGCCGAACCCCAGTCCCCCGTAGCCGAAGCCACGGTATCCGTAGCCGCCCCGGTATCCGTAACCACCACGATAGCCGTAGCCGCCGTGATAGCCGTAGCCGCCATACCCGCCGTGGAAACCGCCGCCGCCGTACCGGGCAAAAGCGGGGGTCGACAATAGGAGCAGCGAAGACGCTGCCAAGCCGATCATCCTGCCGCGTCGCATCATCAATCCTCCTCGGGTCGCGTGTACCCGGACGATCAGAACATTGGGCGCGGACTGCGGCGAAGAAGTGGCGTATGGATTAACGCTTGGTCACCTTGCCGCGACGATGCGGCGGCGTCGCGCGACGTCGGCGAGTTCGGCCCGGATCTCCGCCGCCAGATCCGGATTGGCGCGACGGATCTGCCCCACTCGGAGCGCCGTGCCCAGCCCGGGCTGCGGATCGGCCTCCCACTGCTCGAGGAATTCGAGGTCGGCGGCCATCTCGGCCGTACAAGTCGCCAGGGCGCGACGAAGCGCGTCGGTCCTGGGTGCCGTCCTGATCACGTCGGTTCACTCCCCGCAATCCGGACATCCCGTGCGCGTTGGGCGCGCCTTCGGCCGGATCAAAGAGCGCCCCCGCGGGAGCGCCATCGCCATGGAAGCCAATTCCCCGGCGCGGAGCAATTCAATTAAAGATCATGTTCTCGCGACCGACCGGCCATCATCGCTCGTCTCGCCTGTCGCCTTTGTTCTGACCTGCCAACAGTGAAGATTTGATGATCGCTTGATCTATACCGCATCGCAACAAGAAGCGCGTCTCCGGCCGGCCGGGGGCGCGCGCTCGAGAGCGCCGTGAAGAAGGCCGCTCAGTACCGGTAGTCGTCATGCTTGAACGGGCCCTCCGAACCGACCCCGATATACGCGGCCTGCGCCGTGGTCAGCGCCGTGAGTTCGGCGCCCACCCGCGCGAGGTGGAGCGAGGCGACCTTCTCGTCGAGCGTCTTCGGCAGGACGTAGACCTGCCTCTCGTAGCGTCCCGACGCGGCGGTCCAGAGCTCGATCTGGGCCAGGCACTGATTGGTGAACGAGGCCGACATCACGAACGACGGATGACCGGTGCCGTTGCCGAGATTAACGAGCCGCCCTTCGGACAGCACGATCAGCCGCTTGCCGTCGGGGAACACGACCTCGTCCACCTGCGGCTTGACGTTCTCCCATCGATGGTTTCGCAGCGCCTCGATCTGGATCTCGCTGTCGAAATGGCCGATGTTGCAGACGATCGCGCGGTTGCGCATCGCCCGCATGTGCTCGATCGTGATGACGTCGATGTTGCCGGTGCAGGTCACGAAGAGGTCGCCGCGGGCAGCGGCCTTGTCCATCGTGGTGACCTCGTAGCCCTCCATCGCGGCCTGCAGCGCGCAGATCGGGTCGACCTCGGTCACCAGCACGCGGCAGCCGGCATTCCGCAGGCTTGCCGCCGAACCCTTGCCGACGTCGCCGAAGCCCGCCACCACGGCGACCTTGCCGGCCATCATGACGTCGGTGCCGCGTCGGATGCCGTCGACCAGGCTCTCCCGGCAACCGTAGAGATTGTCGAACTTCGACTTCGTCACGCTGTCGTTGACGTTGATCGCCGGCACCAGCAGCGTGCCGGCGCGCGCCATGTCGCGAAGCCGGTGGACGCCGGTGGTCGTCTCCTCGGAGATGCCGCGGACGTCGCGCAGCAGGTCGGAGTATTTCTCGTGCATGAGCTTGGTGAGGTCGCCGCCGTCATCGAGGATCATGTTCGGCGTCCAGCCGTCCGGGCCGCGGACGGTCTGCTCGATGCACCACCAGAACTCGTCCTCGGTCATTCCCTTCCAGGCGAAGACGGGGATCCCGGCCGCCGCCTCCGCGGCCGCTGCGTGGTCCTGGGTCGAGAAGATGTTGCAGGACGACCAGCGGACGGTGGCGCCGAGGGCGATCAGCGTCTCGATCAGCACCGCGGTCTGGATCGTCATGTGGAGGCAGCCGGCGATCCGGGCGCCTGAGAGCGGCTTCGTGGTGCCGTACTCCGTGCGGAGCGCCATCAGGCCGGGCATCTCGTCCTCGGCGATGGCGATCTCCTTCCGGCCCCATGCCGCGTCGTCGAGGTTCCGAACCTTGAAGTCCTGTACGGCCATGGAAACGCAGTCCCCTGTCTTCGTCGCGGCTTTCTAGATCAACCCCGTCATGACTGGAACCCGAGACGTACCAGCCGGGACGGGACAACTTGCTCTGCTTGATGGGTTCAAGGCCCGGATCTCGGGTCCACCGTTCCGGTGGGCGCGAACATGCTCCGGGAACCGCCCGGAGTTCGACGAAACCCCGTCGGTCAGGCCCGCCGTCGCGCCGGAGCGCGTTTCGATGGGGCGGGCGACGGCGCGCGCTTCGGCGGGGCGGGCTTGGCGGGCTTCGAGGCCGGCGGCTTCGGCGCCGAAGGCTTCGGCGCCGCCGATGTCCGGGCCTTGGCCCTGGACGGCGTCTTCGCCTTGGCCGACCCACGTGCGGACGACGATGGCGTCTCCTGGCCGAGCGAACGGCGCAGGGCTGCCAGCAGGTCCACGACCTTGCCGTCGTCGTTGGCGTGGCCGGGCGGCGGCTCCGGGTCCTCGCCGCGAACCCTGGCCTCGATCACCTCGCGGAGCCGCGCCTCGTAGCGGTCGGCAAGGTCTGCGGGATCGAACCGTCCGGCCTGTCGGTCGATCAGCTGACGCGCGAGATCGACCATGTCCGGCTCGGGCCTGGTGGCCGGCACCGACGAGAACGCCTCGTCGGCGCTCGCCACCTCGGCGGCCTCGTGGAGGGTGTGCAACACGAGGCCGCGTCCCATCGGATGGATCGCGACCGCGCGCTCGCGGCGGGAGATCACGAGACGCGACAGCGCGAGCCGGCCGGCACGCGCGATCGCGTCGCGAAGCACGACGTAGACATCGACGCCGCCCTCCGCCTCGCCGTCCGGGGCAAGGTAGTAGCTCTGGTCGTAGTAGACGGGATCGATCGAGGCGGCCGGGACGAACTTGTCGATCGCGAGCAGCGAGGAGCTCTCGACCCGGGCGCTCTCGAAATCCTCCTCGTCGAGAACGACGAAGCGGCCGCGCTCGTATTCGAAGCCGCGGGCGAGATCTCCGCGCGACAGTTCCTCGTCGGTCTCGGCATCCACCATCACCTGACGCACGCGATTCCCCGTGGCGGGATTGACGAAGTGGAAATGCAGCCCGGCGTTCGACCGGTGAACGGTGTGGAGTGCCACCGGACAGGAGACCAGAGCGAGGCGGAGATGGCCGCGCCAGACCGGACGGCTCGCCATCAGCGCGTCTCCGGAAGCGCCGGGAGCGTCCGGGCCGCGTCGTGTTCGAACACCTCCCAGGGATCACGGGTCCGGCGCGCGAGACCGCCGTACACCTCGCACCCGGCGAGCGGGGTCGCCACCGCCGCACCCTCGAGGCGGAAATCCCAGTGCAGACGACACGCCGCGTGCTTCTGGACCACGAACGAGCGGGCGACGGCCTCCCGGCGTCGCCTCCGGGTGGCGGTCGAGGACGGTTCGGGCATACGGCCGGAATCCCGCTTCTCGCCGTAGGACCGTGAGGAGGATCGCGCTTGCGGCATCGCGCCGCGAACGTCGCGCCTCGACAACGGTTGCGTCCCGTCCCGCCTTGCGTCGGTCGGCGGGCACGGTCACCTATGCCCGCGCAGTCGCCTGCGGCCGCACACAGTCCGGGGAGCGGTGATTTGGACGGAACCGACCAGCCCAACGTCTACCATGTCGGTGCCACGAGCTCGCTCGGCGAGCGACGCCTCCACGCGCTGAAGAGCAGCGATACCTTCGGCGTGTTCGACCAGAACGGCAACATCCTGGCCGGCCCCGACATCGCCGACGGGATCTATCACCGGGACACGCGCCACCTGTCCCGCCTGGACCTGCAGATGAACGGGTTCGCCCCGATCCTGCTCAGCTCGACGCTCCGCGACAACAACGCGACGCTCACCTGCGACCTGACCAATCCCGACTATCTCGGCCCGAACGGCGAGGTCGTGCTGCCGCACGACAGCCTCCATCTCCGCCGCTCGCGCTTCGTCTACGACGATCGCTGCCACGAGCGCGTGCTGGTCCGGAACTTCTCGGACCGGAGGGAGACGATCACGGTCGTGATCAGGTTCGAGGCCGACTTCGCGGACCTGTTCGAGGCGCGCGGGATCAAGCGGGCTCGACATGGCAGGATGCTGCCACCGATCGTCGCCGCCGACACGGTGACGCTCGGCTACGAGGGACTGGACGGCCGGGAACGCAGGACGCGCATCCGTTTCTCTCCGGAGCCCGAGGACCTGACCGAGACGAGCGCCACGTTCCGCTTCGAGCTCGAGCCACAAAAGCGGCGGATCCTCCATCTCGAGATCGCCTGCGAACCCGCCGACGCGACGCCCGCCCACTCGGCGGCCGAGACCTTCCTGTTCTCGCTGGTCGGGGCGCGTCGGGCGCTCCGCCTGTCGTCGTCGCGCGCCACCGCGATCGAGAGCTCGAACGAGGTGTTCAACGAGGCGATCAGGCGATCGATCTCCGATCTCTACATGCTGCTCACCGACAAGCCGACCGGGCCGTTCCCCTATGCCGGAGTGCCCTGGTACAGCACCGCGTTCGGACGCGATTCGATCATCACCGCGATGCATGCCTTGTGGTTCGATCCGGCGATCGCGCGCGGCGTCCTGCTGTTCCTGGCCGCGAACCAGTCCGACCGCCTCGACCCGAAGTCCGACGCCGAGCCCGGCAAGATCCTGCACGAGGTCCGCAACGGCGAGATGGCGGAGCTCGGCGAGGTTCCGTTCGGGCGCTACTACGGCTCGGTCGACAGCACGCCGCTCTTCGTCTGGCTCGCGGGCCTCTATCTCGAGCGGACGGGCGATCTCCCGACGGCGAAGCTGCTCTGGCCGCATGTCGAGCGCGGGCTCGCCTGGATCGACCAGCATGGCGACCGCGACCGCGACGGCTTCGTGGAGTACGGGCGGCGCAACGCCGACGGGCTGCTGAACCAGGGCTGGAAGGACAGCTTCGACAGCATCTTCCACGCCGACGGCAGGCTCGCGGACGGGCCGATCGCGCTCTCGGAGGTGCAGGGCTACGTCTTCGCCGCCAAGCGTGCGGCGGCCGCGATCGCGCGCGCCCTCGGCATGGACGCGCGCGCCGAAGCCCTCGACGACGCGGCCGAACGACTGCGGGCGGCGTTCGAGGGCGCGTTCTGGTGCGAGGAGATCGACACCTACGCGCTGGCGCTCGACGGCGCGAAGCAGCCCTGCCGGGTCCGAAGCTCGAATGCCGGTCATCTGCTGATGACCGGGATCATCCGCGAGGAACGGGCGGTGCGCGTCGCGCGCGGGTTGATGAGCCGCAACTTCTTCTCCGGCTTCGGGATCCGGACGATCGCGGCGGGAGAGCCTCGGTTCAATCCGATGGCCTACCACAACGGCTCGATCTGGCCGCACGACAACGCGCTGATCGCCCTTGGCTTCGCACGATACGGGCTCAAGGACGAGGCGGAACGTGTGTTCTCGGCGCTGTTCGACGCGGCGTTCCACGTCGAGATGCGGCGGCTTCCGGAACTGTTCTGCGGCTTCGCCCGGGAACAGGGACTTGGCCCGGTCCGCTATCCGGTCGCCTGCTCGCCCCAGGCCTGGGCGACGACGACGATCCCGGCGCTGGTGCAGGCCTGTCTCGGCATCCGTTTCGAGCCGCACCACCGGACCGTCCACTTCGACCGGCCTCGCCTGCCCGCCTTCCTCGAAGAGATGGTCCTGCACAACCTCCAGTCGGGCGACGGGCGCGGCACCGTGCATCTGAAGCGGGTCGGCGGCGAGGTCGCGGCGAACGTGGTCTGTCGCGCCGGCGGCCTCCGGGTGCAGATCACGAGCTGAGGGCGCGGTTCGCGGCACCCGGCGGGCGTCCGGCCCCGGTCGTCACGCCGGCTCGCTCTCTCGCGGTTGCAGCGGCTCGTCGACGACCGGACCCCTGTTCGATCGCATGATGCGGGCGATGATCTCGGGCGCGCACGGTCGGCCGAACAGGTAGCCCTGGACGTGACTGCAACCGCTCGTCTGCAGGAACTCGACCTGGGAGGTCGTCTCGACCCCCTCGCCGGTCGTGCACATGCCGAGGCTGCTCGCCAGACCCACGATCGCCCGCACGATCGCCGTCGTGTTATCGCTCAGGCCGAGGTCGTGGACGAAGGAGCGATCGATCTTCACCTTGTCGAAGGGGAACCGCCGCAGGTACTGCAGAGCGGAATAGCCGGTCCCGAAATCGTCGAGCGCGATCTGGATCCCCAGCGCGCGAAGCGCGTGCAGGCACCGGAGTGTCGGCTCGGCCGCGTCGAGGAACACGGTCTCGGTGATCTCGAGCTCGAGCCGCCGGGCCGGAAGGCCGGTCTCCGCCAGCACGGCCTCGATCGTCGCGAGCAGGCCGGGATCGCGGAACTGCAGTGGCGACAGGTTGACCGCGACCCTGGCGTCGCCCGCCCAGGACATCGCCTCCCGGCAGGCACGCCGCAGCACCCAGGCGCCGAGCGGCACGATCAGGCCCGCCTCCTCGGCCAGCGGGATGAAATCGGCAGGGGCGATCCGGCCGCGGTCCGGATGCGACCAGCGCACCAGCGCCTCGGCCGAGGTGACTTCGCCGGACTCGAGATCGACCACCGGCTGGAAGTCGAGCTCGAGCTCATCGCCTTCGATCGCGCGCTGCAGATCGGAGCGCAGCGCGCGACGACGTCCGGCGGCAGCGGCGAGCGCTGGCCCGAAAACGACCGGTGTGCCTCGCCCCTTCGCCCGGGCTTCCGAGAGGGCCAGGTCGGCACCCCGGAACAGCTCGTCCGGGTCGGCGCCCGTCTCGGCCGGGAACGCGAGGCCGACGCTGACGCCGAGCCTCGCGGTCCCGCCGTCGAGCACGAACGGCTCGGAGACGCGATGGACGAGCGTCTCCGCAAGATCCTCCGACGCGCGGCGTTCGCGGTTCCGGACGATCACCGCGAACTCGTCCGCGCCGATCCGGAACGCCGCGCCGTTGCTCCCGATCAGGCCTCGGATCCGGTCGGCCGACGCGGCCAGCACCGCGTCCCCCGCCGCCTGGCCGAACGTCTCGTTGACGGTCCTGAACCCGTCGAGGTCGAGGACGAGGAGGCAGACCGACGCCTCCGCCGGGCATGCCGCCCCGAGGGCCTCGCGGAACGCAGCGCGGTCGCCGAGGCCGGTCAGCCCGTCCGATCGCACCGGAACGGCGGCGCTGATCTCCGACCCGATGCCGCGATACCCATCGAAGCGACCCCAGGCGGTCGCCACCGGCCTGCCGCTGAACGAGACGACGCGGCGGGCGCCGGCGACGGTGACGACGACCTGCAGATCCCGGAACGGCGAACGGACCGCGAACGCCTCGAGGAGCCGCGTCCCGGTCGGCGATGCGGTGGGACTTTCGTCGGCCTGGACGGAGATCCATTCGGGGAGCGACAGGCCGCCGACGGGCGCGGTCTCTCCGAGCACCGCGGAGAAGCGGCGCGAGACGCCTCGGAACCGGAGTTCCCGATCGGTGGCCCAGAGGAAATCACCCGGGCCGTCCTCGATCAGCGAGAGGAAGTCGCGCCGTTCGGCGGAGATCCCGATCTCGCGGCATAGAGCCGCCACGAGAGCGGCCGACAGGAGAAGGGCAGGCAGGACGACCGTCGGTGCTCCGGCCGCCGGAGGCAGGACGAGGGCCAGGGCGAGCAGGAGCAGCCTCGCGGCAGCACGAGCCGCGGGACCGCATGACGGCGCAACGATGCCCGGCATCCTCCCCGGAGCGGATCGTGCGGGAGTAGGCGGGTCGTTCAAGCGCAGGTGACCCTGCCGGCGACGGCGGCGTGGACAGGCACTCGACGATCCTCCCGCCCCCGATCATCGGGCGGGAGGGTGAGGGCCCGGTTAACGACCGGGCGCGGTCACGCGGCGCGGGCCATGCCGCGAAGCACGTAGGAGAGGATCCCGCCGTGACGGAAATACTCGACCTCGTCGAGCGTATCGACGCGGCAGATCAGCGTCGCGGTGTCCGTGGTGCCGTCGGCGCGGCGGATGATCATGTCGAGGTCCATGCGCGGCGTGATGTGGTCGAGGCCGCCGAGGTCGATGATCTCGTCGCCGGTGAGCCCGAGCGTATGGCGATCGACGCCCTCCGGGAACAGCAGCGGCAGCACGCCCATGCCGACGAGGTTCGAACGGTGGATGCGCTCGAAGCTTTCGGCGATCACCGCGCGGACGCCGAGCAGCCGCGTCCCCTTGGCCGCCCAGTCGCGCGACGACCCCATCCCGTATTCCTTGCCGCCGATCACGACGAGCGGGACGTTCTCGGCGCGGTAACGCTCCGCGGCGTCGTAGATCGACATCACCTCGCCGTCCGGGAGATGCCTGGTGACGCCGCCTTCGATCCCTTCGGTCATCTCGTTACGGATCCGGATGTTCGCGAACGTCCCGCGCACCATGACGTCGTCGTTGCCACGGCGGGAGCCGTAGGAGTTGAAGTCTCCTTTCGACACCTGGCGCTCGGTCAGGAACACGCCCGCCGGCGACGAGGCCTTGATCGAACCGGCCGGCGAGATGTGGTCGGTGGTGATGTTGTCGCCGAGAATGGCGAGGATGCGTGCGCCCCTGATGTCGCCGGGCGGCGTCGGCGCCGGCTCGATGCCGGCGAAATACGGCGGCTCCTTCACGTAGGTCGACGACGGATCCCACCTGTAGGTCTCCGATCCGGTCTCGACGGCGAGCGACTGCCACTCCGGCGTGCCCTGCGTGATCCGCCCGTAACGGCTGATGAACTGGTCGCGCGAGATCGAGGAGCCGACGAGTTCGGCGATCTCGGCGTTGCTCGGCCAGAGGTCGCGAAGATGCACCGGCTTGCCGTCGGCGCCGGTTCCGAGCGGCTCGGTCGTGATGTCGGCGCGCATCGTGCCGAGCAGCGCGTAGGCGACCACGAGCGGCGGGCTCGCGAGGTAGTTCGCCCGCACGTTCGGGCTGATCCGGCCTTCGAAGTTACGGTTGCCGGAGAGCACAGAGACGGCGACGAGCCGGTTGTCCTCGATCGCATCGACGATCGGATCGGCGAGCGGTCCCGAATTGCCGATGCAGGTGGTGCAGCCGTAGCCGACCGTGTTGAAACCGAGCGCATCGAGGTCGGCGGTCAGTCCCGCGCGGTCGAGATAGTCGGTGACGACCTGCGAGCCGGGCGCGAGCGAAGTCTTGACCCAGGGCTTCGGCGCGAGACCGAGGGCGCGGGCCTTGCGCGCGACCAGCCCCGCCGCGATCAGCACCGCCGGATTGGAGGTGTTGGTGCACGACGTGATGGCGGCGATCACCACGTCGCCGTGGCCGATCGCGTAGTTCGTGCCGGCGACGGCGACCCGCTTGCCGAGGTCGTTCGCCGCGACGCCGAGCGAACCGGCAAGCGCCGTCTCGAACGTCGCGGACGCCGCGGACAGGGCAACCCGGTCCTGCGGACGCTTGGGGCCGGCGAGCGAGGGCTCCACCGTCGCGAGATCGAGTTCGATGGTCGCGGTGAACACGGGGTCGGGCGTGTCCGCGTCACGGAACATGCCCTGCGCCCTGAGATAGGCCTCGGCCAGCCGGACCCGGTGCTCGTCGCGGCCGGTCTGGCGAAGATAGTCGAGCGTCTGCGCGTCGACCGGGAAGAAGCCGCAGGTGGCCCCGTATTCCGGCGCCATGTTGCCGATCGTCGCGCGGTCGGCGACCGGCAGGTGGTCGAGCGCCGGGCCGTAGAACTCGACGAACTTGCCGACCACGCCCTTCCTGCGGAGCATCTCGGTCACCGTGAGCACGAGGTCGGTCGCGGTGGCGCCTTCCGGGAGGCGGCCGGTGAGCCTGAAGCCGATCACGTCGGGGATCAGCATCGCGATCGGCTGGCCGAGCATCGCGGCCTCGGCCTCGATCCCGCCGACGCCCCAGCCGAGCACGCCCATGCCGTTCACCATCGTGGTGTGGCTGTCGGTGCCGTACAGCGTGTCGGGATAGGCGAACGTCTCGCCGGCGATCTCGGCGGTCCACACCGCCTGCGCGAGGTATTCGAGGTTGACTTGGTGGCAGATGCCGGCGCCCGGCGGCACCACGCGGAAATTGTCGAACGCCTCCTGGCCCCAGCGGAGGAACGCGTAGCGCTCGCCGTTGCGCTGGAACTCGATCGCGACGTTCCGCTCGAGGCTGTCCCGGTGGCCGAAATCGTCGACCATCACCGAATGGTCGATCACGAGGTCGACGGGCACCAGCGGATTGACCTGTTGCGGATCACCGTGGAGGGCGATGATGCCGTCGCGCATCGCGGCGAGGTCGACCACCGCGGGAACGCCGGTGAAATCCTGCATCAGGATCCGCGACGGCTTGAACGGCACCTCGGTGTGCGATTGCCCGTCCTTGAGCCAGGCCGCGATCGCCTGGGCGTCGTCGGTCTTGTAGGCTCGGCCGTCCTCGAAGCGCAGCACGTTCTCGAGCAGCACCTTGAGGCTGACCGGAAGCCGCGACACGTCGCCGATCGCGCGTTCCGCCTTGGGGATGGAGAAATAGTGGTAGATCCGGCCGTCGACGGTCAGCGTGTCGCGCGTGCCGAGCGTGTCGTGACCAACCGACTTCATGCCTGTTCTCCCCTGCCCGGCCGCACGCCGGCGCTTGCCCTGCCGGCGCGGCGATTACATAAGCCTGCCCTCCCCGGGCGCCAAGCGACGGGATCTCCCCACGGGAGCGGCCACGAGGGACGCGAACATGCAGCTCCGCGCGCGCGGCCTCGCGGTCATCCGAGGCGAGCGCCTCGTGCTCCGGGGGATCGATCTCGCGCTCGGCGACGGCGAGGCGCTGGTGGTGACCGGACCGAACGGCGCCGGGAAGTCGTCGCTGATCCGGGTCCTGGCGGGGCTGCGCCGGCCGGATGCCGGGACGCTCACCTGGGATGACGTGTCGGTGTTCGCCGATCCGGTGGCGCACGGCGCGCGCGTCGCCTTCCTCGGGCCGCTCGACGCGCTCAAGCCGGGACTGACCGCGCGCGAGAACCTCGTCCTCGCGGCGCGCCTCGCCGGACGCCGACGGGCGGCGATCGAGCCAGCCCTCGGGGACGTCGGTCTCGCGTCCCTCGCCGACTTTCCCGCGCGCCATCTGTCGTCCGGGCAGAAGCGCCGGCTCGCGATCGCGCGGCTCCTGCTGACCAGGGCGACGCTGTTCCTGCTCGACGAGCCGGCCAACGGTCTCGACGCGGCCTCCGTGGAGACGCTGGGCAGGCTGCTCGCCGGCCACCGCGCCGGAGGCGGCGCGGTGATCGCGGCGACGCATCTCGACCTGCCGCTGCCGGGATCGCGCGTGCTCGCCCTCGGGACCACGCCGCCTTGAGGGCGTTCGCCGCGATCACCGGACGCGAGCTCGCGCTCGCGGTGCGGCACGGTGCCGACACCGTCGCGTCGGTGCTGTTCTTCGTGCTCGCCGGTGCGCTGTTCCCGCTGGCCCTCGGACCCTCGCCCGAGCTGCTGCGCCGGATGGCGCCCGGGATCGTCTGGGTGCTGGCGCTGCTCGCCTCGCTGCTCCCGCTCGACCGGATGTTCGGGGCCGAGCTCGAGGACGGGTCGCTCGACCTGCTTCTGCTCGGCGGCCTCGCGCCCGCCGCGGTCGCCGGCGCGAAGGCGCTCGCGCACTGGCTGACCACGGGCGTGCCGCTCCTGGTCGCCGCGGTGCCGCTCGGGGCGATGCTCGGACTGCCGTCGCGCGGCTTCGGCGTGCTCGCGCTCGCGCTCGCGCTCGGCACCGGCGCGCTGTCGCTGCTCGGCACGATGGGCAGCGCGATCGTGCTCGGCGCCCGGCGTGGCGGCGTGCTGCTGCCGCTGCTCGTGCTCCCTCTCGCCTCCCCGGTGCTGATCTTCGGCGCGGCGGCGACCGACGCCGCCTCGTCGGGTCTCCCGGTCCGCCTCCCTCTGTTGCTGCTGGGCGCGCTCGTGGCCCTTGCCCTTCCGCTCTGTCCGCTCGCCGGGGGAGCGGCCCTCGCGTCGGCGGCGGAATGAGGCCTTCGGCGAGAGCGGCGACCCTCGCCGGCCTGCTGCTGCTCGGGGGCGGCGCCGGCCCGTTCCGCCTGGCGCTGCCGGTCGACGCCTCGTGCATGTCCTCGCCGTTCGGCTGGCGCCATGCGGTCGGGCCGATGGCGCCGGCCGGCTTCCACAACGGGATCGATCTCCCCGCCCCGGCGGGGGCGACCGTGCGGGCGGCGATGTCGGGAACGATCACCCGGATCGAGCGGAAAGGGATCGGCGGCCTGCAGGTGTTCGTCTCCCACCCCGGCGGCCTGGTCACGCTCTACGCCCACCTCGGCGATCTGGTGCCGCGGATCGCCGACGGCGGAACGGCGGTCGCGACCGGCAGCCCGATCGGGCGGGTCGGACGCAGCGGTCTCACCTACGGGACACACCTCTTCTTCGCGGTGTTCGCGGCCGGGCGGGCGATCGACCCCGACCTGTTCCTCGGCCTGCCGCGTTGCCGATGAGAGCGGGTGCGGCGACACGCCACGCGCGGCCAGCAGCAGGTCACCCGCGGTGGCGACGAGGTCCCCTGATGATGCCGTCCCCCTGCACCACACGTCCTCGCCGCTCCGGGCCTCCCCGGCCAATCGACCCGGACCCGGATCGCGCCGGCGGCGGCGACCGGAGCGACGTGGCATGAGCGCATTCGGGCTGTTCGCGCTGCTGCTGACCGTCGCCTCGGTGTTCGGGGTCGTGAACGGGCTCACGATCCGGCTGCCGCACACGGTCGGCGTGCTGGTGTTCGCGCTGGCGGCCTCGGTGCTGCTGATCGGGCTCGACGTGCTGATCCCCTCGGTCGATCTCCGGGGATTCTCGCGTCGGGTGCTCGGCACGGTGGATCTGCCGCGCGTGCTGCTCGACGGCGCGCTGTCGTTCCTGTTGTTCGCGGGCGCGCTGGAGATCGATCTCGGTCGTCTCTGGGAGCGGCGTCTCGCCGTGGGCGCGCTCGCGCTGCTCGGCACGCTGCTCGCGATCCTGCTGATCGCGGCCTCGATGTGGGTGGTGTTCGCATGGCTTCGCCTCGGGGTCGGGTGGGCCTGGTGTCTCGTGCTCGGTGCGATCCTGGCGCCGACCGACCCGGTCTCGGTGGTGGCGCTGCTGCGCCGGCTCGGGCTGCCGCCCGGACTGCAGGCGCTGTTCGCGGGCGAGAGCCTGTTCAACGACGGGGTCGGGGTGGTCGCGTTCGGGGCGGCGCTCGGCTACGCGCAAGGGGGCGAGAACGGAAGCGTCGTGCAGTTCGCGACGGTCGCGGGCACGTTCGGCTTCGAGGCCTTGGGAGGCGGGCTGGTCGGACTGGTCACCGGGTTCTGTGCCGTGTTCCTGCTGGCCCGGACCAGCGCGCGCAATCTCGAGGTGATGATCACGCTGGCGCTGGCGAGCGGCGCCTTCGCGCTCGCGGGCGCGCTCGGCATGTCCGGCCCGATCGCGGTCGTGGTGGCGGGCCTCTACGCCGGAAGCCGGAGCGGGCACGCGGCGATGAGCGACCGCACGCAGCGCGAGCTGCCGGTGTTCTGGTCGCTCGTCGACGAGATCCTGAACTCGCTGCTGTTCCTGCTGATCGGCTTCGCGGTGCTGGCCCTGCCGCTCCGATCGGCCGATCTCGCGGCGGGCGCGATCGCGATTCCGCTCGGGCTGGCGGTGCGGCTGCTGAGCGTGGCGCTGCCGACGCTGCCGATGCGTCTGCCGAACCGGGAGCGGACCGCCCTGCTCGCGGTGCTGACCTGGGGCGGGCTTCGCGGCGGCATCTCGGTCGCGCTGGCGCTCGGGCTGCCGTCGTCCGCGTCGGCGCGGACGCCGCTGCTGACCGTGACCTACGTCGTCGTGGTGTTCACGATCGTCGTGCAAGGCCTGTCGATGGGCCGGGTGGCGAGACGCTTCTTCCCCGCGCCGGCGGACCAGGATCCTACCTGACGAAGACGCGCACCTCCTCGGCCGGGGCGGAGCGGTCGGTCGTGGCCGAGAGCTGGACCTGCAGGCGATCGACGCCGTCGCCCACGATCGCGGCCGCCACGGCCTCGGCGTCGGCGGCCGCGCGGGCGAGGCGCGCGGCATCGTCGGCCGGGGTCGGCCCCGGCGGCACCGCGCTCTCGACGGTGAACAGGACATTCGGCTTTCGGGTTCGCGCGAGATCGACGGCGACCTTGAGCGGTCCTTCCCATTCGTCCGGCGAGGCGGGGAACCGGATGGACAGCAGCGGCGGGACTTCGCGGGCCGGCACGCCCGGCTTCACGCGGACCACCGGCGGCGCATCCGCGTGGGCGACGAAGGTCCGCTGATCGACGAGCTTGCAGCCCGCCTCCGGCGCCAGCGCGAGCAGCAGGAGAAAGGCTCGGCGCGGGAACGATCGGCGCATGGGCACCGGTGATCGCAGGTCGGGCCCGGCCGGGCAAGATGGCCTCGGCTTGCCCGGACGGGACGGAACACGCACAAGCTCGTCGCGATGCACGAAGACAGCGCCGGAAACGGCCCGGTCCAGGCCGACACGCGCAGGCTCGCCGAGGCGCTTTGCCGGATCGCAGCCCGGCTCGGACCCACGGAACGTGGGCTCGCGGGTTTCCTCGCCGGGCTGTGGACCCGGTCGCTCCGCTTCGAGGCCGCCGATCCGGGCTGGCCGGACCGGGACCGCTTCGTCGTCTCGGACGGCTCGCTGAGCCCGCTGCTCTACGCCGCGCTGCATCTCGCGGGCGTCGACGGGATGGAGGGCGACGTGCTCGGCCGTTTCGGCCGGCTGCACTCCGCCGCGTCGCCGTCGCCGCTGCCGGCCTTGCACCCGGCGATCGAGGCGCCGGCCGGCCTGCCGGGTCAGGGGCTGGCCGCCGCGGTCGGGATCGCGCTCGGCGAACGCGTCATGGCGTCGCGGTTCGGACGATCGCTGGTGGATCACCGGACCTGGGTGCTCGCGAGCGCCGCCGATCTCTCGGCCGGTCTCGGCCAGGAAGTGGCCTCGATCGCGGGCCAGCTCCGGCTGGATCGGCTCGCGGTGGTGTTCGCCGAGCCCGGTTCCGGGGCGCGCGAAGACGCGGGGCCGGATGCCGCCTCGGTCCGGGACAAGGAGGAGATCGAGCTGCTCCGGCGCTTCTCCGCCTGCGGCTGGTCGGTCCGGAGCCTCGATGGCGAGGATGCGGGTGCCGTGGGGTCCTCGCTCGCCGCGGTGGACCGGGCGCGTCGACCGATCCTGATCGCGTGCCGGCCGTCGCGTGTCGCCACCGCGGACGACGCGGCGATCGAAGCCGTGCCGGAGGAGACGGCCCGCCCGGCGTGGCGGGCAGCCGGCACGCGCGGTGCGGTCGCCCGCCGAGCTTGGCTCCGCCGGCTCGCCCGGCACGGCAAGCAGCCCGAGTTCGAGCGTTCGCTCACCGGGCGGCTGCCGCCGAGCTGGCACGAGGTGCTGGCCGCGACGGCACGGTCGGCACCGCGCGACGAGAGCCCGGAGGCGGCGACGTTCCGCGCGCTGCACGCGCTCGCGCCGGTCGGCCGCTCGCTCGTGTTCCTGTCGTCGTCGCGGACCGAGGCGATGTTCTCCGGACTTCCGGCGCTCGGCCCGGCGTCGTTCGCGGGGCGGCATCTCGCCTGCGGCGCGCAGGAGCACGGGATGGCGACGCTGGCGAACGGGCTGTCGCTGCATGGCGGGATCCTGCCCGTGCTGGCGCTGCCGGCGATCGCGGCCGACCGGATCCGGCCGGCGCTCAGGATGGCGGCGCTGACCGGCCGCAAGATGGTGCTGCTGCTGACCGATGACGGGTTGTCGGCGGCCTCGGAAGGCGCGGCGTTCCAGCCGGTCGAGCAGCTCGCGGGCCTGCGCGCGATGCCGGGATTGTTCGTGTTCCGGCCATGCTGCGCGGTGGAGGCGATCGAGTGCCTCGAGCTCGCGCTTCGCCGGGCCGACGGACCGAGCGTGATCGTGCTCGGCCGCGAGCTGGCACGGACCGGCCGCGCGGCCTCCGGCGCGAACCGGGCGCGGCAGGGCGGTCACGTCGCGGCGGAAGGGGCGCGACGGGACGTGACGCTGATCGCGAGCGGCGCCGAGGTGGAACTCGCGCTCGGCGCCCGCGCGCTGCTGCTGCGGGACGGGATCGAGGCGGCGGTGGTGTCGCTGCCGTGCTGGGAACTGTTCGGACGACAGGACCGCGACTGGCGCGAGACGGTGCTCGGGGAGGCGCCGCGGGTCGGCGTCGAGGCGGCGGGCGGCTTCGGCTGGGAACGCTGGCTCGGGCCCGAGGGACGCTTCGTCGGTCTCGACGGGTTCGGCGCGAGCGGCGAGGCCGAGGAGCTGCGCGCCCATCTCGGGCTCACCCGCGAGACGCTGGTCGCGACGGCGCGGGACGCGGTGCTGGCGCGGCGCTCGGGAGTTCGTGGCGGGACGCCTGCCGCGAGCTCGATCCGGCAGAGCCAGTGACCTGCACGGGTCTCGCAGCGCAGCGCCGGACCTCTTTCGTACATGCCGAGCGGGTCGCGCCGCCGCCGGATCCGCCCGCCCCCTCGGGTTGCGAGCGGCGGCGCGCCTCGTGCTAGTCTCGGTGCCGGCCGAAGAACCGTTGCCGTTGTCCGAAGGAGTATTGCCCGATGGCCGTCAAAGTCGCGATCAACGGTTTCGGTCGGATCGGCCGCCTGGTGCTGCGGGCGATCGTGGAGCGCGGCCGCGATGACGTGATCCCGGTCGCGATCAACGATCTCGGCTCGGTCGAGGCCAACGCGCATCTCTTCCGCTACGACAGCGTACACGGGCGCTTTCCCGGCGAGGTGATCGTCGAGGGCGACAGCATCACGATCCGTTCCGCCGGCAGGACGTACGGGCCGATCAAGGTGTCGGCCGAGCGCGATCCGTCGAAGGTGCCGTATGGGGGCGTCGACATCGCGCTCGAGTGCACCGGCCTGTTCACCAAGAAGGAGGCGGCGTCGCAGCTGATCACCGCGGGCGCGCGGAAGGTCATCGTGTCGGCGCCGGCGGACGAGGTGGACGCGACCATCGTGTTCGGCGTGAACACCGACGCGATCAGGCCCGGAATGACGGTGATCTCGAACGGATCCTGCACCACGAACTGCCTCGCCCCGATGGCGAAGGTGATGCACGAGACGTTCGGCATCGAGCGCGGCTACATGGTGACCATCCACTCCTACACCGGCGACCAGCGCACGGTGGACACGCTGCACAAGGACCTGCACCGCGCGCGCGCGGCCGCATTGTCGATGATCCCGACGTCCACGGGCGCGGCGAAGGCGATCGGCCTCGTGCTGCCGGAGCTCAAGGGCAAGCTCGACGGTACCGCGATCCGGGTGCCGACGCCGAACGTCTCGCTGGTGTCGCTCGACGTCGTGGTGAGCCGCCAGGGCTCGGTCGAGGAGGTGAACGCGGCGTTCAAGAAGGCCGCCGACGGGCAGCTGAAGCCGATCCTCGCCTATTCGAAGGACCCGCTGGTGTCGTCGGATTTCAACCACGTGCCGTATTCCTGCTCCTTCGACGCGACCCAGACGGCCGCGATCGACGGCGGCAGGCTGATCCGGATCTGCGGCTGGTACGACAACGAGTGGGGCTTCTCGAACCGGATGGCCGACACCGCGGCGGCGTTCGGGGCGGTCTGACGTGGCGGCCGAGGCGTCGTTCCGGACCCTCGACGGATTGGCGGTCCGCGGCCGGCGGGTGCTGCTCCGCGCCGACCTCAACGTGCCGTTGCGGGACGGCCAGATCACCGACCTCACGCGCCTGGAGCGGCTGACGCCCACCATCCGCGAACTCGCCGACGGCGGCGCCCGGGTGATCGTGGTCAGCCATTTCGACCGGCCGAAAGGCCGGCGCGTGCCGGAGATGTCGCTCGGACCGGTGCGGGTGGCGCTGGAGCAGGTGCTGGGCCATCCCGTGCATTTCGCCGAGGACTGCGTCGGCGAGGTGGCCGAGCGCGCGGTGGCGTCGCTCCGGGACGGCGAGGTCCTGGTGCTGGAGAACACCCGCTACCATCCGGGCGAGGAGCTGAACGATCCCGAGCTGTCCCGGGCGCTCGCGTCGCACGCCGACATCTACGTCAACGACGCGTTCTCGGCGGCCCACCGGGCGCATGCCTCGACCGAGGGTGTCGCGCGGCACCTGCCGGCGCATGCCGGGCGGCTGATGCAGGCCGAACTGGAAGCGCTGACGATGGCGCTGGAGAATCCCGAGCGGCCGGTGATGGCGATCGTCGGCGGCGCCAAGATCTCGACCAAGCTCGACCTGCTCGGCAACATCATCGGCCGCGTCCAGGTGCTGGTGATCGGCGGCGCGATGGCGAACACCTTCCTCGCCGCACAGGGCATCGGCGTCGGACGCTCGCTGCAGGAGACCGAGATGCACGAGACCGCGCGCGCCATCCTGGCCCGCGCCCGCGAGACCGGCTGCGAGATCGTGCTGCCGACGGATGCCGTGACGGCGACCGAGTTCAAGGCGGGCGCGGCGACCCGAACCGTCCCGGTCGGCGCGGTGCCGGCGGACGCGATGATCCTCGACGCGGGGCCGGAGACGGTGGGCGCGCTCGTGGCGCGCCTGCCGGCGATCCGGACGGTGGTGTGGAACGGGCCGCTCGGCGCCTTCGAGATCCCGCCCTTCGATGCCGCGACCAACGCGCTCGCGCGCGCGGTCGCCGAGGCCACCAGGGCGGGAACGCTCCGCTCGGTGGCCGGTGGCGGCGACACGGTGTCGGCGCTCCGGCGGGCGGGCGTGGTCGACGAGCTGTCCTACGTCTCGACCGCGGGGGGCGCCTTTCTCGAGTGGCTGGAAGGCAAGACCCTGCCGGGCATCCGGGCCCTGGTCGCGCTCAGCGGCGTCGCGTTGCCGGGCTGAGCGGCACGCGTTCACGATCGGGAAAGGAATTGCGCTCACGATGGTGCGCATGACGTCCTCGATCTCCTTCCCGCCCGGCGTGGCGATCCCGGTCCAGACGATCCGATCGGTCGGCGGCACCGGTGCGATCGCCGCGCCGTCCGCCCTGGACCGGGCGCCAGCGCAGACCGCGTCGCCGGCCACCGGACCTGCGATGGTCCCGTCCGCGTCGTCTCCTCGGGGATCGCTGCTGAACCTGACCGTGTAGCGCGGACCGCTTGCCCTCCCCGGCCCGGTCGGCAGCCCGTTCGCGGCACGAGCGGCCCTCTCCGGATGCCAGACGGTCACGTTTCAAGACTCTCGATGACTGATCGCGGAAAGGTGTTGCAACCTCTCGAACGGGCTGCGCAGTCTCCCGCATGGCTCGCTTCGAGCGAATTCCGACGGATGGCGACCGCGACAGGCTGACCTGCCTGGATTGCGGACACGTGGTCTACGAGAATCCGAAAGTGGTTGTCGGGTCCGTGGTCTCCCACGACGGCAGCGTGCTGCTGTGCCGGCGCGCGATCGCGCCACGGGTCGGATACTGGACGCTGCCGGCCGGATACCTCGAACTCGGCGAGACGCTGGCCGAGGGCGCCGCCCGGGAGGCCGAGGAAGAGGCCCAGGCGACGATCGAGATCGAGGGCGTGCTCGCCCTCTTCGACATCAGCCGGATCGGCCAGATGCAGGTCATCCATCGAGCCCGCTTCGCCCTGGACCGGCCGCGGTTCGCGCCCGGCCCCGAAAGCCTGGACGTCCAATTGTTCGGGCCGGATGACATTCCCTGGAGCGAGCTCGCCTTCCCCTCCGTCGAGTGGGCGCTCCGAGCCTTTCTGGCCGGGCGCGACGCTCCGCTCGGCGTCCCGGCCGGAAATCCGGCTTTCGATCGGCGTGGGACGATCGCGCCCGAGCTCAGCGAGTGTCCGTCATGATCCATCCGCGACATGCCGCCTGTCTCGGCGCGCTGCTCACGATCTGCCTCGCCGGCCCGGCCGCACGCGCCGACGAGAACGCGCAGTCGGTCGCCACCATCCCGGCGGTGCCGACCGACGCATCGACCTCGGCGCGGGTCCGGCAGGCGACCGCGTCCGTGTTTCTGCCGGCGCCGATGCCCGGCGAGAGCGAGGCGTCGACCCCGCGCGTGAGCGACCCGGGGCCGGACACGGCGACGCTGCATCCGGAGATCCTCTCCATGCGCGACGACAACGGCGGCAGCGACCCGCTCGGTAACGCGAGCAGCGACTACGACCACCAGGCGCGCATCCGTCCGGCAGGCGGGATGGGATTGACGATCCCGATGCAGTAGAACCCCTCATTCGTTGATGTTGCGTTGCAACATGGGATGATCGACACTCCCGCGATTCGAAGTCGGGCGGTGTCATGTCATGAGCGAGATCAAGTCTCTCACGGGTCTCCGCGGCATCGCAGCGCTCTATGTCGTGCTGTTCCACTACGTGAACTTCAGCCCGGCCTACGGTCCCGTTTGGCTGACCGGGCTGGTGGGCCACGGCTACATCAGCGTCGACCTGTTCTTCGTCCTGAGCGGCTTCGTCATCGCGATGTCCTACGGGCGGCTGTTCGACCACGGGACCACGCGCCGGACCTACGCGGTGTTTCTCGGCCGCCGGCTGGCCCGGATCTACCCGCTCTATCTCGCGGTCACGCTGATCCTGGTCGCGGCTGTGCTGCTCGGTCACTCGGAGCGTCTGACGAGAGCGGATCTCGCGCTCGTCATCCCGGCCAATCTCCTGATGGTGCAGAGCTGGACCACGATCCAGGACCTCGAGGCGCCGATGTGGTCGATCAGCACGGAATGGGCGGCCTATCTGGTGTTCCCGGCCCTGCTGGCGATCACGCGGCGGGGCCGTGCACCGGCCCTGCTCGCGCTGGCTTTCGCGGTGTCGTGTCTGGTGATCCTGTCGTTGACGCCCGGCTGGTCGTTCCATCATCCGGAACGCCGCGATGGCCCGCTCAGCCTGTTCGGCACCCCGGTCGGCATGCTCGGCCGCTGCTTCGCCGAGTTCACGCTCGGCCTGCTGGCGTTCCGCTTCTCGCGACAGCCATCCGGACGACGCCTCGCCGCCGACGGACGCGCATCGGTCGTGCTCGTCCTGCTGATCGCGGTCCTGCTGCCCTTCACGCTGAGCGACGTTCCGCTGGTCGGCTGCTTCACGCTGCTGATCGTCTCCTTGTCGGCCGATAGCGGCCCCGTCGCCCACCTGCTCGCGTCGAGGGTTGCGACCGTCCTCGGCGTCTGGTCCTACGCGATCTACCTGGTCCATCCGCTGCTGAGACGGCTCGCCTGGCACCTCGGCGACGTGGCCCACGCGCACGGGCTCGGGGTCACCCTCTCGGCTTGGTCCGGGATCGCGCTCGCCGCGCCGATACTCCTCCTCGGCTCGGCCTTCGCCCATCGCGCGATCGAGCGGCCGGGGCGGACGGCGATCCAGCGGATCGTGTCGCGCGACGGGCTCGGCAGACGCCCCCTGTCATCCCTGGCGCTGCCGTCCGGCCAGACCCGGTAGAACCTCCGATGCGCGACACGCACGGTGCCGCCTCGCGGGCCGGAGGGGTGACGACCGGCGCCGCGACCAGGTTCGCCGATCGTCCCTGACGGAACGCCTCAGAACTTCGCAGTCACGGTGAAGGTGGCGGCAAAGGGCTCCCCGGGCAGTCCGTCGTTGAACGCCGGACCCGTGTAGAGGCCGGTCGACTGGCCGGCGAACGGACCGCTGGTGAAGGTTCCGGCCGGCCGCGGCGAGACCTGGTTGTAGAAGTAGGCGAAGTAGTGGTTGTCGAACAGGTTCAGGATGTTGAGGTCGAAATCGAGCTTCTTCAGGTAACGCACGCCGAGCGTCCTGACCGGCAGGGAGTAGTTGAGGTCCAGGTTGAACAGCACGAAGGGCGAGAGCCCGCCGTTAGGATCGTAGGTGGTCGCGCCGGTGACCACGCTGTAGTAGCCGTAGGTTCCATAGGCCGCCTGATACGGCAACGGTCCGAGATTCTCGAATCCCGTCAGGTCGTAGCTGGTCGCTTGGTGACCGGTGTACTGCCCCTCGAAGCGGGCATGGAACTCGTCGCCTTGCAGGAACCAGTTCCGGTGGTCGTAGTCGACGCCGAAGGTTGCGAGATAATCCGGGACGCCGGTGATCGGTGTACCGCGCTGCACGATCCCGTACTGGTCCTCCTGGATGGTGATGCTGCCGAGATCCGTCTTCAGATAGACCGCGCGCTGATGGGAGAAGTTGCCGAACAGCTGCCAGTGCGGGTTGATCTGCCAGATCGCCGAAGCCTCCTGGCCCTGGAACTGCCGCTGACCGAGATTGTTGTAGGCCGACAGGCCTGTCAGCGGTCCGAACTGGTATTCGAAGAAGCCGAAGTCGCGGTCGACCTTCTGGTAATAGTAGTCGGCGGACAGCGACAGGCTGCCGGTGTTGTACTTCACGCCGCCCTCGTAGAGATGCACGATCGAAGCCGACGGCGGGCCTAGTCCCTCGGTGTTGGGCGAGAAATCGGTGACGGGCGCGAACAGGGCCGACTCCCCGTAGCTCGCGTAGAGCGACGTTCCCTTGAGCACCGGCAGGATCTTGTCGAGATCATAGTCCACGTTCACGAACGGCAGCAGGTCGCGGTCGACCTTCACGGCCGAGTAGCTCCCGTATCCGCAGGTGTTCGACGTGTCCTGGCAGAACGGTGTCGCGAGCTCGGCCGGCGAGGGAACGCCGCCGAAGGTCGTGCTGCTGGCGAAGCTGGAGTCGCTGTATTCGAACGTGAGGCCGGGTGTCACGTGGAACGTGTTCCCCACCATGTCGATCTTGTCCTGCGCGAACGCCTGATAGATCGTACGCTGCGTTCCGCCGTCGTACTGTCCGCCGAACAGCGGCGCGATGTTGCCCGGGGTCTCCGGGATCTGCGGCGTTCCCCATTCGTAGGACGGCAGGAAGGGCGACGTCTCCTTCGCGATCAGGGCGCCGATCTTGATCGTGTTCGCGACCCCGTAGGTCGTGGGCAGCGTCAGCGTCAGCCGCGGCTGGAAGCCGTAGGTGTCGTTCTGCGTCAGCACCAGGTGGGCGTTGTAGCCGCAGGGAGGATTGATGCCGTCCGCCTTGAACGCGTTGCCGACATTGGCCGGACAATAGGTCGACCCGGTCGGGAACAGCGCGTTGCCGTTGTAGCTGTATCCGGCCGGAGGATCATAGAAGGTGCCGCCGGGCCCGTAGTCGTTGGTGACGCCGAACCCCGCAATCGTCTGGTTGAAGGGAGGGGCTCCGTTGACCGTGAGCACGCCCGGGTCGCCCGGTGCCTCGAAGATCGAAGGGTCGCCGTAGGTCTCGTCGGACGAGTTGGTATACTCGTAGAACAAGGCGGTGCCGACGTTGACGTAATCGTTGATATAGGTGCTGTCTTTCAGGATGATCGTCAAATACTGATTATTCTGCCGATCGAAGGCGAGGTTCGGCGAATAATTGCTGTAGCGTCCGTTCTGCGCGAGATAGGGCAGCGGGATCGGTTCGTCGTTGTAGAGGCCGTTCGCGGTGTTGTAGAGCACCGTCGCCTGGAACTTCGAGAGGCCGAAATCATAAGGCTTGTCGACGGCGAACTCGAAGTTGTTGTACCGCGCCGGCGTGTAGTCGATATAGCCCTTGGTCTGCAGATTGGAATACTGCGCGAGGACGGTAGGGGCGTCGTAGCCCGTGCCGAAGAAGCCATCGAGGCGGCCGCTGTTGAGCGTGATGCCCTCCTGGTAGGTCCCGAACGAGCCGACCGATCCGAGCACGTCGATCTCGCGATCCGCACTCGGGCGAAGGCTGTCATAAGCGACCGTTCCGCCGATCGTGCCGAACGTGTTCTTGTCGGGATAGGCGACACCGGGATAGATCGAGACGCCGCTGATCTGGCTCAGGTCGAACTTCCCGCCGAGAACGTTCTGCAGGAACGCGCCGCTGCCTCCGGACAACAGATCCTGCGTCGGCACGTCGTCGAGCGTCGATGCGACCTCGATCCCGCGCAGGCCACGGATCGAGAGCACGGGCTCGTTGTTCCCGATCCCCTGCTGATAGACGTTCACCGACGGCGCCTGACGCAACAGGGTCGCGACCGAACCCTGCACGCCCACCGTCTGGATCGCGTTGGCGCCGAGTTCCGTCACCGCGCTCGGCGAGTTCTTCTCGCGGAGCAGGATGCGGCGCGCCTTGACCTGGATCCGCTCGATGTTCGAGACCTGACCGGACGCGGTCTGCGTGGCGGCGCCGTGCCGCACGGTCGAGCCGTGCTCGGCCGAACCGGCGATCCCGGATTGCGCCCACGCGACGGCGGCAGGCGCGACGACGCCGGCGAGCGACGATGCGACGAGCATCGACCGCCTGAGAGAAGGATCGGGGAACATGATTGCCAAATCTCCTGTTCCGGATTGGGAGTTCGCCTCTTGACCTCGCGGCGGTCGCGGAACGGTCTTGCAAGCATCGTTCCACTCCATCATCAAGGACGGGCGTGAACGACGATCAGGCGCTCGTGCGGTTCAACTTCCGTCGCGATGCGTGGCGATCATCATCATCCCATCGATCCCGATCGAGCCGCGGAACATCCCCTCCGTGTTGAAAGGCGTCGTGATGCATCCGAGCGTGTCGATGGCGACCAGCCCGGCACCGATCCCGTGCGGCGTCAGCATGCGGTCGATCACGTGTCGGGCCGCCGTGTCGACGGCCTCCTGCAGGAAACGCATCCGGGCGGAGATCTCGTGGGCCGCCACGTGGCGAATGAAGAACTCGCCTTGTCCGGTGCAGGAGACCGCGCAGACCCCGTCCTCGGCATAGGTTCCGGCACCGATGATCGGCGTGTCGCCGATACGGCCTTCGGGCTTGTCCGTGTATCCGCCGGTCGAGGTCGCGGCGGCGAGGTGGCCGTCGGCATCGAGCGCGACGGCGCCGACCGTCCCGTGACGCTCGGCTTCGGTCGCCGACGCGAGATCGCCCGCCTGCCGCCGCTCGCGCATCGCGGCCAGTGCGGCGACGCGACGGTCCGTCGTGAAGTAGTGTTGTGGCGCCGTCGGCAATCCCGACGCGGTCGCGAAGCGGTCGGCCGCCTCGCCGGCCAGCAGCAGGGCCTCGCCACTCTCCATCACGGCACGCGCGGCACGCACGGGATTCCGGGTCGATCGCGCGGCACAGATCGCTCCGGCCGCACCCGTCGCGCCATCCATGATCGCGGCATCGAGCTCGTGGTAGCCCGCGCGGTTCAGCGCGGCGCCGTGACCCGCATTGAAGTGCGGACTGTCCTCGAGCACGACGACGCAGGCTTCGACCGCCTCGACCGCGCTCGCGCCGTCACGGAGCAGCCCCCATCCGCGGCGGAGCGCGGTCTCGATGTCGGCGCGTGCTCCGGCCCAGCTCGCGTCGGGCAGATCTCCGGGCGACAGGACGCCGCAGCCGCCGTGCAGTCCGATCGCGATCCGGCGGGCCGCGGCTGCCGTCATCGGGCGTCGCCCGCGAGCGCCTCGGCCTTTTGGCGGAGGTCGGCGAGATAGGGAGCCGGGTCGAGACCGTGGCCGGTCGCATCGCGAAGGATCCGATCGCGTCCGCGGCTCCGCCCGTGTCGATGCACGTGCTCGGTGAGCCAGTGCCGAAGCGGCTCGTAGCGTCCCTCGTCGAGGGCGGACGAGACCGCTCGATCACCGCAGGCGGCGGCGAAGAACTGCGAGGCCATGACGTTCCCGAGCGTGTAGGTCGGGAACGAGCCGACGAAGCCGGCCGACCAGTGGACGTCCTGCAGCACGCCATGCGCGAGATCGGGCACCACGAGGCCGAACTCGGCTTCGATGCGCTCGTCCCACAGGCCGGGCAGGTCCGCGACCGCGATGTCGCCCGCGACCACCAGCGCTTCCAGCTCGACGCGAAGCATGATGTGCGCGTCGTAGGTGAGCTCGTCGGCGTCGACCCGGATCAGGCCCTTCCTCGGTGCATTGGCCGCGCGCCAGAACGCGTCCGGCGTGAGATCCGCGAAGGCATCCGGGCACCCGTCCCGCAGCTCCTCGAAATGCAGCGCCCAGAACCTGCGCGAGCGGCCGACGCGGTTCTCGTAGAGCCGTGACTGGCTCTCGTGCAGGCCGAACGTGCGGCCGCCGACCGCGTACAGGTTGATCACGTCGATCGATCCGGCGCCACGGCTCCACCGCGCCGAAACGTTCTGCTCGTAGATTCCGTGTCCCGCCTCGTGCAGCGTGGCGAACAGGCCGCCGAACACGTGATCCTCGCGGAACCGCGACGTGATCCGCACGTCGTCCCGCGTCATCGAGATCTCGAACGGGTGCACGGTCCGGTCGAGCCGGCCCCGCCCGAAATCGTAGCCGAGCCGCCGCGCGAAGGCTGCGGCGATGCTCTGCTGGGTGTCCGGTGTGACCGCGAGGCGCGGCACCGCGCGCACGCTGCGCTCGGCGATCTCCAGCAGCGGCGCGATCCCGTCCCGGAGTGCCGAGAACAGCGGCCGGAGCTGCCCGATCGTCATGCCGTCCTCGTACTGGCCGATCAGCGCGTCGTACGGATGCTCCTCGTAGCCGATCGCGTCGGCGAGCGAGCGCTGGAGCTCGAAGATCCGCGCGAGCGAGGGCTGGAACACCGTGAAGTCGTTCTGTTCACGGGCGGAGATCCAGGCCGCGTGCGCCGTCATCCGGAGCGCCGCCATCTCGGTGAGAAGGGCGGGCGGAATGCGCCGCAGCGTCTCGACCCCGCGCGCGAATGCCGAAACCAGGCCGCGCTCGTCGTCGTCGGTGGCGGCGTCGGCGCGCGCCGCCGCGATCGCGTCCGCCATTCGCGGACCGGTCGCGCAGTCGCGGGCGAGCGCGGTCAAGGTCGCGATCTGATGGCCGCGCGCCTCGACGGCGGCGGCCGGCATCTGCGTCCTCGCGTCCCACGACAGCAGGTTGATCGCGCACAGCAGGTCGGCCAGACGAGCGGTCTCGACGATGAAGGCGGCATCAGGCATCACGGGTCCTCACGGATCGGCGCCGGCCGTTCCGGCGACGGCATGGCAGGCGACGGATCGGCCCCGCCCGGCCGGGCGCAATTCCGGCGCCTCGACGGCGCAGCGCGGTCCGGCCAGGACGCAGGACGGACGGAACACGCAACCGCGCGCCACCGGGGCGGCAACGGGTGTCCCGCGCTCCGGTCGCGCCGCCGGGGCCGCCGAACGCTCTCCGGGCTTCCGCGTCGGCACCGATGCGACCAGCCGCCTCGTGTAGGGGTGGAGCGGGTTCGCGAAGAGCGCCTCGCTTCCGGCGAGCTCGACGAGCGTGCCGCGATACATGACGGCGACCCGGTGCGAGATGTGCCGCACCAGTCGGAGGTCGTGCGCGATGAACAGGATCGCGACGCCGAGCTCGGCCTGCAGCGCGAGCAGAAGGTTGACGATGTCCGCCTGCACCGAAACGTCGAGAGCGGAGACCACCTCGTCGGCGACGATGATCTCCGGCCGCACCGAGAGCGCTCGCGCGAGCGCCACGCGCTGAAGCTGCCCGCCGGAGAACTCGTGCGGACGACGGTCGAGAGCGCTCGCCGACAGCCGCACGCGTTCGAGCAGGGATCGGATTTCCGCCTCGATCCCGGACGCGGGACAGATCGCGTGCACGTGGAGCGCCTCGCCGAGGGCCTGGCGCACGCTCATCCGCGGGTTCATCGCCCCGAACGGGTTCTGGAACACGAGCTGCACCCTTCGGTGGAAGGCGCGCCGTTCCGGTCCGGTCATCGTCGCGAGGTCGCGCCCGCGAAACAGCACGCGGCCGCCGTCGCAACCGTGGAGAGCCGTGAGACAGCGGGCGAGCGTCGACTTGCCGGAACCCGACTCGCCGACCACGCTCAGCGCCTCGCCCGCGTCGACCGCCAGGCTGACCGAAGACAGCGCGACGGTCCCGGCCGGACGACGCGCCCGCAGCATGTCGAGCCCGCCGCGCCTGCGGTCGAAACGCTTGGTCACGCGCTCGGCGCGCAGGATACCGGCCGCGCTCACGTGACGCGTTCCGACGAGATCTCGGTCTCGCGAAGGCAGGCGGCGGCGCGGCCGGCCTCGCGTTCCACGAGGACCGGGCTCTGTTCGGCGCAGAACGACCTTGCCGCCGGACAGCGCGGGTGGAAGGCACAGCCGGGCGGACGGGCGTCGATCGCGGGCGCGAGCCCGGCGATGGCGCGAAGCCGGGTGCGCGGCGGGACGGCTCCCGGCGCCGATCCGAGCAGCCCGCGCGTGTACGGATGGCGCGGTTCCGCGAACAGCGACACGACGGCGCCGCTCTCGACGACGCGCCCGGCATACATGACGAGGACGCGCTCGCAGGCCCGTGCGATCACGCCGAGATCGTGCGTGACAAGGATGATCGACATCCCGAGCCGGTCGCGGAGCGACAGCAGGAGTGCGAGGATCTCCTCCTGCACGGTGACGTCGAGCGCCGTGGTCGGCTCGTCGGCCAGCAGCATCGCGGGGGCGGAGGCGAGCGCGATCGCGATCATCACCCGCTGCAGCATGCCGCCCGAGAAGCGGTGCGGGTGGTCGTCGAGGCGAGCGGGTGCGTCGGCGATGCCGACCAGCTCCAGGAGCTCGACCGCGCGTCTCCGCCGTGCCGCCCGCCGGAGCGAGGAGTGCGCGCGGAGGCTCTCGTCGATCTGCGCGCCGACGGTCATCACGCCGTTGAGCGAGGTCGAGGCGTCCTGGGTCACCAGCGCGATCTCGCGCCCGCGCAGGCGACGCAGCGCCGGTTCGCCGAGCGCTCCAAGATCACGGCCACGCCAGACCACCCGGCCCTCGACGCGGGCATCGCGTGACGGCAGGCGCATGATGGCGCGAAGCAGCTGGCTTTTGCCCGACCCGCTCTCGCCGACGATGCCGAGGATCTCGGCCCGCCCAATCGCGAAGCTGACGCCGTCGACCGCCATCGCCGCGCTCCCGCTCCTCGGGAACGAGACCCGGACCTCGTCGAGCGAGAGGAGCGCCGTCACCGCCGCACCGCCAGCAGCGTCCCGAGCCCGTCGCCAGCCAGGCTGAAGCCGAGCCCGGTGATCACGATGGCGATGCCGGGACACACCGTCATCCACCAGGCGGTGGTCATGAAGTTCTTCCCGCCGGCGATCAACGCGCCCCACTCGGCGACCGGCGGCTGCGCGCCGAGGCCGAGAAATCCGAGGCTGGAACCGAGCAGGATCGCGAGCGCCATGTCGGTCATCCAGTAGACGACGACGGAGGTGACGACGTTCGGCAGCAGGTGGCGGACGATGATCCGCGCCCGGCCATAGCCGAGCACGCGCGCCGCGGCGGCGTAGTCGAGCCGGCGCTGGACCTTCATCTCCGCGAGCGTGAGGCGCGCGTAGAACACCCATCCGACCAGGGCCGTCGCGCAGTACATCCCGACCAGTCCCGGGCCGAGCACCGTGACGATCGCGATGATCAGCACGAGGAACGGGAACGCGACCACGACGCCGACCAGCTGCACGAGGAGGATCTCGCCCCAGCCGCCGAAGAAGCCGGCGAGCGCGCCCACGGCGCTTCCGACCAGCATCGCCGGCACCGTCGCGAACACCGCGATCTGCATGTCGACGGCGTAGGCCCAGATGATGCGGGACAGCATGTCGCGCCCGAACTCGTCGGTGCCGAGCGGATGCAGCACGCTCGGCGGCGCGAGGAGATGGTCGTAGTCGAAATCGAGCGGGCTCATCGGCGCGAACAGGCCGGGACAGGCCGCCAGCACCATGCTGATCGCGAGCACGGCCAATCCGACGAGAAACGGAACCGGCCATGCGCGCGCACGCGCTGCCGCGACCGCGCTCAATGATCGATCCTCGGATCGAGCGCCGCCTGGACGAGGTCGGTCGCGAGGAGCGTCAGGACCACCAGCGCCGCGAGGATCAGGGTGAGCGCCTCGATCACGGGATAGTCGCGCCCGAACACGCTGTCGACCATCAGCCGTCCAACGCCGGGGATCGCGAACACGGTCTCGGTGATCACCGCGCCGCCGAGCAGCGTTCCCGCATTCAGGCCGAACAGGCCGACGGTCGACAGCGCCGCGTTGCGCAGGACATGGCGCCGGATCACCACGCGCGGCGCCAGCCCCTTGAGCCGAGCGAACTCGACATGCGGTGAGGCGAGGACGTCGGAGATCGAGGCGCGCAGGCTGCGCATCAGCACGGCCGCGAAGCTGAGCGCGAGCGAGATCGCCGGGAGCAGGAGGTGCACCAGGTGCTGGCCGAGATCGTCGCCGTAGCCGCCGACGGGGAACAGGCGGAGCCGGGCTGCGAACGCGGTCAGCAGCAGGAGCCCGAGATAGAAGGTCGGCGTCGACAGCCCGAGCTGGAACGCCGCGCGGATCGCCAGATCGAGCGTACGGTCGCGCGCGAGTGCCGCCGCCAGCGCGAGAGGCACCGCGAGGGCGATCGCGATCACGGACGCCATCGCTGTCAGCAGGAGGGTCACCGGGAGACGGTCCGCGACCAGCTCGCGGACCGGCACGCCGAGCCGGGTCGAGCGGCCGAGATCGCCGCGCGCGAGGGCGGCGACATAGGTCTCGAACTGGGCGGCGAGCGGCCGGTCGAGCCCGAGCAGCGCCTTCTCGCGCGCGACCTCGGCGTCGGTCACGCGGCTGCCGATCACCGCCCCCGCCGGATCGCCGGGCAGCAGGCGGACGAGCAGGAAGGTCAGCACCAGGATCGCGAGCAGGGTCGGGATCGCCTGCAGCACGCGCGCGAGAACGCGGGACGCGCTCATCGCCCGAGCCAGGTCCGCTCGAAGACGTTGTTGCCGAGCGGCAACTGCACGAAGCCGTGCACGGTGCGCCGGAGGGCGACCGCGTACGGCGTCTCGAAGAGCGGGATCATCGGTCCGTCGCGGTAGAGGTCCTGGATGCGCGCATAGTCGGCGGCGCGGCGGGCGCGGTCGGTCTCCCGACCCGACTCGACGAACAGGCGGTCGGCTTCGGCGTCGTGCCAGCCGGAATGGAGGGCCGAGATCGTCGGCGAATAGACCGCGTACGACGTCGCCTCGTCCGGATCGGCGATGTCGTCGGTCCACGTGCTCAGCATCGTCATGAAGGTGCCGGTCCGGTAGAGCTCCGTGCTGGTCGCCAGATCGACCTGCCGGAGGCGGAGATCGACGCCGATCGCGGACCACATCTCCTGCAGGCAGGTTCCGATCTCGATCTCGTCCTCGTTGCCGGCGACGATCAGCATCGTCGCCCGGAAGCCGGATCCGTAGCCGGCGTTGCGGAGCTTGCGGCGGGCGTCGGCCAGGTCGAACGCGGCACTTCCCGGCAGATCGACGTGGAACGGCGTCGCATGGGAGAGGAACGACGTGGACGTGGTGCCGAGGCCATGCGTCACGATGCGGATCAGACCGGGCCGGTAGACGGCCTCGTTCAGGGCCTCGCGGACCGCGGCGGATCGGAGCGGGTTCGGCGAGCCGTCCGGAAGACGGTCGCGCACGTTGAGGTTCGCGAACACCGTCCGCGTCGAGGGAAACAGTCGGACGCGGAGCGCGCGGTCGTGCCGAAGCTCGGCGACACGGGCGAACGGGATGAACTCGGCGCCGTCGAGTTCGCCCGACTGCACCTTCAGGATGCGTGTCGCGTCGTCTGGAACGATCTCGAAACGGACGGCATCGAGATAGGGCAGCGGGCGTCCGTCGGCGCCGGCCTGCCAGTAGAACGGATTGCGCGCGAGGCGCATCGTGGAGCCCCGCGCCCAGGATTGCAGCACGAAGGGCCCCGAGGTGACGGGATGGCGGGAGAACGCGACCGCCTTCGCCGCATCCGTCGTGCCCGGGGCCGCGAGATACTCCGCCTTCGGCATGATCGCGCTGTTGAACACGGCCAGCGCCGCGAGGATGGCCGGATCCGGATGGCGGAGACGCAGGACGACGGTGTCGCGATCAGCGATGTCGACGGCGGCCACCGAGGCGAGCAGGAAGTTCCAGATCCCGTTCCGGGGATCACGCGCGCGGTCGAGCGACCACTTGACATCTGCGGTTGTGATCTCGCGTCCGTCGGAGAAGCGGGCGCCATGCCGGAGCACGAGGGCCAGCGACAGCCCGTCCGGGCTCATCGTCCAGGACGACGCGAGCCCGGGCTCGACGCCGCTCCCGTCCGCGGTGGGCAGGAGCAGCGTGTCGTAGAGATCGGTCAGGATCCAGATGTCGGTGTTCGAATCGTTGAACACCGGATCGGGCATCATGCTGTCGGCCTGACGACCGTAGCTCAGCACGCCGCCCCGGATGGGCAGTTCCGCGGCAAGGGCGCTGCCGGCCAGCAGGATGGACGCGAGCAGGAGGGCGGGACCGACCGTCACGATGCTCCTTTCCCGTGCAGAGAAGCGTCATAGCACGCCAGAACACTACGAAGCGCGCCTACGATCGGTCAATCATCAAGCAGCATGCGCAAGTGCGCTGTTTCCTTGGGCAATGTCATCGATGTAGCCTCGTATTTGGGCAATCGCCCGACGCTGGCCGCTTCTGGCGCCGACCGGCGTGGTCGACTAGGATCGTACCGGGATGAAAGAACACTCGGGATCGATCCGGAACGCGAACCTGTCGGCTTTCTCGATCGACCGCGAGCTTCCCGTCGCCCTCGGGGCGCAGCTTCGCGGCCTGATTGAGTTCGGTATCGGGCTCGGCACGCTGCGTCCCGGCGAACGGCTGCCCTCGGTGCGCGAGCTGGCCGAACATCTCGGCGTGGCGCCGATGACCGTGGCGCAGGTCTACCTGGAGCTCCGCCGGGCGGGGATGGTCGTCAGCCGAACGGGCGCGGGAACGTTCGTCGCCCCGATCGCGCCGGCCGCCTTCCAGCCGGTCCGCGACGTGTCGCTGCACCGGGCGATCGACGGCCTGATCGCGCAGGGTCGCGCGCTCGGCCTGAGGCCGAGCGACCTCGTCGGCCTGATCGCCGCCAGGGCGGGCACCTGCGACCGAGGCGGGTTCGCGGACCGTCCGGGCAAGGAGCGGCCGCGCGTCGTCCTGGTCGGCCATTTCGCCGCCACCACCGCCGCCTACGGGGTCGCGATGGCAGACATCGTGGACGACGCGGTCTCGATCGAGCCCATGACGATCCGGGCGATCCGCGACGACGAGAAGGCCCGGGTCCGCGCCGAAGCGGCCGATCTCGTCGTCACCTTCGCCCATCGCCGGGCGGACGTGATGGCGCTGCTGCCGAGACAGCGGGTGGCGGCGGTGACCTTCATCCCGTCCTCCGCGACACGCCAGGCAATGGCGGCGCTCGATCCGGGCGCACGCGTCGTGGCGGTCTCGGTGTACCCGGAGTTCGCCTCGGTGATGAAGGCGGAGGTGCAGCGCTTCGCGCCGCACGTCTCCGCCCTCTCGGTGGTCATGCATGACGCGCCCGGGCTCGCCGAGACGGTGCGGCGGGCCGACATCGTGGTGTTCGCCACCGGCGCGGACGATCTCGGCCTCGCGCTGCCGGAAGGGATGCCGTCGTTCGAATTCCGCTACACGCCCGATCCGTCCGACACCCGCCGGCTGCTCCTCCCTATGCTCGACGACGGGCGCCCCACCCTTGCCCTTGAAAGCGCATCATGAAGATCGACGCCGCGAACTGGTCGCTTGTGGACGCCCTCCTCGCGCGCGGCGAGACCCGCGCGGTGATCCCGCTCGGCTGTACCGAGCAGCACGCCGGATTGAGCCTGGCCACCGACTCCATCCTCGCCGAACGGGTCGCGGTCGAGGCGGCGGAACCGTCCGGGGTGCCGGTGTTCCCGGTTCTGCCTTACGGGATCACCCCCTACTTCCTCGCCTATCCCGGCACCGTCTCGCTGCGGGTCGAAACCTACGCACGCGTGCTCCGCGACATTCTCGACAGCCTGGCCGGACAGGGCTTCCGCCGGTTCCTCCTGGTCAACGGACATGGCGGCAACCAGCCGGCGCAGGCGATCGCGTCGGAGTGGCAACTGGACCATCCCGATTGCACGGTCGTGCTGCACAACTGGTGGAACGCGAAGCGGACCTGGGAGGCGGTCCAGGCGGTCGATCCGGTCGCCTCGCATGCGTCCTGGATGGAGAACTTCCCCTGGACGCGGCTCGCCGGGGTCGAGGCGCCGGGCGAGGCGAAGCCGCCGATCGACATCGGGCGGATGCGTTCGATGGGGCCGCGCCAGCTCCGCGACGACCTGGGCGACGGCAATTTCGGTGGGCTCTATCAACGGCGCGACGCGGAGATGCTGTCGATCTGGTCGACCGCGATCGACGAGACGCGTTCCCTGATCGAAGGTCTTGCCGATTGAACGCATTCGCCGGACGCCGCTTCCTGTTGACCGGGGCTGCCGGCGGCATCGGGCGCGCGATCGCGCGCGCGCTCGCCGCGGAGGGCGCGCACGTGACCGCGTCCGACATCGACGAGGCCGGTCTGTCGCGGACCCGGGACGAGGCGGGGCCCCGGTGCGATGCGCACAGGCTCGACGTGACCGACGAGGACGCGGTCGGCCGGCTGGTCGGCCGGCTCGGGCCGTTCGACGGGCTGGTCTGCAGCGCCGGCGGCGTTGCCGGACAGACCGGCCGCCCCGTCGAGGAGGTCGCGCTCTCCGACTGGCGACGGATCGCCGACGTGAACCTGACCGGCGCCTTCCTCGCCGCCCGTGCGGTCACGCCCGCGATGAAGGCGCGCGGCGGCGGCGCGATGGTGATGATCTCGAGCGGCGCCGGCATCGACTGGAGCCTCACCGGCATCCAGGCCTATGCGAGCGCCAAGGCGGGTCAGCTCGGGCTGGTCCGGCAGCTCGCGCACGAGCTCGGCGCCTGGAGGATCACCGTCAATGCGGTGGCGCCCGGCTTCGTGCGGTCCAACCCGAGCACGGAGCGGCAGTGGGAAGCGCTCGGCGAAGCCGGGCAGCACGAGATGGTGGAACGGATCGCGCTCCGCCGCCTCGGCACGGCGGATGACATCGCGCACGCCGTGCTGTTCCTCGCTTCCGATCGCGCGTCCTGGATCACCGGCCAGGTGCTGAGGGTCGACGGCGG
>CAXUBX010000014.1:0-49095 GCA_964249405.1 uncultured Acetobacteraceae bacterium | reverse complement strand
TGACGCCGCGCTCGCCGACATGCGCCTCGAAGCCGCGCCGGCCCTGCCAGTCCTCCAGGAGATCGACGAAGTCGAGCGCGTGCGCCCGCCGCGCGGCGTCCACGATCTCGCCGTCGCTCGCGTCCGGCCGCCCGTAGCGGATGTTGTCGCGGATCGAGCGGTGCAGCAGCGAGGTGTCCTGCGTCACCATCCCGATCGCGGCGCGGAGGCTCTCCTGCGACAGCGCCGCGATGTCCTGCCCGTCGATCAGGATCCGCCCCGCGGCCGGGTCGTGGAAGCGGAGCAGCAGGTTGACCAGCGTCGACTTGCCGGCGCCCGACCGTCCGATCAGCCCGACCCGCTCGCCGGCGCCGATCGCGAGATCGAGGTCGCGCAGCACCCCGCCGCGCTCGCCCTCCGCCCGCTCGCGCTCCCGCCCGTAGTCGAACGAGACGTGCTCGAACCGGATCGCGCCGGGACCGCGCGCGAGCGGCACCGCGCCCGCCGGGTCCGCCATGTCGCGACGCACCGCGATCGAGCGCATCCCGTCCTGCACGACGCCCACGTTCTCGAAGATGCCGGTGATGTTCTGCGCCACCCAGCCGGCCATGTTGGAGATCTGCCAGGCGAGCGGCAGCGCCGTCGCGACGGTGCCGATCGGCACCCGTCCGGCCCGCCAGGCGGCGATCGCGAGCGTGCCGACGCCCACCACCATCAGCGCGTTCATCAGCGCGAGCGTGACGCTCCAGAGCGTGATCAGCCGGAGCTGCCGGTGGAACGCGCCCGTGTGGTCGTCGACAGCGTCCCGCACGAACGCGTCCTCGTCCCGCGAGCGCGCGAACAGCTTGACCGTCAGGATGTTGGTGTAGCTGTCGACCACGCGCCCGGTGAGGTTGGAGCGCATCTCCGACATCACCCGCGAGCGCTCCCGCATCCGCGGCACGAACAGGCGGAGCACGCCGCCGTAGCAGACGAACCACGCCATGATCGGGATCGCGAGATGCCAGTCGGTGCGCGACAGCAGCACGATCGCGCCGCCGCCGTAGACCGCGAGATACCAGACCGCGTTGGTGCCCTGGACCACGCTCTCCCGGAGCGCCGGCCCGGTCTGCATCACCCGGTTGGCGATCCGTCCGGCGAAGTCGTTCTGGAAGAACGTCCAGCTCTGCCGGACCACGTGCCAGTGGTTCTGCCAGCGGACCAGGTTCGACATCCCGGGCGCCATCACCTGGTTGGTGACGAGATACTGGCAGAGCAAGGCGGCCGGCCGCGCCACCAGCAGCACCGCCGCCATCAGCGCGAACTCGCCGCCCGAGCGCCGCAGCAGGTCGGCCGGCGGGGTCGAGGCGACCAGCGACGCGATCCGGCCGATGAACACCGGGATCGTGGTGTCGAGCAGCGCCACCGCGAGCCCTGCCGTGAACAGCGCCGCGACCAGCCACGGCGCCTGGCCGATGAAGTGCCAGTAGAAGCGGGGCAGGGCGCGGACGCTGTCGAGAGGCGGCGGCGGCCGGTCCGGCGGGAGTGCGGTCGGCCGCAGCAGCCGCTCGAAGAAGCCGAACATCAGCGGAAGCGATGGGCGCGCGTCCTCGCCCCGTCAACCACCGCGCGGCCGTCAGTCCCGGCCCGGATCATGGCCCCAGTTCATCAGCGAGTAGCGCCAGCGCGTGTGCTCGACGTCGCCCGACGGACGCTGCGCGAGGTGGCGGTGCACGTAGCCCACCACCTTCTTCATGTGCGCATGGTCGTCGTCCGTCAGATCGGCCGCCTTCTTGTGCCGGATCTCGACGATGCGGCGTCCTTCCCGGTGGCCGACCGCCTCCTTGCCCTCGGGACCGGTCTTGTTCCCGCCGTCGACCCAGCCGACCGAGCGCGAGTCCTCGGTCTCCAGCCACCGGGCGAGCGCGGCCGGCGTCATGTTCACCGCGGTCTCGAAATCCTTCCGGATCGCCCGCTTCTCGTCGTCCGTCATCGCGATCTCCCGAAAACCCGTCCGCAACGAAAACCCGCCGCCGCGGTTCGTCCCGTCATGCGAACGCGCGTCGTCGAGGCCAACGGGATCCGGTTCGAGGTGCTGGAGGAGGGCGACGGCGACCGCCTGGCCCTGCTGCTGCACGGCTTCCCGGAGCACGCGGTGTCGTGGCGCCACCAGATGGCGCCGCTCGCCTCGCTCGGGTTCCGCGTCTGGGCGGTCAACCTCCGCGGCTACGGCCGCACCACCCGGCTGCCCGGCCTCGCCGACTACGCGCTCCCGGTGCTGCTCGCCGACGTCGCCGCGCTGATCAACGCCGCGACGGCCGAAGGCCTCGGCTCGGGCGGGACCGTTCTCGTCGGCCATGACTGGGGCGGCGTGCTCGCCTGGTGCGTCGCCGCACTCCGTCTCCGCCCGCTCGACCGCCTCGCGATCCTGAACGCGCCGCACCCGGTCCGCTTCCGCGCCGCCCTGCGCCGGCCGGCGCAGCTCCGGAAATCCTGGTACATGGCGCTCTTCCAGCTCCCGTGGCTCCCGGAACGGCTGCTGGTCGCCGACGACGCGGCGGCGATCCGCCGGATGTTCGCCGGCCTCCGCCTGCCGCCGGCGATCCTCGCGACCTACACCCGACAGATCACCGAACCCGGTGCCGCCACCGCGATGCTGAACTGGTATCGCGCCGCGCGGCGGCCGATCTCCCGCGTCGCCGGGCTCGGCCGCGTCATCGAGACCCCGACGCTGGTGATCTGGGGCGAGCGCGACGTGGCGCTCGACCTCGCCTGTCTCGACGGGCTCGACCGCCACGTCCGCCACCTCACGATCCGCCGGCTGCCCGGGATCTCGCACTGGGTGCAGCAGGAGGCGCCCGAGGCCGTCAACGCCGCGCTGTGCGACTTCCTGCGCTGACCGCGCCCGACCGGGTCAGGAGAGGCGTTCGGCCGCCTCGACCTCGCGGCCCCGTCCGGCGGCGGTCTGGAACGAAGCGACCTCCGGCCGCCGCTCGATCTGCCGCCGGTGCAGCGCGCTGGTCGCCGCCGCGAGCCGGCCGCCGCGCCCGAGGATCTCGTCGCCGATCTCGACGATCAGCAGGTTCGGCCAGGCCTTCTCGCGGATCCCGTGCACGATCGCCAGGATGTCCGCGGCCGCGGTGTCCGGCATCGCCTGCGCCAGGATCAGCGCCATCGACGCGGTCGAGCGCGAGATCCCGGCGTGGCAATGCACCAGCAGGTTCGGCCGCACCCGATCCGCCATCATGTCGCGCCCGAGCCGGAGCACGGCCTCGACGTCGGCGCGACCGGGCGCGATCATCCCGGGTTGCGGCGCCACGATGTCGTGGAACCGGAGCTCCAGCTTCTCGTGCTCGCCGTAGGTCCCGAACGCCTCGGGGACCGGGTGGTCCGGATCCAGGATCGACAGCACGTGCGTCGCCCCGAGCGTGCAGTGCCCCGCCAGCTCCTCGATCCCGCAGATCGTGATGTCGAACGGCGTTCCGGGGACAGTCACGTCAGGGTGACGCATTGCCCGGCTCGCCGATGTAGTTCAGCCCGTCGGGCGAGGCGTCGGCGCTCGACGGCGGCGCCGTGCCGGTGACCTGGCAGGCGGACGTGAACAGCAGGCAGCCGAGCGCCAGGGCTGCGAACAGGGTTCTCGTCATCGTGGTCCTCATGCCAGGTCTCCCAACCCGGGCGCGCCGCTCCGGGCGCGCCTGTTCCGGTCTCGAGGACTGGTCTATCCTGCGCGGCCACGGCCGGGAAGGGAACGCCAGTGAACGTCAGCCTGAGCGGCAATCGGCGACTGTTCGGGACCGACGGGATCCGCGGCACGGCCAACACCGACCCGATGACGCCGGACAACGCCCTTCGCCTCGGACAGGCCGCGGGACTGATCTTCCGGCGCGGCCAGCACCGCCATCGCGTGGTGGTCGGCAAGGACACCAGGCTGTCCGGCTACATGATCGAGAGCGCGCTGGTCAGCGGCTTCCTGTCCGCCGGCATGGACGTGACGCTGGTCGGGCCGATGCCGACGCCGGCGATCGCGATGCTGACGCGAAGCCTCCGGGCGGATCTCGGGGTGATGATCTCGGCCTCGCACAACCCGTTCGAGGACAACGGGATCAAGCTGTTCGGGCCGGGCGGCTTCAAGCTGTCGGACGAGCAGGAGCAGGAGATCGAGGCGCTGATGCACGCCGAGGCCGGGCTGCGGCTCGCCTCGCCGTCCGACCTCGGCCGCGCCGCGCGCCTCACGGACGCCGCCGGCCGCTACGTCGAGAGCGCCAAGGCGTCGTTCCCGCGCGGGCTCCGGCTCGACGGGCTGAAGATCGTCGTCGATTGCGCGCACGGCGCCGCCTACCGGGTCGCGCCGACCGCGCTCTGGGAGCTCGGCGCCGAGGTGGTGAAGATCGGCTGCGACCCGGACGGCACCAACATCAACCTCGACTGCGGATCGACCAAGCCGCGGACGCTCTGCGCCGAGGTGCTGCGCCACGGCGCCGATCTCGGCATCGCGCTCGACGGCGACGCCGACCGCTTGATCCTGTCCGACGAGCGCGGCCAGATCGTCGATGGCGACCAGATCCTGGCGCTGATCGCGCGCGCCTGGAAGAACGACGGCCGGCTCACCGGCGGCGGCGTGGTGGCGACCGTGATGTCCAATCTCGGCCTCGAGCGCTTCCTCGCCGCCGAGGGCCTGACCCTGCTCCGCACGCCGGTCGGCGACCGCTACGTCGCCGAGAAGATGCGCGAGACCGGCTGCAACGTCGGCGGCGAGCAGTCCGGCCACATGATCCTGTCGGACTTCGCGACCACCGGCGACGGCCTGGTGGGGGCGCTGCAGGTGCTCGCCGTGGTGGTCGAGCGCAAGCGCCGGGCGAGCGAGGTGACGCGGGTGTTCGAGCCGGTGCCGCAGCGCCTCCGTTCGGTGCGCTTCGCCGGCGCCTCGCCGCTCGGCACGCCCGAGCTCGACCGCGCCTGCCGCGACGCCGAGGCGCGGCTCGGCGAGCGGGGACGCCTGCTGCTCCGCGCGAGCGGCACCGAGCCGGTGATCCGCATCATGGCCGAGGGCGACGACGAGAGGCTGGTGGACGCGGTCGTCGACGGCCTCTGCGACACCGTGGCCGAGCTCACGCGCAAGGTCGCCGCCTGACCGGGATCGTCGCGTGACGCCGGCCCGCGTCCTGGTGGTCGCCGGAAGCGATTCCGGGGGCGGAGCGGGGATCCAGGCCGACATCAAGACGATCACCGCGCTCGGCGCCTACGCCGCGACCGCGGTCACCGCGATCACCGCCCAGGACACGCGCGGTGTCCACGCGATCCACGCCGTTCCGGTCGCGGTGGTCGCGCGTCAGATCGAGGTCGTGCTCGACGACATCGGCGCCGACGCGGTCAAGACCGGCATGCTGGGCGACGCGTCGCTGATCGCGACCGTGGCCGGCCTCCTGGCCGACCGCGCGCCGGGCCGGACGCTGGTCGTCGACCCGGTGATGGTCGCGAAGGGCGGCGCGCGGCTGCTGCCCGACGATGCGGTGGACGCGCTCCGTCGCCTCCTGGTTCCGCGCGCCACGGTGCTGACCCCGAACCTGCCGGAGGCGGCGGCGCTCGCCGGCTTCGCGGTCGAGGACGAGGCGGCAATGCGCGAGGCCTGCGCGGCGCTGCTGGCGCTCGGGCCCGAGGCGGTGCTGCTGAAGGGCGGCCATCTCGGGGGCGACGCGCTGGTCGACCTGCTCGCGACGCGCGCGGGCGGGATCGTCGCCTTCCGCGACCGCCGGATCGCGTCGCGCCACACCCACGGGACCGGCTGCACGCTCGCGAGCGCGATCGCCGCCGGACTGGCCCAGGGACTTGGCATCGCCGACGCCGTCCGCCGGGCGCGCGACTATGTCCGGGCGGCGATCGGAAGCGCGCCGGGTTTCGGCGCCGGCCACGGGCCGCTCAACCATCTCGTCCCGGACCCGGCGCCTCCCTTCGATTGACACGGCAGCCGCCCTTCTCTATCCCGCGCCGGGCCCGGGGTCCGTCCGCCGTCGTCTCCGCCCATCCTCTGCGCAAGGTCGTGTCATGAAGGTCCGCAACAGCCTGAAGACGGCGAAGCTCCGCGACAAGAACTGTCGCGTCGTCCGCCGGCACGGGCGCGTCTACGTGATCAACAAGAAGAATCCCCGGATGAAGGCCCGCCAGGGCTGAGACGCGCGCCGCCCGCGCTCGCCGTCCTTCTTCTCGCGGCGGCCGCCCGTGCCGCCACGCCGCCGACCCCGCTCGATCACCTGGAAGACCGGCTCGCCGCGGCGCCGGACGCCGACGCCGCGTCCGCCGTGCTGGCCCGGATCGAGGCGCTCGAGAACGCGGCCCTGACCCCGACCCCGCTCGTGCTGCTGGAGGCGGCCCGGCAGTCGCTCGCGTCCGGCGAGCCCGCCGACGCGGCGTCCGACCTCGACAGCGCGCTGGTGCTCCAGCCGGACAGCGCCCTGCTCTGGCGCGAACGCGCGATCGCCCGCGTGCATCTCGGCGACCTCGACGGAGCGATCGCCGATCTCGGCCAGGCGATCGACCGCGACAACCGCGACGAGACCGCCTGGGCCACGCTGTCCCGGGTGACCGAACTGAAGGGCGAGTCGAAGGGTGCCTACGCCGCCTGGCAACGCGTGCTCAGCCTGGATCCCGTGGTCCCGGACGGTGCCGCCCGGCTCGATCGTCTGAGACGGAAGGCGTTCGGCGAGCCGGCGTAACCCAGGTCAGCCGGCGGACGCCGCCCGTCGCGCCTCGTCCAGCGTCAGGCCGCGTCGCATCGCGTGCGCGAGACGCATCGTCGCGTCGTCGCGCCCCGCCGCGACCACCGCATCGACCCGGCCGAGCCGCACCAGGTAGGCGACGAAGCGCAGCGCCTCGAGGTCGCCGTCGACCACCACCTCGTCCCACTCGGACGCGTGGCCGAGATAGTCGAAGCGCGTGCCGTGGTGCGCCGTCCAGAAGAACGGCACGCCGTCATAGGCGGTGTCCTCGCCCAGCATGTTCCGCGCCGCGATCCGCCCGTGCTGGTTCGCGACCCGCCAGTGCTCGATCCGCACCGCGCCGTCCCGGAACGGAAAGCGCGCGATGTCGCCCGCCGCCCAGAGGCCGTCCGCCGCGCGGAGCCCGCCGTCGACCACCACCGCGCCGTCCTCGACCGTGGCCCCCTCGAGGAAGTCGGTGTTCGGCCGCACTCCCGTCGCCAGCAGCACGAGGTCGGCCGCGAGCGCCGTCCCGTCGTCGAGCACGACGCGCTCGGCCCGGCCGTCGCCCTCGATCCGCGTCGGCTCGCTCATGCGGAACCGCACGCCCTTGTCCTCGTGCAGCCGCTTCAGCCGCGCCCCGATGAGGGGCCCGAACTGGCGGGCGAACGGGATCTCGGAGCGCCCCAGCACGGTGGTCTCGATGTCGCGCGAGCGGAGGCCCGACGCCGCCTCGAGCCCGATGAAGCTCGCGCCTACGATCACCGCCGAACGTGCCCGCCCGATCGTCTCGACCAGCGCCGCCGCATCCGCCGTCGAGCGCAGCGTGTGGACGCCGTCGAGCGCGCACCCCTCGATCGCCGGCCGCACCGGCGTGCCGCCGGTCGCCAGCAGGGCGCGGTCGTAATCGATCCGCCGCCCGTCCGCGAGCCGGATCGAGCGCGTGCGGGCGTCGAGCGAGGCGACGGTCCCGGCGATGTGCTCGATCGTCAGCGCTCCCGCATCCTCCGGCAGGCGCAACGGCGTCGATGACGGCCCCGCCTGGCCGGAGATCACCATCTTGCTCAGCGCGGTGCGATCGTAGGGCGGCGTCGCCGCCTCGGGGCCGATCACCAGGACCCGGCCCGCGAACCCGCGCTCCTGCAGCACCGAGAGCGCCGCCGCGGACGCCGCCCCGCTGCCGACCAGCGCGACCGTGCCGACCGTGGCGGCGTCGCGGAGCGGCGGCACATCCGGCGCCGGGAGCCGCGTGCCGTCGAGATGCACGATCCCGGCCTCGACCCGGACGGCGTAGCGGGGAAGCGGGGCGAGCGCGGGCGGTTCCAGCACCGCGCCGTCCGTGAGGTCGAACATCGCCTTGTGCCAAGGACAGACCAGCCGGCCGTCGCAGACGACGGCCTTGTCGAGAGGCGCCCCCACATGGGGGCAGGTGCCCGCGAAGGCGCGAACGATCGCGACGTCGCGGACCAGCACCACCGGATCCTCGCCGAGCATGACCTTGTGCGGGACGCCTTGCTGCAGGCTCGCGAGCGGGATGTCGGCGCCGGTCGGTGTCATGACCTGCGAACACCGCCGCGCGGCGACCGGTTCCGTCCGTCAGCGATCCGTGAGGCGGAGCTCGATCCGGCGGTTCTTGGCGTACGCGGCCGGGGTGTTCGCCGGATCGAGCGGCTGGTACTCGCCGAAGCCGGCCGCGGCGAGGTGGTCGGGGGGGATGCCTTCGGCGATCAGCAGCCGGACGACGCTGATCGCGCGCTCGGCCGACAGCGTCCAGTTGGTGAGGTCGCTCGCGCCTTTCGGGCGCTGCCGGTCGGCATGGCCGTCCACCCGCAGGATCCACGGCACGTTGGCCGGAATCCGCGGGATCACCTGCTTGAGGCTGGCGGCGATCTTGCGGATCTGGTCGGTGCCGGCGGTGCTCAGCTCGGCGCTGCCCACCGGGAACAGCACCTCGCTCTGGAACACGAAGCGGTCGCCGACCACCGCCACACCCTTCTCGCCGGCCAGCACCCGGCTCAGCTTCTCGAAGAACTCGCTCTGGTATTTCTTCAGCAGCTCGACCTTGTCGGCGAGTGCGATGTTCAGCTTCTGGTCGAGATCGCTGATGCGGACGTCCCGCGCGTGGACCTCGGTTTCCGACAGGTCGAGCGCCTTGGCGATCGCGGCGAGCTGCTGGCGGAGCTGCACCAGCTGGGCGTTCAGCAGCGCCACGCTGGACGCCTGGCTCGCGGTGAGCGTCTTCTCGTGCGAGAGCTCCGCACGGCTGGCGCCGAGGGCACTCTGGAGGCTGGTCACGTCGAGCCGGAGCGTCGCGTCGCGGCCCCGCTCCAGCGAAAGCATCTCGGACAGCCGGGCGATCTCCGTGGACAGCCGCTCCAGCGCGTGCTGCCGCCCGTTCAGCGCCACCGACAGGAAGGCCTGCCCGAGCACGAACACGAGCAGCACGAAGATGACGACCAGCAGCAGCGTCGACAGCGCATCGACGTAGCCCGGCCAGGCATCGAGGCCGTTGCCGTGCGCGCTGCGGCGGCGCGCCACCTCAGGCGCCTCCGATCCGGGCCGCTCCGGCCGGCTCAGACATTCCGGTCGACCGGCCGTCCGCCGAGCGTCCGCGCGATCATCCGGAGCTCCTGTCGGATCTCGGCCGTGCTCTGCTCGCGCCCGCGTTCCGTCTCGGTCAGCAGGCGGGCCAGCGTGCCGTCGATCGCGCGCAGGTGGGTCAGCACCCGGTCGTCCTCGCCGCGGTCGGCGAGACGGTTCATCGCCGCCTGGTTGGCGCGGATCATGTCGGACAGCCCCGCCATGTGGCCGGCGAGCTGGACCAGCGCCTGGCCGACCTGCGCCCGGTTCTCCTCCGATCGCGTGAACAGGGCCTGGATGGTGTCGAGGTTCTCCGCGGTCTGCTCGAGCAGCCCCTGCACGTAGGCCGGCAGGGGCGTCTCGCCGCCCTCGCCGAGGCCGGCGCCCCCGAACCGCGTGATGCCGGCGAGCCACTCCTCGAGCTCGTTGAAGAAGCGGTTCTGCGCCTGTCCGGCGGTGAGATCGAGGAATCCCAGCACCAGCGCGCCGGCGAGGCCGAACATCGAGCCCGAGAACGCCGTCCCCATGCCGTGCAGCGGACGGGCCAGACCCTGCTTGAGCTGGTCGAACATCGCGGTGACGTCGCCGTTGCCGATCGTCATCGACTGGATCACGTCGCCGACCGAGCCGACGGTCAGGATCAGTCCGTAGAACGTGCCGAGCAGGCCGAGGAAGATCAGCAGCCCGGTCATGTAGCGGGACAGCTCGCGGCCTTCGTCGAGCCGCGCCTGCAGGCTGTCGAGCACCGAGCGCGCGGCCGGCGTCGACAGCACCAGCCGCTGGTCGCGGTTGCGCGATGCGAACATCGAGGCCATCGGCGCGAGCAGGCGGGGCGGCCGCGGCGGCGCGAGGCCGGCCCGCGGCTGGCGGAACGTCTCCAGCCACCGGACCTCGGGCGCGAGGCGCACCACCTGCACGACGTTCCACAGAATGCCGATGGCCAGCACGAACAGGATCAGCGCGTTCAGCGCGGGATTGTTGCCGAACGCGACGAGCAGCACCGGGCGGAGCAGGAACGCGACCACCCCGACGATCGCGAGGAAGGCGATCATCCGCGCGACGTAGAGCGTCGGCCGCGTCACGTCGGGTCCTTCGCCGGGACGTCGACCGGCCCGGGAGCAGGGGCCGGTGCGGCCCCGAGAACCGGTGCGAAGGCGCCGGAGGCGTTCTCGTCGCGCTCGGCGATCAGGGTCCGGTCCGGATCGCTCGCCGCCCGATCACTCGCCGACGGGCCCGACGGGGGGGGTGGCGCGCCGTTCGCGCGCGCGAAGATCCGGGTCGACGGGATCCCGCCGTTGATCATCACCGCGCGCACCGCGAGCGCCCGCTGCAGCGACAGCCGGCGCGGCATCGAGGGATCGTCCGCTGATCCGGCGGCGTAGCTGTCGATGATCGCGATGTCGTCGGGGTGGGCGCGCAGCGTCGCCAGGGCGCCGCGGACCGCCGCCATCATCGCGGCGTTCAGGCCGGCGCTGCCGGAGCCGAAATCGAGCGTGGTGACGCCGCCCGGCCCGGTCGAGGCGGTCCCGTGCGCCGTGGGATCGACCGGAACCGCCGGCGGTGGCGGCGGCGGATGCAGCGGGACATGGATCGCGGGCGGCGCGATCACCGGCAGCGGCGGCGGATGCGCCGGCATGGTCGGGATCGCGCTCCGCGCGGCCGCGGGCGCCGCGTGGCCGGCGGGCCGATGCGGTGCGGGGCGGCTCGCCGCCTCGTGGTCCCGCGCCTCGTGGCCCCGCGCCTCGCGCCTTGGCGGAAGGTGATGCACCGCGTGGTGGGACGGGGTGGCCGGGCCGAGCCCCTGCAGCGCCTCGGTGTTGGTGCTGACCTGGGCCAGGGCCGAGGACGCGCCGGCGACGGCGATCGCGAGGATCGACGCGGTCGCGAGCCGCGCCGTCACGCGCGGCTCCCCGCGGCGGCGATCCCGAGCAGCTTCGGGTGGAGATGCGGATTGGCGGCGACGACCTGGCACTCGATCGTGGTCGCCTGTTCCTCGGCACCGTCGATCGAGGTCGCGTAGCCGCCTGCTTCCCGCACGATCAGCACGCCGGCGCAGATGTCCCAGGCCTTGACGCCGAACTCCCAGTAGCCGTCGAACCGGCCGGCCGCGGTCCAGCCGAGGTCGAGTGCCGCCGCGCCGAAGCGCCGGATCCCCGCCACCTGCGGCATCAGCGCGGAGAGCGTGCGCGCGAATGCCATCCGGTTCGCCGCCGAGGTCGCGCCGAACGGGATGCCGGTCGCGAACACCGACTGCTCGATCTCGCGCCGGCCCGACACCCGAAGCCTCCGGTCGTTCAGCCAGGCGCCACCGCCCTTCTCCGCCCAGAACATCTCGTTCCCGGCGGGATTGTAGACCATTCCGGCCGCCACTTCGATCGTGCCGTCGTCGCGTCGCCGCTGCAGCCCGATCGAGATCGCCCAGTGCGGCATCCCGTGCAGGAAGTTGGTGGTGCCGTCGAGCGGGTCGACCACCCAGCGCCAGGTCCAGTTCTCGCTGCCCGACGCCCCGCTCTCCTCCATCAGGAACGCGTAGCCGGGGCGCGCGCGTTCGAGTTCGTCGCGGAGCGTCTGCTCGCAGCGGAGATCCGCCTGGCTCACGAAGTCCGACGGGCCCTTGAGGCTCACCTGCAGGGTCTCGACTTCGCTGAAATCGCGGAGGAGCCGCTTCGCCGCCTTCTGGGCCGCGTTCTGCATCACGGCCATGTGCGGGGTCAGACGAGGCATGCGCGACCCGGCCGATCAGCCCTTGGCGCGCTCGACGTAGGACGCGTCCTCGGTCCGCACGACGATCCGCTCGCCGCTCTCGATGAACGGCGGCACCTGGGTCTTGACCCCGTTCTCCAGCATCGCCGGCTTGTAGGAGGAGGTGGCGGTCTGGCCCTTCACCACCGGATCGGCCTCGACGATCGCGAGCGTCACCGTCGGCGGCAGGTCCATGCCGACCGGGTCGCCCTCCACCAGCTTCACGTTGACGACCATGTTGTCCTGCAGGAACGGCAGCTGCTCGCCGAGGATCGCGGCTGGGATCATCGACTGCTCGAAGGTCTCGGGATCCATCAGGACGAGGTTGTCGCCGTCGGTATAGGAATAAGTGAATTCGCGGTCCTCGGTCATCAGCCGCTCGACGGTGTCGGCGGTGCGCCAGCGCTCGTTCGTCTTGTTGCCCGTCCGGAGATCGCGCATCTCGACCTGGATGAAGGCGCCGCCCTTGCCGGGGGTGATGATCTGCTGCTTCAGCACGGTCCAGCGGCGGCCATCATGCTCGATCACCTGGCCGGCGCGGATGAGGTTCGCCTGCTGCTTCATGGACGTCTCGCCGATCGGGGATGTCTTCGGGGGAAGGGCGGGTTCCTAGCCCACACCCCCGCGTGCGGCAAGCGAGTGGGACGCGCCCCAGGGGTCGCGCACCGTCCCCGTCGAAGCGTCGAGATAGTCGGGGCCGATCGGCACCTTGCCGTGGCCGCCTTCGATGTCGAGCACGTAGGTCGGCCAGGCGTCGCCCGGGATCCGCCCGCGCAGCGCCGCCAGCAGCGCGCGGCCCTCCTCGATCGGCACATGGAAGCGCGCGGTGCCCGGGGCGTGATCGAGCTGGTGGAGCATGCTCGGCGTGACCCGGGCGGCGAGCAGCGCCCGGAGCAGCGCTTCGAGACGGGCCGGGGTGTCGTTCACCCCGCGGAGCAGCACCGATTGCGAGAGCACCGGGATCCCCGCGCCGAGCAGGAGCCGCACCGCGTCGCGCACCTCCGGCGTGATCTCGTCCGCCGCGTTGGCGTGGATCATCACGCGCATGCCCTTGGACGTCTCGAGCGCGGCGACCAGGGACGCGGTCACCCGTTCCGGCGCCGCCACGGGCAGCCTCGTGTGGATGCGGAGCGTCTCGACATGCCCGATCGCGGTGAGCGCGCCGACGATCCGGGCGAGACGCCGGGGCGACAGGATCAGCGGATCGCCGCCCGTCAGGATCACCTCGCGAAGCCCGGTCTCGCCGGCGATCCAGCCGATCGCGCGGTCCAGCGCCGCCTCGCCGAGCACGCCGCCATCCGGGCCGACCTGCTCGCGCCGGAAGCAGAACCGGCAGTAGATCGGGCAGGCGAGCACCGGCTTGAGCAGCGCCCGGTCCGGATAGCGCCGCACCACGCCCGGCACCGGGCTCCAGCGCTCGTCGCCGGTCGGATCGGCGCGTTCGGCCGCCGTGGTCGCGAGCTCGTCCGGGTGGGGGAGCACCTGGCGCGCGAGCGGGTCGTCCCGATCGGAGATCCGGGCCGCCCAGGACGCGGGAACGCCGATCGGATACGCGCGGCCGACGCGGTCCAGCCTCTCGCGCGCACCCTCGGCGAGCGGCAGCCCGGCCCTGAGCAGGCCGTCGACGGTCGTGATCATCCGGTCCGGCATCGGTGTCCGTGTAGGGAGGCGGGGCACCCGCGGCAATTGCCCGGTCGGCCGAACCGGACGCGCGGATCACACGTTCCGTCTCGGTCGCGATGCGGGAGCCGGGATGGCGGACGATCCCTACGAGGTCCTGGGCGTTGCGCGGAACGCGAGCGCCGACGAGATCCGGCGAGCGTTCCGCGAGGGGGCGAAGAAGAACCACCCGGACCTCAACCCTGGCGACCGCGATGCCGAAGCCCGGTTCAAGACGATGTCGGCGGCGCACGAGCTGCTCTCCGATCCGGAGACGCGCGCGCGCTTCGATCGCGGCGAGATCGACGGCAGCGGCCAGCCGCGCGCGCCCGAACGTCCGAGCTACCGCGACTTCGCCGAAGGCGAGCAGGGCACGCGCTACCGGACCTCGGGACGCCCGGCCGGCGGCTGGCGAACCGAGGATCTCGGCGACATCTTCAGCTCCATGTTCGGCGAGGCGGGCGCCGCCCCGACCGGCCCGGCGCGTGGCCGGGACGAGCGCTACGCGCTGTCGGTCGACTTTCTCGATGCCGTGCGCGGCGGCACCCGGCGGCTGACGCTACCCGACGGCCGGACCCTCGACGTCGCCATTCCCGCCGGCATCGAGAGCGGCCGGACGCTGCGGATCCGCGGTCGCGGCGGCGCCGGCCGGAACGGCGGTGCGGATGGCGACGCGCTGATCGAGATCCACGTCGCGGACCACGCGTTCTTCCGGCGAGCCGGCAACGACATCAGGCTCTCGCTCCCGCTGACGCTGCGCGAGGCGGTGCTCGGCGCCCGGGTCACCGTGCCGACGCCGGACGGTCCGGTCGCGATGACGGTGCCCGCGCGCTCCGACAGCGGGCGCGTGCTCCGGCTCCGTGGCCGTGGGATTCCGGCGCACCCGGGTGCCCCGGCGGGCGACCTGCTGGTGACGCTCGCGGTGACGATCGCCGACGCCGACGACCAGCTCGCGGCCTTCCTGCGGGACTGGACGACCGGGCATCCGGCGGATCCGAGGCGCGAGATGACGGGGGCGCCATGATCACGATCGAGACCCTGTGCGTCGAGGTGCGTGGGCTCGCGCCCGACGAGCTGGAGCGATGGATCGCGCTCAGCTGGGTGCGGCCGGACGGGGCGCCGGGCGCCTACCGGTTCCGCGACATCGACGTTGCCCGGGTGCACCTCATCCGGGAGCTTCGGGACGAGATGCGGGTCAACGACGACGCCGTCCCGCTCGTGCTGTCGCTGCTCGACCGGCTCTACGAGGAGCGGCGCCGGATGCGCCGCCTGCGGGACGCGCTCGAGGCCGCACTTCCCGCCGAGAGCCGCGACGTGCTGCTCCGCCGCTTCCTCGAGGACTGACGGTCGGCGTGGCCGGGGCGGCGGACGGCTACGGAGCACGCGCCGCTTCGCTCCGTCGGCGTGCCGGTCTCGCTCGCGCGGTGCGGGCCTTCTTCGAAGCGCGTGGCTACGTCGAGGCCGAGACCGCCTGCGCGGTGCCGTCACCGGGCGAGGAGGTTCATCTCCGCGCCTTCGAGACCGCCCGCGAGAACCCGGACGGGACGCGGGACCGGCTCTGGCTCCGCACCTCGCCCGAGTTCGCGATGAAGCGCCTGCTCGCCGCCGGGTCGGGTCCGATCTTCCAGCTCGCGCGGGTCTGGCGGAACGGCGAGGCCGGGCCGCTCCACGCCGCCGAGTTCACCATGCTCGAATGGTATGCGCCGGGCGCCGGTCTCGAGGCGCTGATGGACCAGACCGAGGCGCTGCTCCGCGCCGTGCTGCCGCCGGTGGTGCGCTGCCGCGGGATCGAGACCAGGCTCGACCGGAGCTTCGAGCGGCTCACCGTCGCCGACGCGTTCGCACGATACGCCGGGATCGACATCCTGGCCGATCCCGGCGACGCGGATGCGCTCGCCCGGCGCGCCGCGACGGGCCGCCGCGGCGCGCCGGGCGGATGGCGGGAGGATTGGGAGGACCTGTTCTTCCGGCTGATGCTGGAGCGGGTCGAGCCGGCGCTGGGGCGGGCGCGCCCCACGTTCCTGACGCACTGGCCGGCTGCCCAGGCGGCGCTCGCCAGGCGCGACCCGGCCGATCCGCGGGTCGCGCTCCGCTTCGAGCTCCACGCCTGCGGGATCGAGCTCGCGAACGCCTTCGACGAGCTGACCGATCCGGTGGAGCAGCGCGCCCGCTTCGAGTTCGACCGGTCGCGCCGGCTCTCGCTCGGCCTGGAGGGACCGCCGCAGGACTGGCCGCTCGACGACGGCTTCCTCGCCGACCTCGCGTCCCTGCCGGCGTGCGCCGGGGCGGCGCTCGGCTTCGACCGTCTCGCCATGCTCGCAACCGGCGCGGACACGATCCGCGACGTGCTGTGGCTGTGAGCCTGATCGGGCAACGCCCGGGCTGCCTTGCACCGCGGCAGGCGGCACCGTATCGATCGTCGTGCGGTCAGGGGAGGGTGCGCATGGCTGTTCTGCAGGTTCCGGGTCGTCACCGCGCGGCCCTGGCGCTGGTCGCGGGGCTCGCCCTCGGCGGATGCGAGAGCCAGGCGCGACAGGACCCGCTTCTCGTGCGCGGCTCCACCAACGCCACCGTGTTCGCCGCGGCCCCGATCTACATCGACCGGCCGATCGCGGAGAATCTCGACAGCTCGCTGATCTTTGCCGACTACGACGAGCTGCTGCGTCGCGCCGGCGCGCTCGACCTCCTGCGCGGGCCGGGGCCGTTCACCGTGTTCGCGATCATCGATCCGGCGATCGACGACATCCCGCCCGTCTATCGGGATCGCATGACCGACCCCGCCAACCTCGCCGGTCTTCGACGTCTCGTCGGCTACACCATCGTGCCGGGGCGCTACACGCTCGCCGACATCAGGGTCTTGCTGGCGCGCGGCAACGGCCAGGCGGGACTGCCGACGATCGACCATGCGACGCTCGGCCTCGCCTACGACGCCGACCGCTCGCACATCCTGCTGACCGATCCGTCGGGACGACGATCGGCCCTCGTGCTCGCCGACATCATCCAGTCGAACGGCCTGCTGTACGCCGGCAACCGCGTTCTCGCCCCCGACTGAAGACCCCCCCCCGGGGGGGGACCGGCGTCTCAGGCCGCCCGGATCGCCTCGTTCATCGCCCTGACGCCGGAGGCGGCGCCGCCCGGATGCGACCAGACGGCGCTCACCACGGCGAGGAAATCGGCGCCGGCCCGGACCAGCGGTCCACAGTTCGCCGCGGTGATGCCACCGATTGCGACCACCGGCAGCTCCATCATCTCAGACCACCAGCCGAGAAGATCGGGGTCGGCACGGATCGCGGTGTCCTTGGTCGGACTGGGAAAGAAGGATCCGAAGGCGACGTAGTCCGCGCCCGCCTCGCCGGCGCGCAATCCCTGGTCGCGGCTGTCGTAGCAGGAGACGCCGAGCTGGCGCTCGCCGCCGATCAGCCGGCGCACCGCTGTCGCATCGCCGTCCTCGGCGCCGATATGGACGCCGTCCGCCGCCACCGCACCGGCCAGGTCCGCGCGGTCGTTCAGGATGAATGCGACCCCGCGCCGGACGCAGAGCGGCCGGATGACCGAGGCCGCCGCGACGATCGCGGCGTCGGTGGCCGGCTTCAGCCGGAGCTGCAGCGCCGCGACGTCGCCCGCGCCGAGCGCCGCCTCCAGCGTCGGGGCGAAGGCCTCGGGATCGAACTCGGGCGGGGTCACGAGATAGAGGCGGCAGTCCGGCATGGCGGCCCATTTCGGTGCGGGGCCTTCGGATCGGAAGAGCCTGGCAGGCTGCCGAGAAAATTCGACGCTGAAGACGAAGTGGAACAAGACGCGGGGTTTCACCCCGCACCCCACCAGGCGCTGGGCGCCTGGACCCCCAGATTGCGGGTCTGGGCGCGCCGCGCGAGCGGAGTTTGAGGCGGAGCCTCAAGGTCTTCTGAAGCTTCCATGGCGGTCGAGCCAGAGCGCGACCCGGCGCCGCGCCTCGTCCGGGGCCCGCAGATAGGGTGCGAGGTCGAGCGAACGAGGCCGTTCGGGCCAGATCACCGCGTCGAGACGCGAGGCGCGCTCTTGGAGCGCGTCGCGCGCCCGCTCCTCGCCGTCGAACACGAGGTGGCGCTGGCCGAGCCGGAGCGCCTCCAGCGCGCGCCCCGGCGCGTCGCCGCAGTCGAGGAGATCGAAGAAATGTCCGGCGCCGGGCTCCTCTCGGAGCGCTGCGACCAGGGCGATCCAGACGGCGGCACCGCCGAACGACGCGGCGCCCGGCGCGGACAGCAGCGTCACCGGCCGCCCGTCGGCGAGCGCGATCCGCGCATCCGCGACGCTGCGCACCGTGCAGCACGGCGGCAGGGCCAGGACCGGCGTCATGCTTGACCTCGAACCGGGCGCACGTCAGTTGTTCCGGTGTGCGGAATATCATGAATGCCGGCCCCGATGCGGGACCCTGAAGCCCATCCCGCGATGGCAAGGCTCGAGCGCGCGCTCGACCGGATCTCGGGTTCGGTGGTGCGTCGGATCGAGCACGAGGCGACACGCGCCGACCAGCCGCGCGAGCCGATCGACGAGGCGCGTAGCGACGAGGTCCGGCAGCGACTGGATGGCCTGATCGCCCGGCTCCGCGCCGTGCTCGCGGACAGTGCGCGCGAGCCGGGCAAGTAGAGCGGTGCGGGGGACCCGATGGCGCAGGTGACGATCAGGATCAACGGCTACGCCTACACGGTCGGCTGCGAGGATGGCCAGGAGGCGCATCTGCAGGCGATGGGACGGTCGGTCGACCGGTACGTCGATCGGGTGAAGGCGCTCGGCAAGCAGAGCGGGGAAAGCCAGATCCTGGTGCTCGCGAGCCTGCTGATGGCCGACGAACTGCACGATCTCGGGGCGGCACGCGAGGTCGCCGCCGCCGCGACGCCGCCCGGCTTCGAACGGACGCTCGCGGAGCTCGCCGAACGCGCGGAGGACATTGCAGCGCTGCTCGAGCGTGACTAAGTTCTCGGGGCGGGGCTGCCCGGTTCGTCAGGTGGATCATCCCCTGGGCCGATAAGCACTCCTACGGGAGCTGGCTCTGTCGTGATCCTGGTCACGATATCTGGCGCCCACCTGCACTAGCAGGCTCTGGGAGGGTGGCAAGACCAACGGCCATGGCGGCTCCGCACCCGATCGACGCCGCGAAGCAACGGCTGCGTGCCCGCATGCTGACGTCTCCGGCCTTGCCCGGCCCGGGCGCCCTGTCGCTGCTCCACCGCACGGTCGCCGACGTCGCTCGGAGCTTCGGCGCCGGACGAATTGCGGCCTTCGTGCCGCTCCCGGGTGAACCGGATCTCCGGCCGCTGTTCCCCGCGTTGGCGGCGGGGGGTGCGCGCATTCTTCTCCCCGTCGTCGGGGCGGCCGGCACGGGGCTCGTGTTCCGGCCCTGGCGCGAGGCCGCGACGATGGTCGCGGGGCCGCTCGGGACCCGGCACCCCGCGGACGGTCCGGAGGAGCAGCCCGACCTCGTGCTCGTGCCCCTGATCGCCTTCGACCGCACCGGCAACCGGCTCGGTCGGGGTGGCGGACATTACGACCGGACGCTCGCCGCGCTGCCGGCGCGACGGGCCATCGGCGTCGCCTGGGCCTGCCGCGAGGTCGACGCGGTGCCGGTCGGACCGCTCGACGTCAGGCTGGACGCGATCGCGACCGAGGCCGGCGCCATCTTCGTCACAGCCTAGCCGGGCATGCGCATCCTGTTCCTCGGCGATGTCGTCGGCCGTGCCGGACGCGAGATGGTGGCGCGCCAGCTTCCGGCCTTGCGCGCGTCGCTCGGCGCCGACCTCGCGATCGTGAACGGCGAGAACGCGAGCCACGGCTTCGGCCTGTCGCCGGCGATGGCGGACGGGTTGTTCGAGGCCGGCGCCGACGTGGTGACACTCGGCAATCACGCCTTCGACCGACGCGAGCTGATCGGCCATCTGGAGCGGACGCCCCGCATCGTCCGCCCGCTCAATTTTCCGCGCGGCACGCCCGGCAACGGTGCGGTGGTCGTCGACGTGGCCGGGGGACGGCGGGCGCTCGTCGCCAACGTGATGTGCCGGCTGTTCATGGAGCTGACCGACGACCCGTTCCGCCTCACCGACGAGCTGCTCGGGCGCTATCGGATGGGATCGCCTCCGGCGGGCACCGTGCATGCGATCGTGATCGATCTCCACGGCGAGGCGACCAGCGAGAAGGCGGCGTTCGCCCACAGCTTCGACGGCCGGGTCTCGGCGGTGATCGGCACCCACACCCATGTTCCGACCGCCGATCATCGGGTCCTGGCGGGCGGCACCGCGTTCCAGACCGATGCCGGCATGTGCGGCGACTACGACAGCGTGATCGGCATGGAGAAGGCGGTCGCGTCGGCCCGGTTCTGGCGGAAGACCGGCGGCGAGCGCCTCAATCCGGCCGAGGGCGAGGCGAGCCTCTGCGGCCTGTTCGTCGAGACCGACGACGCGACCGGGCTCGCGACGTCGGTTCGTCCGATCCGGGTCGGCGGTTCGCTGCAGCCGGGTTGAACCGGCCGGTTGCCCGGGCGACGGCCGGACGCGCAGGATCGGTCGGCGAGGTCGCGAGAAGGTCTGGCCGATGGGCGGGAGCGTGCTCGCGGTCTCACGGCCGAACCCGGGCCGGAGGACGCTCGCGATGTGGCAGCGGAGGCAGCGACCTGCGACGACGTTCCGCTCGCCGCAACGGCTGAAGCGGGCGGCGTGTTCCGGCAATCGCCAGCCGGGCCGGGCCCGCTTACCCGGGGCGGCTTTCCGGCTTGCGGGTGATCGGGGTTCCGGTGCGTGCGTAGGCGGAGAGCTCGACCGCGGTCAGCGCGGTGCCGCAGATCGGTCCCTGGAGGGATCCGAACCCGTAACGGCGGATCGCTTCCACCTCCTCCTCGCTCCTGATGCCACGGGCGAGCACGGGCCGGCCGAGGCTGTGCGCCAGCCCGGTCAGGCCCTGGAGATGCACGAAGGCGTGCAGGTCGTCCTCGAGATCTTCGAGCATCGTCTGGCTGGTCCGGATCGCGTCGATCGGGAGCGGCCGGATCCAGGCGAGATCCGCCGACAGCGCGGCGACATCGTCCAGCAGGATCCCGATGCCGAGGCCCCGGATGGCGACGATCGCGCGGTGCGCTTCCGCGTCGGCGCGTCGGAACGTCGCCTCGGGGATCGCCAGCATCAGCAGGTGCGGCGGCAGGCCGGTCTCCCGGAGCGCATCCCCCACCGCCTCGATCAGCGCGGCACCAGGGGTGCTCAGGCTCGACAGCGGCACGATCATCGGAACGTCGTGGCGGCCGGTGGCGGCGGTCTCGCAGGCGCTCCGGATCGTCCAGGCGGCGAGCAGGTCGCTGACCCCCGGATCGTTCATCACCGGGATGAAGTCGGCGCTCTCGATGATGCCGATCCGCGGATGGCACCAGCGGAGTGCCACGTCCGCGTGGGTCAGGCGGAACAGGTCCGGGGTCACGACCGGGTGGAAGGCAAGCGTCATCTCGCGTGCCGCGAGCGCCTGGTGCAGGTCGGACAGCATCGCCTGCTGGGTGTCCGGATCGACCGCGTTCGCCGGCCGGTAGATCCGCCATTCGCCGCGCCCGGTGGCACGCGCGCGGTCGAGCGCGATCTCGGCGCGGGAGACCAGGGTGTCCGCGGTGTTGCTGCCGCGGGCGGCATAGGCGATCCCGATCGACACGGTGACGTCGACGAGGCGCCCGGAGATCTCGTAGGGCTCGCGGAGGCGGTCGAGCACGCGTTGCGCCGCGCAGGCCGCCTCGGCGACGTCCTCCGCGGCGAGGATCAGGCCGAATTCGGCTTCCTTGATGCGGGCCGAGAGATCTCCGTCCCGCACGCTGCGGCGGAGCCGTCCGGCCACCGCGGCGACGAGCTGGTCGGCGGTCGACGGCCCGTGCTCCTCGCGGAGGCTGATCACGTCGTCGATCGCGATCCGGAGCAGGGCGAGGCCGCTCCGCTCCGGATCGGCGAAGATCTCCGCCAGGATGCGCTGGAACGATCCGCGGTTCGGCAGCCCGGTGAGGCTGTCGAAAGCCTGGCCGTCCGCCGCCGTCAGACCGAGGCGGGCCTGGACCCCGGCCGCGATACCCCGTCCCGATGCTTGATCACGCCCAGGCATCAGACACTCCCCTGCTCGGCATGCGGATCCGGCATGCCTCTCGACCCTGATCGCGTGCCGCCACTGTCTATCCGATCCGTTCTTACCACGCGATGAACGCGTCCGTTAACGTTACTACCGCAAATCGATCAGCCGGGTGCCGCCGGATCATCGGAACGGCGGCTCGTCGAAGCCTCTCAGCTTGCGGGAATGGAGACGGGCGACGCCGGCCTCGCGGAGCCGGCGCATCGTCCCGATCCCGATCATCAGGTGCTGGCTGACCCGTTCGCGATAGAAGGCATTCGCCATCCCGCGCAGCTTGAGCTCGCCGTGCAGCGGCTTGTCCGAGACGCAGAGCAGCGTGCCGTAGGGAACGCGGAAGCGGAAGCCGTTCGCCGCCACCGTGGCACTCTCCATGTCGACCGCGATCGCGCGCGACATGTTGATGGCCGAGAACAGCGCGCCGAAGCGCAACTCCCAATTGCGGTTGTCGGTGGTGTACACGGTCCCGGTCCGGACGCGCGTCTTGATCCCCTGCGCGTCGAGACCGGTCACCGCCATCGTGATCTCCTGCAACGCCACCTGGACCTCGGCGATCGGCGGAACCGGCACCGGGAGTGGCAGATCATCGTCGAGCACGTGGTCGGCCCGGACATAGCCGTGGGCGAGGACGTAGTCGCCGAGGAGCTGCGTCCGCCGCAGCCCCGCACAATGACCGAGCATCAGCCAGCAATGCGGCCGGAGTACGGCGACATGATCGGTGATTGTCTTGGCGTTGGAAGGTCCGACGCCGATGTTGATCAGCGTGATGCCGTCCCCGTCGGCACGCTTCAGGTGATAGGCCGGCATCTGCGGCGAGCCGCTCGGCGCCTCGAATGCGACGTACTCGCCGCCCTTCGCCACCTCGTCCCGGCCGTAGGCGACGAAGCCCTCCACGTAGCGTTGATAGTTGGTCAAGAGGACGAAGCTCTGGAAATGCGCGGGCAGCGTGCCGGTGTAGTGGTGGAGCCGGGCGAGCGAGTAGTCGGTGCGCTCGGCGGTGAAGAGCGCGAGCGGACGCGGCTCGCGCGGGTTCGGCAGGAGTTCGCCGTTGCTGATCCGGTCGTCGGTCGAGAGCAGGTCGGGCAGGGCGAAGTGCCGCTCGAGGCGCCGCATGTCGGAGGCCGCGACGTCGGTGACGCTGTCCTCGATCGCGAACGGCAGCGGGATCGCGCGTCGGGATCGCCCGACCAGCAGCCTCGCCCGGTGATGGGCGAGCAGCGTCTCGATCTGCTCCTTCCAATAGGCGGCGAACAGGTCGGGGCGCGTGAGCGTCGTGCCGTAGCTGCCCGCCTCGAGGATCACCCCGTACGGCGCGCTGGCCGGTATCCCGGTGCTGACCTCGTCGACCGCGATCGCGAGAAAGGGATAGCGGGGGGGCTCGTCGGCCGGCGGCGTGCCGTCCCGGAGCGCCCCGAACTGCGCCCGGAGGCAGGATGCGGCCTCCTCGTAGAGGGCGCCCGCCCGTGCCACCGCGGCGGCGGCGTCGACGCACGGCACGAGATCGGTTGCGGCCTGATCGAAGATCGCGCTCATCTCCGGCGAGCCTCGCCGAGCGGCGCGCCCGGTTCAAGGCCCGGTCGGGGGACGGTCGCATGACGACGCCGGATCGGCATGCGATCGTGATCGACACCGATCCCGGCATCGACGACGCGCTGGCGCTCTGGCTCGCGCTCGCCTCTCCCGAACGCCTCGGGGTGGCGGCCGTCACGGTGACCGGCGGCAATGTCGGCCTCGCCCGCTGCCTCGCGAACGCGCTCGCGATCACGGCGCTGGCCCGGCGTATGGTCGCGGTGCACGCGGGTGCCGACCAACCGCTGCTCGGCACGAGGCGGGACGCGTCGCACGTCCACGGGGCGGACGGGCTCGGTCTGGTCCGCCTGCCGCCGGGTGGGACTCCGGCACCTGGTCACGCGGCGGACGCGATCCGGGCGATCCTGCGCGCGGGCGGCCCACCCGTGACGCTGGTCGGGATCGGCCCCGTGACCAACCTCGCGCTCGCGCTCGCGACCGAACCCGCGCTCGCCTCCCGGGTCGGTCGCATCGTGCTGATGTCGGGTGCGATCGGAGCCGGGAACATCACCCCGCATGCCGAGTTCAACGCCGCCAGCGATCCCGAAGCGCTCGCGATCCTGCTCGCCGCCGGCCCGGAGGTGGTGTTCGCGACGCTCGACCTGACCAGCCAGGCCCTGGTGACCGCCGACCGCATGTCGGCCCTCGCGGCGGCGAGCGGCGGCGGCGCCTGTGCCCGGGCCGCGCTCGCGCTCCTGGAAGCCGCCCGGTCGGTCGCGTGCGCCGCCGTCCCGCTCCACGACCCGTGCGCGGTCGCGTTCCTGCTGGCGCCCGCCCTGTTCACCTCGCGCGCCTGCCGGATCGAGGTGGTGCGCGCAGGGGAGGAGCGGGGACGCACGATCGTCGTCGACGGCCCGCCGAACGCGCGGCTCCTGGAGAGGCTGGATGCCGATGGATTGTTCGCGCTGATCGGCGACGCCCTCGCCCGGTTGCCCTGACGGTCGGGCCGCTGGTCCGGCTCACCCGTTCCCGCGGAGCAGGATGTAGTGCACGGTCAGGTCGATATCGAAGTGACTGCCCGTCATGTCGGGCGGCACCGGCGGCAAGGTCGCGCCCCGGAACATGCCGCTGGTCGCGTCGTCGAGGCTGTCCGATCCCGCGCTCGTGGTCAGCTCGACGCTCCGGACCTGTCCCGAGCGATCGAGAACGACATGGACCGAACTGGTTCCGTCCTCGCCGCGCCTCGCGGCATCCTCCGGGTAATAGAGGTGGCGCTGGATCCAGTCCTGGAGCTCGGCGTCGTAGTCCGGCGAGACGCCCCTGATCCCCGCCGATGCGTAGGGGATCCGGAGCGTCCCGTTCCGCACCATCGGCCCGAGCGAAAGATCGACCGACGAGCTTGATCCGCGCCTCGCCCGGGCCGGCCGCGACGCGTCGGGCGACGCGAACGAGAGGTCCATCGGGGCGCTGAACGGCGACGTCGACGTGTGCGGGCGGGCCGTGCTCCTGGTCCGGAGCCGCATCATGCGCGGTGCGGCAGGACGGGGTGCCGCAGGCGCCGGCGCCTTCTCCGCCAGTCGCGGCAGGGTCTCGGGGGCTGCCGGAGCGGGTTCCGCCGGGGCCGGCGTCGGCGGCGCCGGGAGCGGCGGCGGCGGTGCTGCGACCACCGGCGGTGGCGGCGTCTCGGCGGGTGCGCCGCCGCTTGCCGGCGCCCCGGTCATCCCGCTCGAGCCCGGCTTCGGAAACATCATCTCGACCGTGCTCGGTTCGGGCGCCGGGCCGCCGCCCTGCGGCTTCGGGAGCACCACGAGGAGCGCCAGCAGCACCAGAAGGTGGGCGACGCCGGACCCCGCCGCGGGCGCTCCGAGGCGGTCGCGCCGATCCCGGTCGCGCACCATCGGCGACGGCGCGCGTGCGATCGCGGCGCTGCCGCCGTTGTCGATCGGCTCCAGCCCGATCTGTTTGAGTGACGGGCGGCGCGCGCCCGCGTCGCTTGCGATCGTGATGGCTTGCGCTCGACGCCAGGATGGACGCCCTCCCATGCCACCGACCGCCTGCCCCGCCAAGCCGGACGCCGCTTGCCTCGCGAGGCCGCGTCTGGTCCGCTCGACCGGATGCGCCCCCATCGTCCCCGCGACGCGGCCAGCCGGCATCTCGCCGCCGCCGACCCCGCGTTCGCCGCCCTGATCGGACGGATCGGCCGCTCCGGCCTCGACCACGATCGCGGCCGGTCGCCCTACGAGGCGCTGGTCAGGGCGATCGCCCATCAGCAGGTTCACGGGCGGGCCGCCGCCGCCATTCTCGGGCGCTTCGTCGCGTTCTGTCCCGACGAGCCCTTCCCGTCGCCGTCCCGCGTGCTGGCGCTCGACGCCGACGCGTTCCGGGCCGCCGGCTTCTCGGCCGGCAAGACCGCGGCGATCCGCGACATCGCGCGCGGCGCCCGGGACGGCGTGGTGCCGAGCCGGGCCGCGGCGGCGCGGATGCCGGACGCCCGCCTGATCGAGCGGCTGACGAGCCTGCGGGGCGTCGGGCGATGGACGGTCGAGATGCTGCTGATCTTCACGCTCGGCCGTCCCGACGTGCTCCCGGTCGACGATTGGGGCGTGCGCGAGGGCTATCGCCGCCTCAAGGGATTGGCGGTCGCGCCGACGGCGAAGGCTCTCGCGATCCATGGCATCGACTGGGCACCGCACCGGAGCACCGCCGCCTGGTATCTCTGGCGGGCGGCGGACGAGGGCAAGCGCGCCAGGCCGGCGAGCGAGGTGACGGGGTAGCGTCCGAGGCTCAGCCGACCCGTGCCACCGCCGGATCCGACGCCGCGACGAACGAGGCGGCGATGGCCGCGAACTCGTCCGGCTTGTCGACGTGCAGCCAGTGCCCCGCCTCGTGCAGCGTCACGAGCCGGGCACGCGGGAAGCTGCGCCGGATCACCGCGCGATGCCCCGGCTTGACGTAGTCCGAGGTCTCGCCGCGCAGGAACAGCGCGGGGCCTTCGTAGCGCGCGCCGGGCGGGAAGTCCGGCCAGCCTTCGGCCTCGTCGATCGAGGCCGCGATGTCGGCGAGCGCGAGGCGCCAGCGCATCGGCGGCCGCGCCTCGAGGTTCTGCAGCAGCAGGCCCCGGATCGTCGGATCCGGAACCGCGGGAGCCAGCGCCGCGTCGGCCTCGGCCCGGGTCGAGAAGCGTCCGATCGGCAGGCGCGTCAGCGCCTCGGCGAACCGCCGGTTCTCGTGCGAGTAGGCGACGGGCGCGATGTCGGCGACGAGCAGCCGGACCACGCGCTCCGGCGCCAGCAGCGCCATCGCCATCGCGACCTTGCCGCCGAGCGAATGGCCGATCACGGCGGCGCGCGCGAGGCCGAGCCGGTCCATCGTCTCGAGGACGTCGCCCGCCATGTCGCGGATCACCAGCCGTCCGTGCGGGCTGTCGCCGTGGCTCCTGAGATCGAGGCCGATGGTGCGGCGCTCGGCCGAGAGCACCCGGAGCAGGCGTCCGAGATTGCGTGCCCGCCCGAACAGGCCGTGCATCAGCAGCACCGCGGTCCGTCGTTCCGCCTCATCGGCTGCCGGCCTGCTGTCGATCGCGTGGAGGAGCATCGTCCCATGATGTCACGACCCCGATGCCGGTTCTAATCGGCCCGACCGTCGGGCCGACCCGAGCAGCGCGGCGCCCGGCCTAGGCGGGGGCCAACCTGCTGCTCGGCACCCAGCCGGCCTGCCCGTCCCTCGCGCGGCACCAGGTCCATCCAGCCATCGTCTCGCCGGCCTCGACGGTCTGACCCGCCTCCACCGTCAGCTCGATGGCGTCGTCGTTGCGGTTGAACACGGCAGTCCCTCCCGCGTCGTCCCGGTCGAGAAAAGCCTCCGGGGCCCAGCCGGCAAGCCCGGTCGTCTGGTGCTCCACCCAGATCCATCCAGGCGTCTCATCGTCCCGCCGTCCCAACCGGGCCCGGTCGCCGGCGCGGGCGACGATCGGTCGCTCGTAGATCCTGGCATGGGCTTCCGTGACATGGCATTCCGGCATCCCGTCCACCTGCGTATCGCGTCCGCTGGAAGGGGCTTCTCCACAGCCGCGGGTTCAAAGCAGCACCCGTGCCGTCAGGCGACGGGCGACAACACGATCTTGCCCACATGCCGGCTGCTCTCCATCAGGCGGTGGGCGTCGGCGACGCGGTCGAGCGGGAACGTCGCCTCGATCGCCGGTTCGACCAGGCCCGCGTCGAGCAGCGGCCAGACCTCGCGACGAACCGCATCGGCGATCGCCGCCTTCTCGTCGCCATCGCGCCGCCGGAGCGTCGCACCGGTGACCGTCAGCCGCTTGGCCATGATCGGTCCGAGATCCACCGCGTCCGCCTTCGAGCCGCCGAGAAACGCGATGATCGAGAGCCGGCCGCCCGGCGCCAGCGCGCGGAGATTGCCCGCGAGATACGGGCCGCCGACGATGTCGAGGACCACATCCACCCCCCTCCCGTCGGTCAGGCCGCGGACCGCCTCGGCCCAGTCGGACGCCGTCCGGTAGTTGATCGCGCCGGCCGCGCCGTGCCGGAGGCAGGCCGCGCATTTCTCGTCGGTGCCCGCGGTCGCGACCGCCCTGGCACCGCGCGCCCGGGCGAGCTTGATCGCGGTCAGCCCGATGCCGCTCGTGCCGCCGTGCACCAGCAGCGTCTCGCCCGCGACCAGCGCCGCCCCGTTCCGCGCGTGCTCGCCGAACACGTTCGCCCAGACCGTGAAGACGTTCTCCGGCAGCGAGGCCGCGCGCACCGCATCGAAGCCGCGCGGGATCGGCAGGCACTGACGCGCCGGAGCGACGCAGTATTCGGCGTAGCCGCCCCCGTTCGTCAGCGCGGTCACGCTCTCGCCGATCTCCAGCGATCGGCCGCGACCCGGACCCGCCGCCACCACCGTGCCCGCGACCTCGAGACCGAGCACCGGGCTCGCGTCATCCGGCGGCGGGTAGTGCCCCTCGCGCTGCGCGATGTCCGGCCGGTTCACCCCGGCCGCCGCGACCCGGATCAGCACCTCGTCCGGACCGGGATCCGGCAGCCTGGCCTCGACGATCCGGAGCCGGTCGGCACCGCCGGGCGAGACGATGTCGACTTGTCGCATGGTGCGGGGAAGGGCCATGCGGAAGGCAACCTCCGTCCGGGCCGCCGGTTTGCTCGGAAGGAGGAGCAACCGAATGAACACCATCACCGATGACGGATGGCGGCTCCAGATGCCGCAGCCGCCCTCGCCGCCGGCTCCCCAGCCGCCGCCGCCCGAGCCGGACGAGGATGTGCCGATGCCGCTCGACGATCCGCCGGAGCCGGTCCCGGTCCCGCCATCCGACACCCCGCCGCCGATGCGGGTCGCCGTGCATTGAACGCGCTGAGGCGGGCTGCGGGACGAAGGTCCTCGGGGCGCCTCTGTTCGTTGATCGTCGCGGCCTGACAGGTCCCGGCCGGGATTTTTCCCCGGCCTGCTAGGTCGCGGGAGCGGAAACCGCTAACACGGCGGCGGATACGTCGAGGGACCTCGGACATGCCGCGATGAGCGGACCCTTCCGTCTCCTCCGCGCCGCGACGGACGGGAGGCGTCCGCCGATCCGCCTTCCACGTCGCAAGGGCAGCGTCGGCGCGTGGATCCTGCACGCGCCACAGACGCTGCGTGCCCTCGTCCGCACCGACGAGATCTGGCTCGTGATGCTGGCGGCTGCCGTCGGCATCGCCTCCGGGATCGGCGTCGTCGCGATCAACGACTCCTCGCTTTTCATGCACCGCGAGCTGTTCGCCGTTCCCGGCGTCGGGCGCATCTCCGGCCTCGAGGCGATCGACCCGCTCCGGGCGGTCCTCGTGCCGACGCTCGGCGGTCTCCTGCTCGGCCTCATCGGCCTCGCGATCAGCCGCCGTTGGAAACACCGCCCGGTCGACCCGATCGAGGCCAACGCCCTCTATGGCGGCCAGCTCTCGGTGGTCGACAGCCTCGTCGTCGTGCTGCAGACCGTGCTCTCGAACGGGGTCGGCGCCTCGGTCGGCCTGGAAGCCGGCTACACCCAGATCAGCGCCGCCCTCGGCTCCAAGATCGGGCGGTTCTTCCGGGTTCGCCGGGCCGACCTCCGCCTTCTGGTCGGCTGCGGCGCTGCCGGTGCGATCGCGAGCGCCTTCAATGCGCCCCTCGCCGGCGCGTTCTATGCCTTCGAGCTGGTCATCGGGACCTACACGCTCGCATCGCTCGCCCCCGTGATCGTCGCCGCCGTGGTCTCGGTGCTGGTGTCCCGCGTGCTCGGCGGCAACGTCGCGCCCTCGCTCAACCTCGTGCTTCCGGTCCGGATCGCGCCCGTCGACTACCTGCCGATCGCCGCCCTCGGCATGCTCTCCGCCCTCGTGGGGATTGCGGTGATGCGCGCGGTGACACTCACCGAGACCGCGTTCCGCCGGAGCGGGGTTCCGGGATGGCTCCGGCCGGCGATCGGCGGCTTCGCCATCGGAGTGCTCGCGCTCGTCTCGCCCGCCGTGCTGTCGTCGGGTCACTCGGCGATGCAGGTCGGGCTGACCGGCGTCTGGAGCATGCCGCACGTCGTCGTGCTGCTGATCCTGAAGTCGATCGCCTCCTCGATCTCCATCGGGTCGGGTTTCCGCGGCGGCCTGTTCTTCGCCTCGCTGTTCCTCGGCGCGCTGACCGGAACCCTGTTCGGCGACGTGCTGGCGCTCACCTCCGAGGTGCAGTCGCTGCCGCCGGTGGTGTGCGCGCTCGTCGGCATGAGCGCGCTCGCGGTCGCGGTGATCGGCGGCCCGCTCACCATGGCGTTCCTGGCGCTGGAGACCACCGCGAGCCTGCCGCTCACGATCGCGGTGCTGGTCGCCGCCGTCGTCTCGTCCATCACCACGCGCCGCAGCTTCGGCTACTCGTTCGCGACCTGGCGCTTCCATCTTCGCGGCGAGGCGATCCGGAGCGCGGTCGATATCGGCTGGATGCGCTCGCTGTCCGTCGGGCGGATGATGCGCCGCGAGATCCGGACAGTCCGTCGCGACATGCCGCTGGCGCAGATACGCCGCGACTACCCGCTCGGATCGCAGCCGCGGGTGATCGCGGTCGACGAGGCGGGCCGCTACGCCGGCATCGCGGTGGTCCCCGAGATCCACGCCGCCCGGGACGAGACCGGCGTGCTCGCCGACATGCTCCAGCACGAGGATGTCCTCCTGTTGCCGCAGCAGACCGCCAAGGAGGCGATCGCCGCCTTCGAGGACGCCGAGGCCGATGCGCTGGTCGTGGTGGATGATCTCGACCGACGCCAGGTGCTCGGGCTGCTCACCGAGCAGTTCGCGCTGAAGCGGTACAGCGAGGAGGTCGATCGGGCACGCCGCGAGATCTCCGGCGAATGAGTCCGGCCGGCCCGTTCATCACCTTCGAAGGTGGCGAGGGTGTCGGGAAGTCGACGCAGGCCCGGATGCTGGCCGACCATCTCCGGCAGGGCGGGTGCGAGGTGGTGCTGACCCGCGAGCCGGGCGGAACCGAGGCTGCCGAGCGGCTTCGGGCCCTCCTGCTGGCGCCCGACGCCGACTGGTCGGAGCGTGCCGAGATCCTGCTCCATTTCGCGGCCCGTGCCGAGCACCTCGACCGCCTGATCCTGCCGGCGCTCGAGCGCGGCGCGGTGGTGATCTCGGACCGGTTCGCCGATTCGACGCTGGCCTATCAGGGCTGGGGACGGGCTGCCGATCGCGGGCTGATCGGGACGCTCACCGGACTGCTGCCGCGTCACCCCGACCGCACGATCGTGCTCGACATCGACCGCGAGACCCGCCAGGCCCGCGTCGCCGCCCGCGGCCTCGCGCCGGACCGCTACGAGCGCGAGGCGGACGACTTCCACGAGCGGGTCGCTGCCGGGTTCCGGGCGATCGCGCGCGCCAATCCCGCGCGCTGCAGGATCATCAACGCGTCGGGTCCGGTGGACGCGGTCCAGCAGGCGGTCCGGGCGGCGATCGCGCGGCAGGTTCCCGAAACCGGCCCCGCATGAAGCGACCGGACGGAGGGCCGCGAGAGACCCTGGTCCTGCTCGGGTTGCTGGTGGCGCTCGCGGCCGCCCTCGTGCCCATCGTCGCCACTCCCGTCCCGCCGCTGATCGACTACCCGAACCATCTCGCGAGATACTGGCTGATCTCGGGCGGCGACCGGATCCCGCCGGTCGACCGCTTCTACCGGGTCGACTGGAGCCGGGCGTCCACGGATATCGGCATCGACCTGATCTTCCGCTTCGCGGGCAATCTCGCGGACTACCGGGCGATCGCGAAGCTCGTTCTCGTGGCCGCCCTGGTCGGGCCACCCTTCGGCGCCGTGATGCTGAACCGGGTGATGTTCGGGCGCTGGCACTGGTGGCAGTTCGGCTTCCTCGTCCTGGCCTGGACCACGACGTCGCTGTTCGGCTTCCTCGCCTACCAGGTGTCGCTGACCGCGGCCTTGCTGTTCGCGTGCCTCGATCCCCTGCTGCCGTCCCGTCCGCTGCTTCGGTCCTGGCTGACCGGGCTGCTGGCGCGTCTCGCGTTCGGCGTCGTCATCCTGCTGTTCCATCCGTTCGGCCTCGCGTTCTACGGGGTGCTGGTCGCCGCCATCGGCTTCGGACCCGGCTGGGCCGGGCTGCGCCGTCCCGCACGGCTTGCCCGGATCGCGCTCGCGGCGGCGACCGCCCTGCTCGTGGTCCTCGTCCCGGTCCTCCTGCTCGGCGCCTTCGCCCCGACGCTGCCGTCGGGCGGACATCACGGGATCTGGTGGTTGTTCACCCTCAAGGACGAGATCCTCACCGCCGCGTCGCCGTTCCTGAGCTACCGCTGGTCGGTCGATCTCGCCTGCGCGGTTCCGCCGCTCGCCGTGTTCGCGGTCGCGGCGGCCACCGGCCGCGCGCGATCGCATGCGGGACTGGTGCTGGCCGGGATCGTGCTTGCCCTGCTCTCGCTCGTCATGCCGGCCGAGATCGGCGACGCGACCTGGCTCCGACGCCGGCTGCCGCTGATGGCGGCCCTGGTCCTGTTCGCCAGCCTCCAGCCCGAGCCGGTCGCCTCGAACGCGGGCCGTCGCGTGCTCGCGACGCTGATGCTCGCGGTCGCGGTCGGACGCTCGCTCTTCATCGAGGATGCGTGGCGGGCGAGATCGCGCGACGTCGCCGCCATCGAGCGAGCGCTCGACGACGTTCCCGCGGGAGCCTCGATCTTCACGCTTCAGGTGGTTCGGGCCGGCACGCCCGGAGCGCCGACCGGACGCTACCTGGCCGACCTGCCGGGAACCGTCTACGACAACACGCTGAGGCACGTTCCGGCCCTCGTCGTGCCTTGGCGTCACGCCTTCATCCCGACTCTGTTCACGGTGCCGGGGCAGCAACCCCTGCGCGTCCTGCCGCCTTGGAACGAGCTCGCCGTCGAGAGCTCCCGGATCCCCGACGTGCACGCGCTCGACGGGTCCGACCCCGACGCGCTCCGCACCGATCCCTATCTCCGCTTCTGGCGGACCCGGTTCGACTTCGTGATCCTGATCGGGGCGGACCAGCGGGACGTCGCCGGGCCGTTCCGGATGCCGCAGGGTCTCGTGTTGGTGTCGGACACCGGGTTCGCGCGCCTCTACCGGATCTCGCGGGCCGGTGCCGGAGCGCCTCGCTGAGCGAGGCTCAGACCGTCACCAGATCCCGGCCCCGCAGCAGGGCCGCCGTGCTCGGCGGCCGTCCGCGGAACGCGACGTAGAGCGCCATCGGATCGCGGGTGTCGCCGGCGGACAGCACCGTCCGGAGACGGGCGGCGAGCGCGGGGTCGAACGGATCGCCGGCCTCCTTGAAGGCTTCGAACCCGTCGGCGTCGAGCACTTCGGACCACATGTAGGCGTAGTAGCCGGCCGCGTAGCCGCCGCCCGCGAACAGATGCTGGAAATGCGCGGGCCGATGCCGGAGCCCGATCGCATCCGGCATGCCGATGCCGGCGAGGAAATCGCGCTCGAACGCGTCGATGTCGAGCGCGCCGGGGTCGGCAACCCGATGCAGCGCCATGTCGATCAGCGCCGACGATGTGAACTCGACGGTCGCGAAACCCTGGTTGAACCCCTCCGCGGCCCGGATCCGCTCGATCGTCTCGTCGGGGATCGGCTCGCCGGTCTCGTGGTGGCGCGCGTAGGTCCGGAGCGTCTCCGGCAGGGTGAACCAGTGTTCGTAGACCTGCGACGGGAACTCGACGAAGTCGCGCCGGACCGCGGTGCCGGACTGCGACGGGTAGCGCACCCGGCTCAACAGCCCGTGCAGCGCGTGGCCGAACTCGTGGAATAGCGTGCGTCCGTCATCGAACGACAGCAGCGTCGGCTCGGCCTTCGCGAAATTGTTGTTGTTGACGATCACCGGCGAGACCGGGCCGTCGAGATCCTCCTGGTCGCGATACGAGCTCATCCACGCGCCGGACTGCTTGTCGGGCCGCGCGTGGTGATCGGCGAGGAACACCCCGACATGCGCGCCGGACCCGTCGCGTACCTCGAAGGCGCGAACGTCCGGGTGATAGACCGGGATGTGCGGCGCGGGAACGAGGGTGATCCCGAACAGGCGCTCGGCGGTCTCGAACGCCGCCCGCTCGATGCCGGCGAGCGGGAAGAACGGCTTCAGCGCCGCCTCGTCGAGCGCGTAGTCGGCGCGCCGCACGCGGTCGGCATAGAAGCGCCAGTCATGGGCTTCGAGCGTCCCGTTGAACCCGTCCGCGCGCGCCGCCTCGAGCAGCCGACGCGCCTCGTCCTTCGCCTTCCGGACCGCCGGCGCCCACACCTCCTCGAGCAGCGCCGTCGCCGCCTCCGGCGTCTCCGCCATCGAGTCGGCGAGCGCGAAGGTCGCATGGTCGGGCAGGCCGAGCAGCCGGGCGCGCTCCGCCCTCAGGGCCAGGATCTCGGGGATCAGCCTGCGGTTGTCGTGCGGTCCGTCCTGCGCCCCGCGCGCCACCCAGGCGGCGTGCGCCCGCGCCCGGAGATCACGCCGCGTCGAGAAGGTGAGGAACGGATCGATCACCGAGCGCGAGAGCGTCACCGCATGCCCGTCGAGCCCGCGTGCCGCGGCGGCCTGCCGGGTGCTCGCGCGGACGAAGTCGGGCAGCCCGTCGAGATCCTCCGGGCCGAGCGGCATCGACCAGCTCTTCTCGTCGTGCAGCACGTTCTGCCCGAACGCGGTGTGAAGCACCGCCAGACGCTCGGAGATCGCGGCGAGCCGCGCCTTGCTCCCGGGCGCGAGGGCGGCGCCACTCCGGACGAAGCGGAGATGGACGCGGTCGAGCAGGCGGCGCTGGTCCTCGTCGAGCCCGAGCGTGTCGCGTCGTGCGTGGACCGCGGCGATGCGGGCGAACAGGCGTTCGTCGAGCAGCACCGCCATCGCGTGCGCCGCCAGCAGCGGCGACATCGTGCGCTCGACCGCCTCCAGCGCCTCGCCGCCGAGACTGGACGCGAGGTTCTCGAACGCCATCGCCACCCGCCCGAGCAGACGGCCCGCGCGCTCGAGCGCGACGACCGTGTTCTCGAAGTCGGGCGTGTCCTCCGACCCGGCGATGTCGTCGGAGCCGGACTTCGCGGGACCAGCCGCGATCGTCTCGATCTCGTCGCGATGCGCCTGCATCGCCGCCGCGAAGGCGGGCTCGAAATGCTCGGGCCGGATCAGGTCGAACGGCGGCAGGCCGAACGGTCCGGTCCAGGGCGCGAGCAGCGGGTTCTCGTCGATCGTGCGTGTCATGGTGGCGATCCGGACAGATCGCGGATCGGCGGTCAAGGCGGGGCCCGGACGGCGCCGACCGTCCAGGCCGTCCGCGTCCGCCCGACCGCTCAGACGGAGTAGTACATCTCGAACTCCGCCGGATGCGGCGTGTGCTCGAACCGGTAGACTTCCTTCCACTTGATCTCGGCGTAGCTCTCGATCTGGTCGACCGAGAAGACGTCGCCGGCGAGCAGGAAGTCGTGATCGGCCGCGAGCGAGACCAGCGCCTCGCGGAGGCTGCCGCAGACCGTCGGGATGCCCTGCAGTTCCGCCGGCGGCAGCTCGTAGAGGTCCTTGTCCATCGCCTCTCCGGGATGGATCTTGTTCCGGATCCCGTCGATCCCTGCCATCAGCATCGCGGCGAACGCGAGGTAGGGATTGCAGCTCGGATCGGGGAACCGCACCTCGACGCGCTTGGCCTTCGGGTTCGTCGCATACGGGATGCGGCAGGACGCCGACCGGTTGCGCGCCGAGTAGGCGAGCAGCACCGGCGCCTCGAAGCCCGGGATCAGCCGCTTGTAGGAGTTGGTCGACGGATTGGTGAACGCGTTCAGCGCCTTCGCGTGCCTGATAATGCCGCCGATGTAGTAGAGGCACATCTCCGAAAGATCCGCGTAGCCGTTGCCGGCGAACATCGGATTGCCGTCCTTCCAGATCGACTGGTGCGTGTGCATCCCGGAGCCGTTGTCGCCGTAGATCGGCTTCGGCATGAAGGTGGCGGTCTTGCCGTAGGAATGCGCGACGTTGTGGATGCAGTATTTGTAGATCTGCATCTGGTCGGCCATCTTCGTCAGCGGGCCGAACTTCGTGCCGAGCTCGTGTTGGCTTTGCGCCACCTCGTGGTGGTGCTTCTCGATCGGCAGGCCCATCTCGCCCATCGTCGACAGCATCTCGGCGCGCAGGTCGACCTCGCTGTCGACCGGCGGCACCGGGAAGTACCCGCCCTTCACCGCCGGGCGATGGCCCATGTTGCCTTCCGGATAGTCCTTCAGGCTCGCGCCCGGACCTTCGATGCTGTCGACCTGGAAGCTGGCGAAATTGGGACCGGTCCCGAAACGCACGCTGTCGAACACGAAGAACTCGGCTTCCGCGCCGAACGACGCGACGTCGCCGATCCCGGTCGACTTCAGGTACTGCTCGGCGAGCTTCGCGGTGCCGCGCGGGTCGCGCGCATAGAGCTGGCCGGTCGACGGCTCGTGGATGTCGCAGATCAGGATCAGCTGCGGCTTGGCCGCGAACGGGTCCATCACCGCGGTCGAGGCGTCGGGCATCAGGATCATGTCGCTCTCGTTGATCGCCTTCCAGCCGGCGATCGAGGAGCCGTCGAACATGAACCCGTCGGCGAAGCTGTCCTCGTCCACGGTCGAGACGTGCTGGGTGGTGTGCTGCCACTTGCCACGCGGGTCGGTGAACCGGAGGTCGACATACTCGACCCCGTTCTCCCGGATCATCTCCATCGCCCGACCGATTTCGGGCGACGGTCCCGCGGGTGCGGGGGCGGGTGACTTCGGCGAGGGTGCCGCTCTCTTGGCCATTGCTCTGTCCGTGCTTTGGAGGTGGGGACGCCGCGACATGCGCCGTCCGGGTGGGCTCGACCGCGACCCTGGCAGGATCTCGGGAAGGCGGGAACGCTGCTGGCCGGACCGCGTCGGCCGGCTTCTTCAGATCGCGTCCGCGCCGCGCTCTCCGGTCCGGATCCGGACCACTTCGGCGATCTCGGTGACGAAGATCTTGCCATCGCCGATCCGTCCCGTCCTCGCGGCGGCGAGGATCGCCTCGACGGCACGCTCGGCGACGGCATCGTCGCACACCAGCTCGATCTTCACCTTGGGCAGGAAGTCGACGACATACTCGGCCCCGCGATAGAGCTCGGTATGACCCTTCTGGCGGCCGAACCCTTTGGCCTCCACCACGGTGATGCCCTGGAGGCCGACCTCGTGGAGCGCCTCCTTCACCTCGTCGAGCTTGAACGGCTTGATCACGGCTTCGATTTTCTTCATGCGCGGCGCGCCGAACGAGACACCGGCTGTTCTCCCCTGTCTACGCAGCGGCGTCGGACCGCTCCGGGGCGGACCATCGGATCCGCCGGTCGAAGCTCCGACCCCCACCCGGCCCCTTGGTCTGCACAACCCGTGCCATCGCGACGCATCGCTTCGGGCCCGGCGCCGGAGGCCTGCCGACAGGCACCGGACGCGGCGTCGGCAGCGGGCAAACGCCACGTCCGCGATCATCCGGGGCTGCCGCAAAACGAGGCAGGGCGGCCCGGGGGCGGGCGTGCTTGCCACCCGGGACGCCCCATGGCAGGGGTCGCCCCGATCAAGCCGCTCGGTCAGGAGGGAGAGGTTCGCGTGAAGCCGCTCGGCGCGCTGCTCGCATCCCAGGGCACCACGATCTTCACCACCATGTCCGCCCTCGCGGAGACCCACGGCGCCATCAATCTCGGCCAGGGCTTTCCCGACACCGACGGGCCGGAGGACGTGGTGGAGGCCGCCGCCCGCTTCCTCCGCGACGGGCGGAACCAGTACGCGCCGCTGACCGGCGTGCCCGAGCTCCGGCAGGCGGTCGCCGAGGCCAACCGACGCTTCCACGACCTCGCGGTCGACCCCGACCGCGAGGTCGTGGTCACGTCGGGGGCCACCGAAGCGATCTTCGTCTCTCTCGCGGCACTGCTCGATCCCGGCGACGAGGTGGTGCTGATCGAGCCGCTCTACGACACCTACCTTCCCGCGGTGCGCATGCTGGGCGCGATCCCGAGGCTCGTCCGCCTCCACCCGCCCGAATGGTCGCTGCCGCGGGACGAGCTCGCCCAAGCCTTCGGGCCGCGCACCAAGGCGATCCTGCTCAACTCGCCGATGAACCCGACCGGCAAGGTGTTCGACCGCGACGAGCTCGCCTTCATCGCCTCGCTCGTCGAACGCCACGACGCCTATGCCGTGTGCGACGAGGTCTACGAGCACCTGGTGTTCGGTGGCGCACGGCACGTGCCGCTGATGACGCTTCCGGGCATGCGCGACCGCTGCGTGCGGATCGGCTCGGCCGGCAAGACCTTCTCGCTGACCGGCTGGAAGATCGGCACCGTCACCGCGCCGGCGCCGGTCGCGCGCGCGATCTCGCGCGCCCACCAGACGGTGGTGTTCGCCTCGGCGCCGAACCTCCAGCGGGCGGTGGCCGTCGGGCTCGCGCTTCCCGACGCATTCTTCGAGGCGATCGGCCGCGATCTCGAGAGGAAGTGCCGCCTGCTCGCGGACGGGCTCCGCGGTCTCGGGATCCCGGTCCTGCCGACCTCGGGAAGCTACTTCCTTACCGCCGACATCGGCGGGCTCGGCCTGCCCGGCGACGACGCCGATTTCTGCCGCCTGATCACCACCGAGGCGCGCGTCGCCGCGATCCCGGTTTCGGCGTTCTACGCGAGCGACCCGCCGCGCCGCCTCGTCCGCTTCGCCTTCTGCAAGCGGGACGCGGTGCTGGAGGAGGCGGTCCGGCGTCTCGGCGCGCGATTGACGCCGAACGCACTGCGCCCTAGTTGACCCGTCTCCCGGTGGCGGCCGTAGCTCAGCAGGTAGAGCGCCAGGTTGTGGTCCTGGATGTCGTGGGTTCGAGCCCCATCGGTCGCCCCACCGCCGATCCCGCGATCCCCGTGATCGTCCTTGCCGGTGGCGATGCGACGCGGATGGGCGGTGGCGACAAGCCGCTCCGGGCGCTCGGTGGCCGGCCGATCCTCGCCCACATCCTCGATCGCCTGTGCGACGCCGGCGGTCCGGTCGCGATCAGCGCCAACGGCGACCCCTCGCGCTTCGCCGCCTTCCGCTGCCCCGTGCTGCCGGATGCGACGCCAGGTCTCGGCCCGCTTTCCGGCATCCTCGCCGGCCTCGACTGGGCCGCGACGCTCGGCGCGCCGGATCTCCTGAGCATCCCCGGCGACGCGCCCTTCCTGCCACGCGATCTCGCGCGCGCGCTCCTCCCGTCGCCCGCGGTGGCGGCGAGCGAGGGACGGGTGCATCCGCCGGTGGCGGTCTGGCCGGTCGCCTGTCGCGACGAGCTCCGCGCCCATCTCCGCGACGCCGCGGCGGGCGGGCGCGGCGGCCGGCGCATCTCGGGCTTCGCCGCGCGGATCGGCATGCGGATCGTTTCGTTCGAGACCGGCGGCGGTCCGGACCCGTTCGCCGACCTCGACACGCCCGCGGACCTCGCCCGTGCCGAACGGACCCTCATGGCGGAGCGCCCTGGATGAGCGGGTTCCTCGCCTCGTTCTCCTTCGACCTCACGGCGCTTCTCGTGATCATCGATCCGGTCGGCACGGCCGCGATCTTCGCCGCGATGACGGCCGGCGACAGCGTGTCCGACCGCACCACGCAGGCGGTCCGCGCGGTCGCGATCGCGTTCGGCGTGCTGGCCCTGTTCGGCATCGCCGGCGCCGGCCTGCTCGCCGGCCTCGGCATCTCGATCGCGGCACTCCGGATCGCCGGCGGCATCCTCCTGTTCCTGACCGCCGCCGACATGGTGACGGCGTCCGGCGCGACGCGCGGCGCGCGGGCGTCCGAGCGCGACGTCGCGATCCGGACCGAGGAGGACATCAGCGTCTTCCCGCTCGCGATCCCGCTGCTCGCCGGACCGGGCGCGATGACGACGATGGTCCTGATCCGGTCGGAAGCGTCCGGCCATCCCGCGCGGTTCGCGGCGATGTTCGCGGCCCTCCTGCTCGCCCTCGGCGTCGCACTCGCGGCGCTTCTGGCGGCCCGTCTCCTCGCCCGTCTGCTCGGCGCGACCGGCGCCAGCGTGGTCGGCCGCGTCCTCGGCGTGCTGCTCGCGGCGCTCGCCGCCCAGATCACGCTCGACGGCGTGCGGGAAAGCCTCGGCACGATGGGCCTGCTGTCGGGGGCGGGACCGCGCTAGCGGCGCCTCGCGTCTGCTCGCGGGGTTTCACCCCGCACCCCACCAGGCGCTGGGCGCCTGGACCCCCATCAACGTCAGTCGAATGCGGGTCTGGGCGCGCCGCGCCCAGCGGAGTTCGAGGCGGAGCCTCGAGGAGCATTCTTACCCGATCGAACGATCCCGTTCGATCGGGTAATGCTCTAGTGGACGACCGCAAGCCGGATGGAAGGCCCGTTTGGATGTCGAAAGCAGAGTTTGGCTGTTCGAGCGAGCCGTCCGCGACGGACGATGCGGCTCTGGTCGGCCGAATTGCCGCCGCCTACCGCGAGGCGATACGGACGCCGCTCGGCGACACCGATTCGATGTGGCTCGTCGGTCCGCTGCTCGAGATGAGGCGCGACGTCCACCACGCGCTGGTCGACGACGATCCGACCGTGATCTCTCGACTGCTGCGCGATCCGGGCGAGACCGACCTGTTCTACGGGTTCGAGAACCTGAGCAGGACTTTTCGGGCCGAGCGATTGCCCTCGCTGGACCGGCAGGCGTTCGCGGCGATCGATGTCCTGGGTCTGATAGAGCTTGGGCGCGCCGTCGGTGCCTCGCGGGTGAACCACCACGACCAGCCCGAACCGGCGCCGCCCGACGTCGAGACCCTTCTTGTCGCCATCGACAACCGACTCGGACTGCGGGTCGAGTTCCCCAACCCGTTCCCCGGGGAGATCGGGGTGTCCACCAGCAGAGGCGTGATGAGCTACCGCGCCTGCCCGGCGCTCTACCAGGCATGGCGATTGCGGCAACTGGCCGGCACGAGGCGCAAGCCGCGCGTGCTGGAGATCGGCGGCGGGCTCGGCCGCACGGCCTACTACGCAAGGCGAATGGGCATCCTCGACTACACGATCGTCGATCTGCCGATCACGCTGGTGGCCCAGGCCAACTTCCTGGGCCGGACACTGGGCGCGGATGGGGTTCAGCTGTTCGGCGAAGGGCCTGAGCGGCAGGATCTGGTCAAGCTTGTGCCGCCCTCCGCGTTCCTGGAATCGGAAACACGTTACGACATCGTGTTGAACGTCGACTCCATGACCGAGATGGCCCGCCCGACCGCGCAGGCCTACTGCGATGCCATCAGCGCTCGCGCGGAGACGTTCCTGTCGATCAACCACGAAGGCCTGTCCTTCACGGTGGCGGAACTCGTCGGGGACGGGGTGTTCCAGAGATCGCCCTACTGGATGCGGCCCGGCTACGTCGAGGAACTCAGCGGTCTCCATCCAAGCAGCACGCTGGCCGTGCTTTCCGCCAGGGTCGCCCGGAAAGCCACGGATCTGCGCCGCCGGGCGAGGTTCGGCCGCGCTGGCTAGAGCCGTCGGACGACCAGGGCTCGCACGCCCGAAGCGGCCCGACCGGGGACGCGCCCGGTCTCCGGTGCACAGGCGTCGCCGGCCGGCGCAGAACCTTCCGCCCGACGGACCCCGTGCACCACCATCCGATCCTGCTTGAACGCTCCGGCGGCGTCCCCAAATGCTACGTTATATTATGCCGTGGGTTCAATCACCGGACCAGGGTGGAACGATGAGCCAGGATGCGCCCGATGCGATCGAAGCTCAGCTGGAGATCGCGGCCCAGACCTGTGCCGGGCAGGGGGCTCAGCTCACCGAGCTTCGGCGGTCGGTGCTCCGCCTGATCCTGGAGGCCGAAACGCCGCCGACCGCCTATCAGCTCCTGGACCGCCTCAAGGAGATCCGCAGGGGCGTCGTTCCGCCGACGATCTATCGCGCGCTCGACTTCCTCACGGGACAACGGCTGGTCCACAAGGTGGAACGACTGAACGCGTTCATCGCCTGCAACTTCGCGGACCATCACCATCACTCGATCCAGTTCCTGATCTGCCGGACCTGCGGCACTGTGGCCGAGATCGAGAACCGTACCGTTTCGGAAGCGCTCGAGCGTGCCGCCAAGCGGGAGGGGTTCCATCCGGGCCACGCGATGGTGGAGCTCGAAGGCACCTGCGCGGCCTGCTGGCATCCGTCCTGAACCTGTGCCGCCATCGGCCTCGCAGGAACGGCAACGGTCACCGGGAGGGTGCGACCCACCGGTAGGTCCGCCCGCTTCCGTAGGCGAGCGCGCTCAGCGTGCCGACGAAGAAGCCGATCGGCCAGTTCGAGACATAGGACAGCGCGACCGCGGTCCAGACCATCACCACCGAGAGACCGCCCGAAAGAAGCATCGCCCGCACGGGCCGGCTGGTGACGGCGCGCGCGGCCGAGGCGGGCCCCACCATCAGGCTGAACACCAGCAGCGCGCCCACGACCGGCAGCGCCATCGCGGTCGCCAGGGCCACGATGCTGAGGAAGGCCACCTCCATCCGGCCGGTCGAGACGCCGCTCGCTTCCGCCAGCTCGGGCGCGACCGAACTGAGCAGAAGCGGCCGGAACAGCGTCGCCGTCGAGGCGATCGCGACGGCGCTGATCGCGGCGACCGGTTCGAGCTCGCTGCTGCTGACGCCCAGCACCTCGCCGAACAGCAGCGCGTAGACATCCTGGGAGTAGTCGCTGGTCAGGCTCAGGAACAGGGCGCCCGTTCCGAGCAGGGTGACCAGCGACAGGGCGGTCGCAACCTCCTGTCGTCCCTGCCGGCCGAGCTGGCTGATGCCGACGACGCCGAGCCCGGAAAAGACCAGCAGGCCGATGAGCGGGTCGAGGCCGAGCAGGGCGGCGCCGGCCGCCCCCGGAAAGGTGCCGAGTGGAAGGGCATGCGCCGCGAAGGAGGCGCCCCGGATGACCACGAAGAAGCCGACGACGCCGGCGACGCCGGCGACGATGCTGGCGCTGATCCAGGTGTCGACCATGAAGCCGGAGAACATGGCAGGCCTATGCCTCGCGCCGAACCCGGCTGCGGCCCGAGAGCGGCTGCCGCCCCGCCCGGCGCCCTTGCGACCGACCGGCGGCGAGATACGCCACGAAGATCAGCGTGACGATGCAGAAGCTCACCGGCCAGCCGTGCCCGCCCGTCCACTGGTAGCTGTCGTAGGCGACGAGGATGCCGCCCCAGGTCGCGGCGACGCCGACGAGGGCGGCGAGCAGCACGGCCGATCCGGGACGCCTCGCGACGTGCAGCGCGATCGCCGCCGGACCGATCAGGAGCGCGGTGGAGAGGATGGCGCCGACCGTGATGGCGGAGAGGGAGACGGCCAGGGCCAGCACGACGAGGTGCAGGAACCCGATCACGCGCACCTTCACGCCGCGCGCGGCGGCAAGGTCCGGATCGAGCGAGCTGAGCAGCAACGGGCGACAGATCGACCCGATCGTGAGCAGCGCGCCGACGCCGACCACGAGAGCGGCCGGGATGACCGAGGCCGGGATCGCGAACATCGACCCGAACATCACCGTGACCGCGGCGCCGGTGGTGGTGGTCGACGTGACGTCGAGATAGAGCAGCAAGGCCGCGAGGCCCAACCCGGCGCCCAGCACGATGCCGGTCACCAGGTCGCGCTCGCGGGCGCGATCGACGCGGGCCAGATCCATGCCGACGGCCGCGATCACGCCCATGAGGAGGAAGCCGAGCAGGGGATCGATCCCGAGCAGGAACGAGGCGGCGCCCCCGGCGCTGCTCACGTCGGCGAGGGCATGGCCGGCGAAGGACTGGCCGCGGATCACCGTGAACACGCCGACGACCGCGGACACGATGGCGGCCGCCCCGCCGATCACCGCCGCCGTGCGCACGGGTTCACTGGTGAAGAGCCCGGGCGCGAAGAGCATCGAGACGAGCGTCATGCGGGTCACGGGACCGGAGCGACGTGAGCCGGGTCGCGCTCGATCGCCGACGCGCCCTCCTCGGGATCGCCGGCGACCACCAGGACCCTGCCGTGAACCCGGATGACGTCGATGTGGTAGCCGTACAGCTCGCTCAGCACTTCGGTGCGCACGACGGCGTCGGTGTGTCCGCTCGCAGCCCGTCCGTGGGCCAGGTAGACGATGCGGTCGATCGCCGGGAGCAGGGGGTTCATGTCATGGGCGGAAAGCAGCACGGCGACCCGATGATCCCGGCAGAGCCGGCGCAGCAGCGCGACGATCCCGGCCACGCTGCTGATGTCGAGATTGGCGAGCGGCTCGTCGAGGAGGAGCAGGCGCGGCCGGCGGATCAGCGCATGCGCGATCATCACCCGCTGCTGCTGGCCGCCCGACAAGGCCCCGATGCGCTGCTCGGCGAACGGCGTCGCGTCCACGGCCGCGAGCATCTCGTCGACCTTGCGCGCGCGCTCCTTCGAGGGCAGCGGCAGGCCGAACCGGTGACCGTCGAGGCCGAGTGCGACCAGGTCGCGGGCGCGCAACGGCAAGTCGGGGTCGGGGATGAACTTCTGCGGCACGTAGCCGACCACGGCCGGCTTGCCGCCGTCGCCGGTGGTGATGCGCCCGGTGCCTGACTTGACCAGACCGAGGATCGTCCGAAGCAGCGTCGTCTTGCCCGACCCGTTGGCACCGATGAGGCCGCAGAACTCCCCCGCCGCGAGCGTGAAGTCGATGTCCCGCAGGATGCTGCGCCCGGACAGCGAGACGCTCACCGCACGGACCGCGAGGACCTCGCTCCCGGCATGCATGACCTCAGCGACCTGCCTCGAGCGTCCCGGTGGAGATCTTCCCCGCCACCGCCCTCCTGAGCGCCGCGACCTCCGCCACCATCCACGACTGGTAGGTGTATCCGGGCGTCGGCATCGTCTCATAGACGCCGACCACGGGAATGCCGCTCCGTTTCGCGAGGTCGAGGAACGATCTGGTCAGCGTGTCCGTCACCTGCTGATTGTAGACGAACATCGTCACCTTGCGGGCGGTCAACAGGTCGTCCTCGGTCGTGACGTCCTGGGGCGACGGATCGGTGCCGTTCATGATCGCGGCCTGCAATCCATACGGCGTCACGATGTCGCAGCCCGCGGCCTGCAGAAGGTAGTCGGCGACCGGTTCGGTCACCGCGACCGGCGTGCTCCCGTAGCGCGCCTTGAAGGCGGCGAGCGCCGCGGTCCAGGGCGCGAGGGACGCCTCGAACCTCCTGGCGTTCGCCGCGAATTGCGCCGCATGCGCCGGCAGCAGGGCGGAAAGGTCGTCCGCGATCGCGCTGGCCACCGCAGGCATCGTCCTCGGATCGTACCACAGATGCGGGTTGGGGGTGCTGTCCGGCAGCCCAAGCAGGTGCTGGACGTTGATCACCTCCCGGCGGGTCTCGGGCGCGGCCGACAGGACCTTGTCCGCCCAGCTGTCGTAGCCGAGCCCGTTCTCGACGATCAGCGACGCGTCGGCGACCTCGGTCGCGACCTTCGGGCTGACCTCGAACGTGTGCGGGTCGGTGTTGGGGTCGGTCTCGATCGCGGTGGTCCGGACATACGGGCCGCCGATCTGGCGGACCACGTCGGCATACTCGTTCTCCACGCCGACCGCCTTCACGACGCCGGCGGGCGGAGCGGCCGCGACGGCGGTCGCGTCGGCGGCGACCACGATGACGATCGCGCCCACGAGGCCGCCGACCGCCCTTCCCATGCGCCTCTCCGGCGGAGCGACGAACGAGGCCCGAGCGGGATGCCGCTTCATGATGATCTCCCGGATGCAAACGAAGCTTCAGGGCTTGGACGCTATATCATATCACCAGGATCGTCCAGGTCGGTGGCGCGACAGTGTCTCGACCGGTCTCGGCGAAGGTGAAGGTTGCCAGACATGCCGCGTCCGATGGACCGGATGCGCGGCATCCGCGGAGGGTGTCGGTCCGCCTCGGTGCGAAACCCGGCCGGATCCGATGTTGGTTCCGGACCCGCGCATCGGCATCCTCGGTCGATGATCAAGGCCTATCTCGCCGGACCCGACGTGTTTTTGCCCGATGCGGCGGCGCATGCCGCGAGGAAGATCGCGATCTGCCACGCGCACGGGATAGAGGGGATCGCACCGCTCGACGTCGGGCCGGCGACCTGGCGGGCGATCTTCGAGACGGATCTCGCGATGATGGAGCGATCCGACATCGTCATCGCGAACCTGACGCCGTTCCGAGGCGCGTCGGCGGATGCCGGCACGCTGGTCGAGCTCGGCTGGTTTCTCGGCCGTGGCCGTCCGATCTTCGCCTACTCGAACGTCGGGACGGATTTCGCCGCGCGCTCGCGGGCCCAGATGGCGGCGATCCCGGATCCGCTGCCGGGGCTGGCCGTCGAGGGGTTCGCACTCGCGGACAACCTGATGATTCCGGGCGCCGTCGAACGCGGCGGCGCGCCCGCGATCGTGCGGCCGGACGGCGAGGCGCCGGTTCCGTTCGACGATCTCGGCGCGTTCGCGCGATGCGTCGCGATCGCGGCCGCGGAACTGCGCCGTCGTGTCGGCCGGTCGGTGGCCGGCGGGTCGACGGATCGGACCGGTTGACGCGCCGTCCCCGAGGTCCACGATGGCTCCGATGACCCGCCAGCTTCATCTCGGCGCCTTCATGCGCCCGGTTTCGATCCACACCGGCGCCTGGCGCTACCCCGGCGCCTGGCCGGACGCGAACTTCAACTTCGGCCGGCTCCGCCATCTCGCGCGCCGGCTGGAGGCGGCGAAGTTCGACGCCTTCTTCATGGCCGACCACCTCGCCGTGCTGAACATGCCGATCGACGCGCTCAAGCGAAGCCACACCGTGACCTCGTTCGAGCCCTTCACGCTGCTCTCGGCGCTCGCCGGCGCGACCGAGCGGATCGGGCTGGTCGCCACCGGCTCGACCACGTTCGACGAGCCCTACCATGTCGCCCGCCGCTTCGCGTCGCTCGACCACCTCAGCGACGGCCGCGCCGCCTGGAACATCGTGACCACCGCGAACCCCGACGCGGCACTCAATTTCGGCCATCCGGACGAGATGGAGCACGACGCGCGCTACCGGCGCGCCGCCGAGTTCGTCGGCGTGGTCAAGGGGCTCTGGGACAGCTTCGCCGACGACGCCTTTCCCCGCGACGTCGAGGCCGGCCTGTTCCTCGAGCCGTCCCGCATGCACGTGCTCGATCACCACGGCCCGCATTTCGACGTTCGCGGTCCGCTCAACATCGCCCGTCCGCCGCAGGGCTGGCCGGTGCTGGTCCAGGCCGGCGCCTCGGAGGCGGGGCGCCAGTTCGCCGCCGAGACCGCCGAGGTGATCTTCGGCGCCGAACGCACGCTTGCGTCCGCACGCGAGTTCTACGCCGACGTGAAGGGCCGCGCCGCCGCGTCGGGGCGCGATCCTGACGCGATCAAGATCCTGCCCGCCGCCTTCGTGGTGATCGGCGACACGGTGGCCGACGCCGAGCGGATCCGCGGCCGGCTCGACGCGCTCGTCCACTACGACAGCGGCATCGCGTCCCTGAACGGCATGCTCGGCACCGACGTCTCCGGCCACGATCCCGACGGCAAGCTGCCCGAGATCCCCGAGACCAACGCCGGACGGAGCGCGCGCGCCCGGATGGTCGAGCTCGCGCGCGCGGAGAAGCTCACGATACGCGAGCTGGCCGCACGCGCCGGATCCTATGCCGGCCTCGCCTTCGTCGGCACCGCGGGAACCGTCGCCGACGCGATGGAGGAGTGGCTCGCCGAGCGCGGGTCGGACGGGTTCAACGTGATGTTCCCTTATGTGCCCGGCGGCTTCGACGACGTGCTCGACCGGCTGGTGCCCGAGCTGCAGCGACGCGGCCTGTTCCGCCGCGACTACGAGGGCCGCACGCTCCGCGACCATCTCGGCCTGTCGCGTCCGCCGAACCGCTTCTTCCCCGACCGATCCTTCCCCGGCTGATCGGCGAACCATGGACGATCCGGCCACCCTGCTGCGCGCGGCGAGACTGATCCCCGTGCTCACAATCCGCGAGGTCGCGGACGCCGTTCCGCTCGCCCGCGCGCTGGTCGCCGGCGGCGTCAGGATGCTGGAGGTGACGCTCCGGACCGCTTGCGGCGCCGAGAGCGCGCGCCGCATCCGCGACGAGGTGCCCGACGCGATCGTCGGCCTCGGCACGGTGACCCGGCCGCGCGAGCTCGACCTCGTGTCCGCGCTCGGCCTTCGCTTCGCCTTCAGCCCGGGCGCGACCCCGGCCCTGCTCGCCGCCGCGGGCGCCGCCGGCCTCGCGTTCGTGCCCGGCGTCCAGACCGCGTCCGAGCTGATGGCGGCGCTCGACGCCGGCTTCGGCACGGTCAAGTTCTTCCCGGCCGGTCCGGCCGGCGGCATCCCGGCGCTGAACGCGCTGGCCGGCCCGTTCCCGGACGCGCGTTTCTGCCCGACCGGCGGCATCGGCGAGGCGGCGATCGCATCCTGGCTCGCGCTGTCCAACGTGGTCGCGGTCGGCGGCTCCTGGCTCGCGCCCCCGGACGAGATCGCGGCGGGCGCCTGGCAGGCGATCACCGACCGCGCGGCGCGGGTCATGCGCGGTCTCGGACCGGGCCGAACCGGATCGCCTCCGGACCGATGAGCTGCGGCGGATGGCCGACCGCCTGTTCTCCGACCCGACCCTGGCCCGTCTCTACGACGCACTCTGCCCGCGGTCGCAGCGGCGGGACTTCGACTTCTACCTGCCCCTGGTGATGGCAGCGGCGTCGGTGCTCGATGTCGGCTGCGGCACCGGGGCGATGCTTCACGAGGCCCGGCAGGCGGGTCACCGCGGCCGGCTGTGCGGCCTCGATCCCGCCGCCGGGATGATCGCGTGTGCCCGCGCCCGGCCGGACGTCGAATGGGTGCTGGGCGATCTCCGATCGAGCGGGTTCGACCGGGCGTTCGACCTGGTCGTGATGACCGGGCATGCGTTCCAGGCGCTGGTCGCGGACGACGCGGTGCTCGGCACGCTCGCCGCGATGCGGTCCGCGCTTGCGCGCGGCGGGCGCATCGCCTTCGAGACCCGCAACCCGTCCGCCCGGCCATGGAAACGCTGGACGGCAGACGATGCGGTGACGGTGGCCGGCCCGGACGGCGAGACGGTCCGGATGGTCCGCGAGGTCGTGACGCCCTTCGACGGCGAGACGCTGGAGCTCCGGCACAGCTTCACGTCGCCGGGCTGGGCGGGACCGGAGGTCAGCCGAAGCACGCTGCGCTTCATGGACGCGGATCGTCTGGCGGCCACGCTCCTGGCCTCCGGCTTCGTGGTCGAGGCGCAGCACGGCGACTGGGATCGCCGACCGCTCGAGGCCGGGAGCCCGGAGATCATCACCGTCATGAACCGGAATGACCGCGGCACGCCGCGCCGGTCAGGCGTCCGTGCCTTCCTCCTCGTCGGCCCGCTCGTAGGTCCCG
>CAXUBX010000013.1:38800-50132 GCA_964249405.1 uncultured Acetobacteraceae bacterium | reverse complement strand
GGGCTCTGCCCCTGCACCCCGCCAGGAGCCGGCGGGCTCCTGGACCTCGGCGCCGTAGCGACCAGGCAACGATCGGCATACCGTTTGCATATACTTGGACGTTGCGGATCGTCATCATGCGGGAGTGCTGAGGCCGTTGTTCGTCGCATCCTGCGCACGTCCTTGGCCCGCGCCGCCGCTCGCCTGCCACCAAAATCAATGGAGATACCGGTGAAGTCTGTACTTCTCAGGCTGTGCGCACTCGCCAGCATGCTCACGGCGTGCGTGACGGCAACGGCGGAGGCCCAGTCCGTCGCCGGACTGCATCGCCCGTCCTCGGTTCCGGCGGGCTACCTCGTCACGCCGTTCGGCTACTTCCATCCAAGCTGCGTGGCGCACTTGGCCGTGGGGGACGAGCTGCGACCGAAGGACAACGTCGTGCGGCACGCGGACGGAAGCTCGACCGCCATGCACGTCTGCAACTATCCGCATTACCGCGCCGACGGAGAGAGCGTGTCGGGGGACGAACGGGCTGTCACCAACCCCGACATCAGTCACGCCTACGTCCTGCTCGCGTCCGTCACGACGTCCAGTTCCTATGGCTACCTGGACGGTCAATGGACCGTGCCGCCGGCGCCGGCATCGAACGACGGGCAGACCCTCTATCTTTTCCCGGGTCTCGAGGACATCAACGACGTCGTCACGATCCTGCAGCCGGTGCTGGGCTGGAACTCCGACTACGCTTCGAAATGGGGTATCGCCAGCTGGAACTGCTGCGAGAACGGGACGACATACGAGGCCACGCCGAAGCCGGTCATGTCCGGCGATACGATCCTCGGCTACATGTACAACAGTTGTCCGCCGAACACCGCGACGTGCAGCTCGTGGGACGTCGTCACGGAGGATCTGCGCACCGGCAAGACATCCGAGCTGCTGAACACCTCGAATTTCGGCCAGACGTTCAATTGGGCGTTCGGCGGCGCGTTCGAGGTCTACGGGATCGCCAGTTGCAGCGACTACCCGGCCATCAGCGGCGCGCCCGGAAGCGGCTCGGTCTCCTTCAACGAACTGGATCTGTATAGCGACAAGCTCGTTCAGATCAGCAATCCCGCGTGGACATTCAGCGTGGACACGACCGCAACCCCGCAGTGCAACTACGGCGGGACGTCGCCCAGGCAGGTCACGCTGCAGTATTGATTGCTGATTGCGGACGGGCTGCTGCCTGTGGCCGACAGCAGCCCGTCCGTTTCGAAGCGGGAAGACCGGGGCAAGCCGACGTCACGGGCTCACCGGGTCGATCCACCACGCTCATGTCTCGCCTGCCCTCCGAAGTTCGCCGGATCAGCCAGCATGGAATTCGACACGCAGCAGCTTGGCCGTCTGCGGGCCCTCCTTCGGCGGCGACTTCGTGCCCCCGTCCGTCAGGAAGTAAGCCACGCGCCCATCCTCACCGGGACCGCGTCCCCAGGCACCTGCCGAAGGGCCGAGCATGAGGTCCTGGGGCGGACGGCTCGCGACGCTGTTGCGCGCGAAGTCGCGGTTCGAGGCCGGATCAAGCGTAACCCGATCGATCGTGTTCTGCCGGTGGGTCGTCAGGTAGGCGACGTCGGCGTCGAGATCGAAGAGGAAGTCGTCGGCCATCCGCCCGCCCGCGACGAACTCGGGCTCGCCGGTCGCCTCGTGCGTGTCGGGGTCGACCGCCACGCGCATGAACAGCTGCTTGGCGGTGGACGTGTAGTAGAGCCGCCCCTGCCTGGCATGGAACTTCAACCCGTTGACCCCCGGCTGCGTCCAATCCGGTCCGTTCGGATCGGAATCCATGCTGGCGTGCTTCAGCCAGGGACGAGCCGTCGGCTGGGCGCCCTCGCCGGGAATATCGACGCGCCAGATCATGCCGCCGAAGCAGTCCGCCAGCAGCAAGACACCGGGCGCGATCAGGCAGCCGCCGTTCAAGCTCAGGCATTCGCTCGGCATGGTGAGCACCGTCTCGGTCCTCAACGGCTGGTCGGGTTCCCAGCCACGCAGGTCAAGGCGATGGAGGTAAGACTCGTGCGTCGTGTAGAGGTTCGACGTCGCGAGATAGAAGACGTCGGGCGCGACTTCGACGATGGCGAGCGTGGGCTGCCCGTAGGTGTGGATGCAGGTCGGCTGCACCGGCAGCGCGCCGCTCACGGGCGGCACATACCAGAGCTCCTTCTCGAGCATCTTGCTGACCAGCACGGAGTTGTCGGCCCGCACGGCGAGGTTCTCGAGGAACGACTTGACCGGGAACTCGGCAGCCAGCGTCAGCCTGGCCTGCGGCAATGCGGTATCGGGCATCGAGGGCTCCGTATGTCGGGTTTGAAAGGCAGGTCGTCAGAGGACAGGCGACGGTGCCGGGATGGCGAAACCGTTCAGGAGGCCGCAGACCACGCCGTAGATGCCGGCGAGGAAGACAAGGTCGACGAGCGACTTGGCATCGAAGCTCCGCTGCGCTTCCTCGTAGAGATCCGGCTCGATCACGTGCGACCGCGCGAGCTGCCAGGTCAGGCGTTGCGCGAGCTTCTCCTGCGGATTGAGCCCGTCGCATGCTTCGCCGCGCGAGAGTTCGGCGATCGCGTCGGAGGACAGGCCGGTCTTCGCAGCCACGGCCGCGTGGGCGTAACGCTCGTAGTCGCACGCCCAGACGGCGCCGACCGTCAGGATCACGACCTGTCGCGTGCGCGCGTCGAGCGAGGTGCCGTGGTGCTCGGCGTCCTGCAGCGCCAGAAAGGCGTCGCCGAGGGCAGGGCTCAAGAGGATCGCGTTGAACGGCCCGATCAGGCGGCCGTCGCCCAGCTTCGCCTGGAACCCCGCCGCTTCGGCCCAAGGCACCATGGAGGCCTGCATGCGGTCATAGAGAAGCCTCTGGTCCGCTGCGAGGCCGTCGGGCCGCCGAAGCGGCAGACGGCCACCGAGACGCGCCGCCTCGAAGTCACCGCCGGAATTGGTCGTGCTCATCCCTCCCGCCTCATCGCTGCAGGCCGATCGCATCCGACGGCACGTCGTAGGCGACCAGGGTGAGCGAGACGCTGGTGAAGTAGCCGATCAGCACCGTGACGTCCGTCAGCCCGGAGTGCCCCAACAGCGCCACGGCGCGGTCGAACAAGGCTCGCGGCAATCTCCGCCCCGAGATCAAGGTACGCGCCACGTCGTGGACGATCTGCTCGCGCGCATCTTCGAAAGTGACCGGAAGACCGGCGATCAGCGCAGCGACCTTCCCGTCCGGCAGTCCGGCGCTCCGGCCGATCTGCTCGTGCTCGTAGTTGCTGTAGGCCGCCGCCGCCCAGTGTCCGTTGATCAGGTTGGTGACGATCTCGCGCTCCGCCCCGGTGAGCGTCATCTTCTCCTGGTAGTAGACGCCGATCGGCACCATCGCGGCCTCGAGCGCCTCGTTCTGCAGCCAGATCTTGTAGGGGCCGGGAACCTGGCCTCGCGCCTCGACCGTCCGGTCGTATGCCGCTCGTTGTCCGGCTGTCATCTGGTCGAGAGGCAATTCCGTGTAGCGCCCGAAGGTGCCGAAGTCGGACCGCTGCGCCACGATGCGTCTCCTCGCTGTTCCGGTGCGTTTGGGCCAACGCGGCTTTTGGCGAGGCGTGCCGCCGGGTTATGAATGGCGGGCATTCGCAGCCTGAATGGGTATGGCCATGCCGGGACGAGACCGCCTGGACCTCGTCACGCTCCTGGCACGTATCGCCGAGACGAAGAGCCTCTCCGCGGCGGCGCGCGCCGTCGGCATGTCTCAACCGTCGGCCAGCCGTCTGCTCAAGCAGCTCGAGGCCCTGGTCGGCGCGACGCTCGTGCATCGCTCGCCGAGCCAGGACATCACCCTGACGAGCGCAGGCGAGCGTTTCCTCGCCTCGGCCCGAAAGCTCGTGGGCGGTTGGGATCAGGCGGTCGCCGGCGTGCGCGCCGAGCGCGACCAGCTGGAAGGCCTCTTGCGGGTGGTGGCGCCGGTTGCGGCAGGCCAGGACCTGCTGGCGAAAATCGCCGCCCGGTTCATCCGCGCCAATCCCGGCGTCACCGTCGAGTGGCGGCTTTCCGACGACGCCGTCGATCCGACGCCCGGCGGGTACGATCTCTGGATCCGCGCGGGCGACCTGCCGACCGACGATCTCGTCGTGAGGGAGATCTGGCGGATCGAACGCGCGATCGTGGCGGCGCCCTCATGGCTGCAGATCGACCATCCGAGCGAGCTCCTCGGCGATCGGGCGGTGCGCCTCACGACCTTCACGCCCCAGGCGGTGGAGCTCACGCGGCGCGACGGCGAGACCTTCCAGCTTCGTCAGCGTTCGGTGTTCATGACCGACAACCTGTTCTCCGCCAGAGCCGCGGTGCTGGAGGGCGTGGGTTACGCCGTGCTGCCCTTGTGGGCGGTCCAGGACCGGCTCAGGCGCCGGGTTGCTGGTCAGGCTCTGCCCCGAATGGAGACCGCCCGACGTCACCCTCGCCCTGGCTTACGCCCCGACGCAGTCGCGGCCCAGACGGCTCACCGAATTCCTGGCCTTCACCAGGGCCGAGTTGACCCGGGCGGGTGGCCTGGGCGTCGCGTTCCTGGACGAGAACCTGGCTCACACGTCGATCAGGTTGGCAGCCCGATGATACAGATGGCGAGAGCCGACCACCGCCGCGCCCATGCAGCCGATCGGTCGAGGAGGAGCCTGTGACGGAGAAGGCGACGATCAACGGGTTGCGTCGCGAGACCGTGACGATCGACGGGGTGCGGCTGCACTACTGGATCGGCGGCGCCGCGGACGGACAGCCGGTGCTGCTGTGGCATGGCTTCCTGTCGACCGGCTACGCGTGGCGCGACGTCGCGCCGGCGCTCGCCGAGGCGGGCATGGCGGTGCTCGTTCCCGACATGCGCGGCTTCGGCGACAGCGACAAGCCGCAGGGCGACGACGGCTACGACGCACGGTCACTCGCCGACGAGTTCCGAGCGCTGACACGGGCGATCGGCTTCGGCGGCGGTCGGCCGCTGATCGTCGCCGCGCATGACATGGGTGCGCCGCCCGCGCTGATCTGGGCGGCTGATCATCCGGACGAGATCGCGGGGCTGCTCTACATCGAGGCGCCGGTCATGCTCGGCGACGTTCTCGGAAGGATCATCGCCTACGATCGCGAGGCGATGGCGAACGGTTCGATGTGGTGGTGGGTCCTGCCGCTCGCTCCCGGCGTGCCCGAGCGGCTCATCGTCGGTCATGAACGCGCGTTCCTGACCTGGTTCTACGAGGGTGCGACTGCTCATGCCGAGGTGTTCGACGACCGGACGGTCGACGAGTATCTGCGCACCTTCGCCGGCCGGCCGGGTGTGCTCGGCGCACTGGGCGTGTACCGCAGGGCCTTCGACAGCATCGACCAGACCGAGCCGTTGGCAGCCGACAAGGTCGGCGTTCCCGTGGTCGCGATCGGGGGCAGGAAAGGCCTCGGCGACAAGGTGGCGCAGATGGTCGGCGAGGTCGCCAGCAACATGACCGCCGAGACGCTGGAGGATTGCGGTCACTTCGTTCCCGAGGAGTGTCCGGGGGCGGTGATCCGCCATGTCCGCCTGCTTGCCGCGACGCTGTCCTGACGACCACCTGACGGGAGAAACCCAATGGAAGACCATTCGATAACCGCCGGCGGCGAACGCGGCCCGATCCCGGAAGACGATTTGGCCCGTCAGCTGACCGTGGTCGATCCGGACGATGCGGCGGCGCGTCACGTCAGCGTGGTCGGCGACACCTACACGATCGTCGTGTCGGGCAACGACACAGAGGGGCGCTACTGCCTGATCGACATGCTGGTTCCCGACGGCCACGGCCCGCCGCCTCATCGGCACGACTTCGAGGAGATGTTCACGCTTCTGGAGGGCGAACTGGAGTTCACCTTTCGAGGTGAGACGCGGACGGTCGGCGCTCCCGCGACGGTCAACATCCCGGCCAACGCCCCCCATAATTTCAGGAACAAGTCGGGCAGGACCGTCCACTTGCTCTGCATGTGCACGCCGGCGGGCCAGGATGAATTCTTCCTGGCCGTGGGCGTTCCGATGGGCAGTCGTGACGAAGGGCCGCCCAGGCTTGGCCAGGAGGAGCAGTCCGCCAAGGGAGAGCTCGGCAAACAGCTTGCCCCCAAGTACCGCACCGAGATTCTGGATCACGCCTGATGCAAGGCCGGGGGGACCGCGTCCCCCCGGTGGGACGCCGAGAGGGATCGGCTCGAACAAGGAGACAGTCGATGCGTGTCATGGTGTTCGTCAAGGCGACCGAGGACAGCGAGAAGGGCGTGCCCCCGACGCCCGAGGCATTCCAAGCGATGGACCGTTTCAACGAGGAACTGGTCCAAGCCGGGATCATGCTGGCCGGCGCCGGCCTCAAGCCCAGCGCGGAGGCCAGGCGCGTCGCGTTCGACGGTCCCGGCCGCACGGTGATCGACGGGCCGTTCCCCGAAACCCGCGAGCTGGTCGCCGGCTTCTGGATCTGGGAGGTCAAGGACATGGACGAGGCCGTGGCCTGGGCGAAGCGCTGCCCCAACCCCATGCCGGGGCCGAGCGAGGTCGAGATCCGGCCGTTCTACGAGATGGCGGACCTGGCCGAGTTCCTGCCGCCCGAGCACGCGGCGGCCCATGACCGGATACGCGAGAAGCTCGGCACCGCCTGACGCCGTCGGCCGGCGCCGGCTTTCCCGTCCGCTGCCTCGACGCTGAACGAACAGGCCATCCGCGGAGCTTGCTTGAACACGCTTGATCGCATCGACGCGGCCGAGATGACTGCCCTCGACGACTTCTTTCGGGCCGCATCGCCAGAGCTGGTCGCCAGGAACGGCCTCTCGAGGCTGCACCGCGAGGGAGCGTTGATCCTGAGATGTGACACCTTCGGCGTGCTCGGGTTCAATCGCGCGTTCGGCATCAGCGAAACCCAGACCACCTGGGTCGCCCGGCTCGACCGTCTGATCGGCGAAGAGGCTCTGCTCAGGGACGGCACGATCCCGATCTGCATCAGAGCTGGTGATCAGCAGGTCGCCAGGGTGCTCGGCGCGAACGGCTTCGTCGAGATGGCGAAGGGAGACGCTCGCTGGATCTGGACGGATCGCAGCCCGGCGGAGCGTCCTGCCTCCCGCTACCCGGTCAAGGAGCTCGGGCGGGAGCACGCGGCCGAGTTCGACGCCATCTTCCGTCAGACCCGCGACATGCCGAACGCCCTCAGTGGCTGGGCTGCTCAGCTGGTCCGGCGTGACCGCTGGCGCTGTTTCGGGGCGTTCGACGGCGACCGCGTGATCGCGACCGGCGCCGTCTTCGTCGACGAGGATCACGCTTGGCTGGGCTTCGGCTCGACCCTGGCCGAGTATCGCGGACGAGGCCTCCAGGCTGCGATGATCCAGGCCCGCATCGACGCGGCGCGTGCGGTCGGTGCGTCGGTACTGACGGGCGGAACCGGGATCTCGAGCAGTCGATCGACCGACCCTTCGTTCCTGAACTTCCGCCGTGCCGGGCTGGCGCTGGCCTACGAGCAGCGCTCGTTCCGCCGCTTCGCCGGGATCAAGGGCTGAGATCGGGGGCAGGCGACCCACGCCGCTCTCGTCCTCAGCTGATCGCCAGTGCCTTGAGCGTCGTCCCCACCGCATCCGCGAGTGGCGTGCGCGGCTCGCCGCCGAGGAACGTGACCAGCCCGCCGTTGTCGAGTCGCAGCGGCGTTCGCCACAGGTAGCGCATCTCGTAGATCTCACGTGGCGTTTTCCGAAACAGCCCGGCGACGCCCATAGCGGCCACGGCAGCGAGCGGACCTTCGTGCCGGGTCGACCGACGGCCTCCACGATCGCGCGCACCATCTCGGTACCGTCCGCGTCCCACGTGCCTGCCGAAGTGGACCGGGCGAACGACGCCAGCTCGCCCGAGCGATCGAGCAGGCGCGCGATCGTCTCGCTCGCGTCGCGCAGGTAAGCTCAGGCTTGGCCGATGCCCTTCCGCCCCGGAGCGGTCACCGCGGTGAGCCGCCGGCCCGGCTGCCTGCCTCCAGCCGTCGTTCGAGCTCGACGCGGATGCGGCCCTTCCCCGTCGTCGGATGCCGCGGAGAGTCCTCGCGCAGCACCGGGAAGGCGTCGGGGCCGCAGTTGTAGACGGTGCCCGGCCGGACGACACGCACACCGGTCTCTCGGGATGCGGCAATGGTGTTGTCGATCATGGGCAGCACCAGCCGGCCCCAGTTGCGGTAGCCCGGCGGGTTCACCGCGTGGACGATCGCCTGCACCCCTTCCGCGGCCCGTCGCAGGTCGGCCCCGACGGTCGCGTCACCGCTCACCCACGTGCGTCCGCGAGCCCGGGTGGTGCCTTTCCCTTGCCCTGCGCGATCGGGCCGCGCGTCATCGCCACCAAGCGCCAGCCGTGTCGCACCGGCGCAGCCGCGGTCTCGCCACCGATGCCGCCGGTCGCGCCATCCCGGATTGGTGTAACCTCTGCAAAGTGATCAGGAGAAGCATGGTGTTGAGTGCTCTGGCCCACCTGAATTGGGCGGCGGTCGTCGTCGCCGTAGCAAGCTATTTCGTATTGGGGGGTATCTGGTTCCCATTGATCGTCAAGCGAGCCTATGCCGAAGCTCTCGGAACAGAAATGAAATCCGGGATCCTCGCCATCTTGGGTCCGCTTCCTTGCCTGACCGTCACGACAATCACCTGCGGTCTCCTGATCAGGCTTCTGGGGATCACGACATACGCCGGAGCTCTCGAGTTCGGCCTGTTGATTGGCATCGGTTTTCTGACGCCGATGACGGTCAACATCGCGCTCAATCCGCTGTTTCCCAGGCCGTTGCTGTATAGCGCGATCAACGCCCCGTTTTTCATTGGCGGGAGCGTCTTGGTTAGCCTGATCTTCGCCGCCATTGGCTAGGCGATGTGGACGGAGCCGATCCATTCCTTGATGGCCGCGAGCTTGGCGAAGTCCAGAAAGCTCCTTGAGGGTATGATCGTATCGCGTGGCAACGCGCCTGCTGTTCTTGAGGCGGTTGAAGAACCGCTCGATCCTGTTCCGGGTGGCATACAAAGCGCGATCGACCGTGTGCTGAACGTGCCGCTCTCTGTTCGTGGGTCTCTCGGGCTTACTCCCTCTGAACCGGAACTCGTGACGGATGGCATCGCGATCGCATCCCTTGTCCGCCCGCATGACCTTGGGATCGGCGTCGTGCCCCGCCAGGAGGTCGACGAATGCCGTGCTGTCGTGCGCCTCTCCCGCGGTCAGGAGGAGTGCGACCGGAGGATCCTCAGCGTTGGTCCGGGCACGCCACCTAGCCGCGGACAGGATGATCCCTCATCGGGACGGCCAGACCCAGGCCGGACCGTCCCCCTCCGCGATGACGGTCTCGCCGAGTTCCTTTTGCAGTCGAACCAGGACGGCATCGGCTTCGGCGAGCGTCGCCACCAGGTCCCGCGCGTGGGAGACGACCAGGATCTGCGACCGTGCGGCGGCGCCCACCAGGAGGCGGCCGAGCGGCCTGATCAGGTCGGGGTGCAGGCTCGTCTCCGGCTCGTTGAACACCATCAGGGGCGGCGGCCGGGGGGTCAGCAGGGCCGCGATCAGCAGCAGGTAGCGCAGCGTGCCGTCCGACAGCTCGGCCGCGCGCAGCGGCCGCAGCAGGCCGCGCTGGCGGATCTCGATCTCGAAGGCACCATCGCTGTCCGGGACGGCAAGCGTACTTCCCGGGAATGCGTCCTCCACCGCTTCCGCCAGTTCGTCCTCGGCGCCGACTTCCATGATCGTCACGAGGGCGGCGGCGAGATCCGCGCCGTCGGAGGCCAGGACCGGTGTCCGTGTGCCCACCTGGCGCTGGCGAGCCGGGGCCGCGGCGTCGGTCCGGAAATGGTCGTAGAAGCGCCAGGCGCGCAAGCTCTCCCGGAGCAGCAGCAGCTCGATCGCCTCGCCGCTGTTCGCGCAGTGGGTCAGCATGCTGTCGTAGGACGCCAGGGACTGCGCCGCTTCCTGCCAGATCCCCCGATCATCCCGGATCTGCACGGATGGCCCGCGCCGCTCGGCGAACGCGGCGGCGCGTCGCCACGTCCGGCCGGTCCACAGGCTCTCGGCCTTGATCTCCGGATCGCGGTCGAACCGGGATGGGGGGACGGGAACGGGCAGCCCGAGATCGATCGCGTAGCCCTGCTCGGCGGACGACACGCCGAGCCGTAGGCTCACCGGCTCGCGGCGCATCGTGCCCCGGACGGGCTCCTCGCCCCGCTTCATGGCGCGGGAGAACGCCTCCGGGCCGGCCCAGAGCGCCGAGGACAGCCCGCCTTCCTGGGCCAGCGAGGGAACGACGCGTCCCTGCGCCACATCGGCGAGCAGGCGGACGGCACGATACAGGCTGGACTTGCCGCTGCCGTTCGGTCCCGTCACGACGGTGAGCGGTCCCAGCTCCAGTCGAACATCGCGGAGCGATCGATAGCCCGCGATGCCGAGGGTCTCGATTGGAGTCATGCGTGGTGCTCTCGGCCTGCGGCGCCCGCGTCAAGCGTCGCTCGAACTCGCTAGGTAGGGATCGAACCCAAGGCTTCCCGCTCGACGGAGCTGAAAGCTTTCAAGACCGCTTCGCCTCGCAAGTCATGGGCCTGCCGGGCGTATTCCCGCGCGCGTGTCACGTCACCCAACCAAAGCAACGCCTTCGCCATCGTGAGGGCGGCGAGCGGAGCCCGGCGGGCGGCGCAGAATGCGAGCGCGGCGCTCGCCATCTCCACGGCGCCGCGATAATCGCCGTCGTTGAGAAGATAGCTTCCGAGACCGCTCCGGATCCACGGAATGATGTCGTCGCCCGGCAGATGCTGTTCCGCGTAATCCAGAGCCTCTCGCATGGCGCGCACGGCTGTCTTGTAGTCGCAGTCGGCGTTTGCGGTCACGCCGAGATTGGCCAACTCCATCGCGCGCGCCTGGAGAACGCCCTGCCCTACGTCCGGACCCATCCGCTCCTCCGCAAAGTCCATGGCTCCCATCCACGCCGCCGAAGCATCCGGTCGCCGACGGCCGTCGCGCTGGATCAGAGCACCGAAGCACAGCGTACCGCGACGAGCCAGCGGGAAAGGGCTCGAAGCGAACCTTAGAGGGTCCGATCCTTCAGCCAGGCTTGCGGGATCGGGTCCTCGGGACGCTCGCGCGTGTAGAACACCTGCACGATCCGCCAAGCGTTGCCGCTGTGGAGAAGCTCAAAGGATTTGATCCCGCGCACGAAGGGCTTGGGGTCCGAGATCGCGTGACGCGACTCGTAGGCCGAACAGACGTGCGCCATGTTGCCGAAACGCTCGACACCGTTCGCGATCACGCGGTCGAAGAAGCCGCGCTTCGTCGTCATTCGATCTGACAGGTCGGCATACTGATCAGGCG
>CAXUBX010000013.1:33890-38700 GCA_964249405.1 uncultured Acetobacteraceae bacterium | reverse complement strand
TCGACGGGCGGGAAGTCGGTGCTGCGCGTGACTTCTTCCCAGACGTCGGTCTCCCGACGCATGGCGTCGAGCTTGCCGCGAAGCTGGTCCAGCGCGTCGCCGCCGATCAGCAGGTGAACGGGGGGACGCTCCGCCTCAACCGCGGTGATGATTGCGCGGGCGCCGCGGACGGGATCGCCCGCCTGCTTGCCATGGCCGGCTTGCGTGCCATCGCGCGACTTGCCGGCGGTGTCGGCGTAGTCCTCGATTCGCGTCGCCGAGATCCTGAGGGAGGCGGGGCCGCGGAAGTCGGTGCGGAAGGCGCCGGGCGCGACCACGGTGACGCCGATGCCGAGCGGCGCCACCTCCTTGGCCAGCGTATCCGACATCGCCTCGATGCCGAACTTGACCATGTGGTAGTAGCCGACGCCCGGGTAGGTGACGAGCCCGCCGATCGAGCTGACGTTGACGATATGCCCGCGCCGGCGTGCCCGCATCCCGGGCAGCACCGCCTTGATCAGCTTCAGCGGTCCGAACAGGTCGGTGTCGAACAGGGCATGGATGTCCTCGTCCTCGCCTTCCTCGATCGCGGCCAGATAGCCGTAGCCGGCGTTGTTGACGAGCACGTCCACGCCGCCGAAGCGGGCCTCGGCCGCCGCGATCGCCGCCGCGACCTGGCCCGGATCGGTCACGTCGAGCTCGACCGCAAGCGCCGCCTCGCCGTGCGTGGCCGCGAGGTCGGCGACGTCGTCGCGCTGTCGCGCGGTGACGACGACACGGTAGCCCGCGGCGAGTGCCTGCTCGGCAAGCGCACGGCCGAGCCCCTTGGAACAGCCGGTGACGAACCAGACTGCGTCTTTCGTGATCATGGGCCTTCCTCCATCCTGCGATGGCGGCGACGTGGCGATGCCCGCAGCGTTCGATTAGGCTGATCGCATCGCAAGGGTCGTTGAACGCCATCGCATGCCGGACCGCGCCAGCCTGGATGACCTCTCAGCCTTCGCCGCCGTCGCTCGCGCCCGCAGCTTCACGAACGCCGCGGCGAGGCTGGACACCTCCACCTCCAACCTCAGTCACACGATACGACGTCTGGAGGCGCGCCTCGGCTACCGCCTGCTCCAGCGCAACAGTCGCAGCGTTTCGGCGACCGAGGCGGGGGAGTCGCTGCTGGCGACACTCGGGCCGGCGCTCGAGAGCATCGACGCCGCGCTGGACACGCTTGGCCGCGGGCGCGACAGCATCCGGGGAACATTGCGCCTCACCGCCACCCGGCAGGCCTACGAGGCGGTGGTTCGCCCCGTGCTGCCAGCCTTCACCACCGCCCACCCGGGCGCCACGGTCGAGGTCATCATCGACTACGCCTACCAGGACATCGTCGCCGACCGGTTCGACGCGGGGATCCGGCTGGGGGAAAAGCTGGAACGCGACATGATCGCGCTGAAGGTCGGGCCGGAGCTCAGCATGGCGGTCGTCGCAGCGCCCGGTTACCTCGCGTGCTCGGCTCCTCTCGACCACCCCGACGACCTGACACGGCACCGCTGCATCAACTACCGGATGGTGACGGCCGACACGATCTACGCCTGGGAGTTCGAGCGCGAGGGCCAGGCCGTGAACGTGCGGGTGTCGGGCCCGCTCACCTTCAACGAGCCCGAACTGATGCTGGACGCCGCACTGGATGGTCTGGGCGTCGGTTACCTCCTCGACCACGAGGTCGCGCCGTATCTGGATCAGGGCCGGCTCCTCCGGCGACTGGCCGAGTGGACGCCGCCTTTCGCGGGCTTCCACCTGTACCACTCGTCCCGGCGACAGATGCGCCCGGTCCTCGCGGCGTTCATCGAAGCACTCCGCGGCCACGGCACCCGCTCGCCTCAGGACATCCACAAAATGCAGGACCTTGGTCGGTGATCCGGGGAGGTCGCGTGGGCGACGGTGAACGGTCGCCCGACTTGAAACGTACACCCGAATTTCAAGTTTGCCGGTCGCCACCCCCCGAGGGAAGTTCCGGTTCCTGACGAAGGTGCCGGCCTGGTCCGCCACCACCTCCTCCGGCGCGCTCCGGCAAACCGACCCTGGTCCCCGGTCGTTGAGGGCATGCGCGCCTCCCGCGGGGCCATACGGGGGCGACCGGTCTGCCCTCGACGCGGCCAGCCGAGCCCGAACGGAAAGGATCAGACATGGATCTCCCCGAACTCGATCGCCAAGCCGGCCACGGGGGCGAAACGCACCAGCGGTCGGACGCCGACCACCCGGTGCTGACCACCAATCACGGCATGCCGGTCGCGGACAACCAGAACCAGCTCAAGGCCGGCGAACGCGGCCCGGTGCTGCTGGAGGATCACGTCTATCGGGAGAAGATCAACCATTTCGACCACGAGCGCATCCCCGAACGGATCGTCCACGCTCGCGGCACCGGCGCGCACGGCTATTTCGAGGTGACCCATCCGCTGGGCGACGTGACCCGGGCCGACCTGTTCCAGCGCAAGGGCGACCGGGTCGACGTGTTCGTCCGCTTCTCGACGGTCGCAGGCGGTGCCGGGTCGGTCGACAACCCGAGAGACGTGCGGGGCTTCGCGGTGAAGTTCTACACCAGGGACGGCAACTGGGACCTCGTCGGCAACAACATCCCGATCTTCTTCATCCAGGACGCCATCAAGTTCCCCGATCTGATCCATGCCGCGAAGATGGAGGCCGATCGCGGCTACCCGCAGGCGGCAACCGCGCACGATACGTTCTGGGACTTCATCAGCCTGATGCCGGAGGCGACCCACATGGCGATGTGGATCATGTCCGACCGTACCCTGCCACGCTCGTTCGCCACGATGCAGGGGTTCGGCATCCACACGTTCCGGTTCGTCAACGGGGAAGGCAAGAGCACGTTCGTCAAGTTCCACTGGAAGCCGAAGGCCGGCCTGGCGTCCACGATCTGGGACGAGACGGTGAAGATCGCGGGCGCCGACCCCGACTTCCAGCGCCGCGACCTGTTCGAGCGGATCGATCGCGGCGACTTCCCGGAATGGGAACTGGGCGTGCAGCTGTTCGACGAGGCCTTCGCCGACAGCCTGCCCTACGACGTGCTGGACGCGACCAAGATCATCCCCGAGGAGGTGTTGCCGGTCCGCCCGGTCGGCAAGCTCGTGCTGAACCGCTACCCCGACAACTTCTTCGCCGAAACCGAGCAGGTCGCGTTCTGCCCCAGCCATGTCGTGCCGGGCATCGACCACTCGGACGACCCTCTGCTGCAGGGGCGGCTGTTCTCCTACCTGGACACCCAGCTGAAGCGGCTCGGCTCGACCAACTTCCACCAGATCCCGGTCAACCAGGCCAAGGGCGCCGCCGGCGGCTGTCCGTTCCAGAACCTGCAGCGTGACGGCCACATGCAGATGCAGGTGCCGAAAGGCCGCGCCAACTACGAGCCGAACAGCCTGGCGCGCGCCGGCGAGGTCGGCGGGCCGCGCGAAAGCCCGACCGCCGGCTTCACCACCTTCCCGGCCGCGGAGCAGGGCCCCAAGCTCCGCATCCGCGCCGAGAGCTTCGCCGACCACTACAGCCAGGCTCGTCTGTTCTTCCGGTCCATGGATCCGGCCGAGCAGGCCCACATCGCCTCCGCCCTGGTGTTCGAGCTGTCCAAGGTGTCGATCGAGCATATCCGCGTGGCGATGCTGGCCAACCTCCGCAACGTCGACGAGGCGCTGGCCTCCCGGGTGGCCGACGGATTGGCGATGCCGCTGCCGCCGGCCTCGCCCTCGGCCGTGCCGGTCCAGGACCTCGACCTCTCGCCCGCCTTGCGCATCGTTCGCGGACCGCTCGAGAAGCACACGCTGGAGGGCCGCACCGTGGGCGTGCTGTTCGCCGACGGCACCGACGCGGCGGAACTGCGCGAGGTCGTCGCCGCGGTCAGGACGGCGGGCGGCACGCCGAAGCTGATCGCGCCGAAGGTGGGGGCGGTGCCGTTGTCGGACGGCTCCACCGTGAAGGCCGACGCCCAGCTGTTCGGCCAGCCATCGGTGACCGTGGACGCGGTCGCGGTCGTGCTGGGCGAGGCGGCCTGCAGGAAGCTGGTCAAGGAAGCCGCGGCCGTCCAGTTCGTCATGGATGCGTTCGGACACCTGAAGGCGATCGGCCACAGCGCCGCCGCCAAGCCCCTGCTGGACAAGGCCGGCGTGGAGCCCGACGAGGGCGTGACGGGTCTCGCCGGCTTCGTCGAAGCGGCGAAGAAGCGCTACTGGGACCGCGAGGCGAACGTGCGGACCCTCGCCTGATTTCAGACCGGCCAGCGGACGGTGCGGGTTCGCCCGCACCGTCCGCGATCGTGTCTGCCGCTATTTCGAGGTCGTCTTGCCGCCCGATGGCTTCGACAGGATCCGCTCCTGCGTGGTGGCCGCCGAGGGCGACACCGTCTTCGTCGCCGCCTTCGGCTTCTTCTGCTCGCGGTTTCCGCGACGTTTTTCCTTGGCCATGTTCATTTCCTCCTCTGACCGGCCCGGGATGGGTCGGCCTGTCTGCGTCGCCCGCCTCGCCTGGTCAGGCCTCGGCGTCTTCGATGAGGGCCACCGTTTCGTGAACCGTGGGACCGGCGGCCAGGATGTGCACGCCGCCCCCCGTCGTCGAGAGCTTCACCGCGTTCTGTTCGGTGAAGACCGCGACGATGGCCTCGGGACGCACCGTGACCATGCCGCCGGCTTCGGTCTGGAACGTGATCCAGGCTGCCATGGGCTCTCTCCTCAGGGTTCCGGATCGTGTCGCAGCCGGTCGAGCCGCGCACGTCCCGGCGATCCGACCGCGCCCCACGAACGAGCTTATACGTCGGAACGCGCCGCGAAGAATATGAGCG
>CAXUBX010000013.1:6292-33790 GCA_964249405.1 uncultured Acetobacteraceae bacterium | reverse complement strand
CTGGCCGACGCCGTGACGGTCACGCTCGGCCCGACCGGCCGGAACGTGCTGATCGACCAGGGCTTCGGGCCGCCACGCTTCACCAAGGACGGGTTCACCGTAGCCCGCGAGGTCGAACTCCCCGATCCGACCGACAACATCGGCGCCCGTCTCGTTCGCGAGACCGCGTCGCGCACGAACGATCTGGCTGGCGACGGCACGACCACGGCCGTCGTCCTGACGCGGTGCATGGTGCGGGAAGGACGGAAGGCGGTCGCCGCCGGTCTGTCGCCGATCGAGATCAGGCGGGGCATGGACGCCGCCGTCGCGGCGCTCGTTGCCGAGCTTCGCGACCGCTCCCGCGCCACCGCCACCGAGGCCGAGATCGCGCAGGTCGGAACCGTGAGCGCCAACGGTGATGCCGTCATCGGTGCGTCCATCTCCGACGCGATGAAGAAGGTGGGCCGCGACGGTGTCATTACCGTCGAAGTGTCCCAGAGCGTCGAGACGGAGATCGATTTCGTCGGCGGCATGCGCTTCGACCGCGGCTATCTCAGCTCCCATTTCGCCACCGACACCGCGAAGATGGAAACCGAGCTCACCGACGTCTCCATCCTGATCGTCGACGGCAAGCTCTCCGCCCTCAAGCCTCTCCTCCCGCTGCTCGAGGCCGTGATCCAGGCGGAACGGTCGCTTCTGATCGTCGCCGAGGATGTCGAAGGCGACGCGCTCACCACGCTCGTGGTGAACAAGCTGCGCGGCGCGCTCCGCGTCGCCGCCGTGAAGTCGCCGGGCTACGGCGCCCCGCGGCAGTCGATGCTCGAGGATCTCGCGATCCTGACCGGCTGCGAGATCGTCTCCGACCAGACCGGCCTCTCGGTCGAGACCACCACGCTCGACCGCCTCGGCCGCGCGCGCCGGGTCGTCGTCGGGCGCGACAGCACGACGATCATCGAAGGCCAGGGCGAGCCGGCCCTGATCTCGGCCCGCTGTGCCGAGATCCGCAACGAGCTCGAGGATGCCGAGCAGGACCACGACCGCGGGCGTCTCCAGGACCGTCTCGCGAAATTGACCGGCGGCGTCGCGGTCGTTCGCGTCGGCGGCACGAGCGAGGCCGACACCAAGGAGCGGAAGGACCGGTTCGACGACGCCCTGCACGCGACGCGCGCCGCGATCGCCGAAGGGATCGTGCCGGGCGGCGGCGTCGCGCTGGCCCGTGCGTCGGAGATCCTCCGGCGCCTCAACGTCGCGAACGAGGCCCAGCGGCTCGGCGTCGAGATCGTGCGCCGCGCTGCCCAGGAACCGCTGCGGCGGATCGTCGAGAATGCCGGAGAGGACGGCGCCGTCGTCGCCTGGCGTGTCCTCGCGTCGCCGGATCCCGGCATCGGGTTCGACGTGCGGACGCGTTCCTACGTCGACATGATCGACGCCGGGATCATCGATCCCACCAAGGTGGTCCGGAGCGCGCTCGAGAACGCGGCGTCGATCGCGGGGCTGCTCGTCACCGCCGAGGTTTCGATCTGCGACGAGGTCGAGGAACCGATCGGCTAGTCACGCGGCGGACCGGACGAGCGAGGAGACAGTATGCACACCCCCAAGTTCAACGTCGGCGATCAGGTCGTGATCGGCACGAACCGCGACAATCCCAACCAGCGTCCGGGCGCCTACAGGATCGTCCGCACCATGCCCTTCGATCGGAACCACGGCTTCCAGTATCGCGCCAAGAGCCTTCTCGACAGCCACGAGCGTGTGCTGGGCGAGGCCGAGATCAGCGCCGCCTGAAGCCGGGCTGATCGGCCACTCCGGCCGGCGCCCGGCCTCGCCGGCCCGGCGTGTCCGGACGCCACCGCACGGTGGCGCCCCTCCGGTCACCCGATCTGCTGTCGCTCGGCGCCGCTGTTCGGCTTGGCCGGGCCGAGATCCGGCGCGTCGCCGAGCGGCCGGTTCTGGAACACGGAGTAGGTGCTCTTCCCGTCGAGGGACGGTCCCTCCGTCCAACGTCCGGGCGACGGCGGGGAGCCGTCGGCCGAAGAGGAAAAGAAGTTGTAGGCGTAATCCTTGTGCTCGAGGCTCTGGTCGAAGCTGTTCGGGATCGGCAGCGTCGCCTCATGGCCGCCGAGTTCCTCGATCACCGCCAGCCATTGCTGCTGGTGCATGGTGTCGCGGGCAATCATGAAGGACAGCATGTCGCGCATGCCGGGATCGTCGGTCATGTTGAACAGCCGACAGGCGAGGACCCGGCCGGTGCTCTCGGCAGCGACATTGCAGTACATGTCGGCGGCGAGATTGCCGCTCGCATAGATATGCGACATGTCGAACGGCACCCCTTCGCTGTTGGCGGGGAACGCGGCCATGCCGGTCGACAGCAGGTGACGGTGCAGCATGCCCTCGATGGCGCTCCGCCCGTTGCCGCCGCCCATGATCGAACCGACCACCCCGTCCTTCGTGGCGGCCTCCTGTGCGGTCGCGGGAGCCCCCTCGAGATTGAGCGCGACCGCGGTCGCCAGCATCTCGATGTGACCCATCTCCTCGGTGGCGGTATGCATCAGCATGTCGCGGTATTTCGGGGTCGGCCCGCGCGACCCCCAGGCCTGGAAGAAATATTGCATACAGACGCGGATCTCGCCCTCGACCCCGCCGATCGCCTGCTGCAGCGACCGGGCGAACAGCGGGTTCGGACTTTCGACGCGCACCGGATATTGCAGGCGCTTATCCATGTAGAACATGAGTTGTCTCCTCTGACAGCCGACAGCCTGTCGGTCAGTGACGACAACGACGCCCTTGTTGGACGGGTCACGGTGGGAGCATCACGTCTCGATGAGGGTCGACATCGTGGGAGGGCGGCGGCTCGTCGCCTCGTGCTCCCATGCCGGTTTCCTTCCGTGATGCCACCTGCCAGGATCCCGATGGTCGAACTTTCGTTCGCCCCGTAGCGTGCGGTGTCGCCCGCGTGCGCGTCCCGAGACGGAGTTCGGCCATGGCCTACGAGATCAGCGTCGGACCCGCCCAGCTCACCATCAACATCGGCGAGTGCGTGCTGATCACCGAGACCGACGGCGCCGTACGCCAGCCGAGCGAGCGCGGCCTGTTCTACCGGGATACCCGCCTCGTGAGCGAATGGGACGTCCGGGTCAACAATCGGCCCTGGGATCTTCTCAGCTCCGCCGCGACCGCCCACTACGCCGCCCAGATCGTCATGACCAATCCCGCGCTCCCGACCGATGGCGGCGTGATCCCGCCCGGTTCGGTCAGCCTGACGCTGTCCCGCATGCTCGGCCTCGGCGGCCTCCGCGAGACCCTCCTGCTCCGCAATCACGGACGCGACCCGGTCCGGCTGCTGCTCACCATCGGCTTCCGCTGCGACTTCGCCGACATCTTCGACGTGAAATCGCACCGCCTCGTCTCCCGCGGCACCACCCGCACGAGCTGGTCGCCGGAAACCGGCGCCCTCGAGACGATCCACACCAACGAAGGCTTCCGCCGCGGTATCGCCGTCTGCCCCGCCGAGCATGCTCCGGTGCCCGACTTCCGCGACGGGGCGCTGGCCTTCTCGGTCGAGATCCCGTCGCAGGCGCGATGGCAGACCGAGCTCGTCTACCAAGTCGTCGATCGCGAGACGCGACTCGATCCCTCCGTGGCCGCGTTCAGCGAGCGGCACGGCTCCGATCAGGACGACGCGCTCGCGCGCTGGTGCGCCCAGGCGATGCGCCTCCGCACCTCGCACACGCCGCTCCGCCTCCTCTACGAGCAGTCGATCGGCGATCTCGCCGCCCTCCGCCTGCCGATCGAGGGCACCGATCTGCACGCCTTCGTGCCCGCCGCCGGCATCCCCTGGTTCGCCGCCCTGTTCGGACGCGACAGCCTGATCACCGCGTTGCAGACCGTCGCCGTATATCCCGACTTCGCGCGCGGCGCCCTCGAGGTGCTCGCCCGCTACCAGGCCGACGGCTTCGACGACAGCCGCGACATGCAGCCCGGCAAGATCCCGCACGAGCTCCGTCATGGCGAGCTGGCCGAGCTCGGCCTCGTCCCATATCGCCCCTACTACGGCACCGCCGACGCGACCCCGCTCTATCTCATCCTGCTGCACCAGGCCTGGAGCTTCACCGGCGACCGCGCCCTGATCGAGGCCCATCTCGATACCGCCGAGCGCTGTCTCCGCTGGATCGACGAGCACGGCGATCTCGATGGCGACGGCTTCCAGGAATACCGCCGCCTCGCCCCGAACGGCGCCGAGAACCAGGGCTGGAAGGACAGCGGCAACGGCGTCCTCGACGAACACGGCGACGACGTCCCCGCGCCCAAAGCGCTTTGCGAGCTGCAGGGCTACGTCTACGACGCCTGGCGCCGGATGGCCGCAATCTACGAGGCGCTCGACCGTCCCGCCGACGCCGAGCGCCTCCGCGACCGTGCGCGGACCCTGTACGATCGCTTCAACGCGACCTTCTGGGACGACGCGCTCGGCTTCTACGCGCTTTGCCTCGACCCCGCGAAACGCCGCGTCATGAGCATCGCCTCGAACCCGGGCCATCTGCTCTGGTCCGGCATCGTCCCGCCCGACCGTGCCCGCCGCGTCGCCGACCGCCTGATGCGGGACGACATGTGGAGCGGCTGGGGCGTGCGCACACTGTCCGCCGACCATCCCGCCTACAACCCGCACGACTACCAGCTCGGCGCCATCTGGCCGCACGACAACGGCCTGATCGCGCTCGGCCTCAAGCAGTACGGCTTCCACGCGGAAGCCGCCCGGATCGTCCGCGGTCTGCTCGACGCCGCCGACCGCTTCCTGCTGCACCGCCTGCCGGAAGTGTTCGCCGGCCTCAGCCGCCACGACACGCCGTTCCCGGTCCAGTATCTCGGCGCCAACGTGCCGCAGGCCTGGGCCGCCGGGACCGTGTTCTTCCTGCTCCGCTCGCTGCTCGGCGCCCGGATCGATCCCGCATCGTCGACGCTGCTGCTCGACCCGTTCCTGCCGGACTGGCTGCCGGATCTCCGGCTCGAGGGGCTGCATGTCGGCGAGCGCCGGATCGACCTCCGGGTCTGGCGAGACGGCGACGAGACCCGCGCCGCCATCGAGGGCGACGACGGGGTGACGCTCGCGATGCGTCCCGTCGCCGACACGCGGGAGCTCATCTGACGCGCCTCACTCCAGGTTCGTGTGCCGCGCCCGCATCGCGTCCTCGCTCTCGCCCGTCCGCTCGGCGAGGCGCATCACCAGGTACTCCGAGAACAGGAACTGGATCGCCTCGAAGGCGCTGCCCATGGTGAACGGCGATGGATCGCTCGACGGCCGCGCCATCGTGCGCGCCGGGATCAGCACCACGCGATCGGCGAGCGGCGCCAGGGCGGCCGCCTGCACCGCGGTCAGCAGCACCACCCGGCCGCCCGCGCGGCGGACGATCGTCATCAGCGCCGCCGTCGTGTCGAGAGCGCCTGGTCCGGCGCTGGTGACCAGCAGATCGCCCGCGAGCAGCGGCGGCGTCGTCATGTCGCCCACCACATGCACCGGCAGGCCGAGATGGAACAGCCGCATGGCGAGGGCCCGCATCATCAGCCCCTCGCGACCGAGCGCGTGCAGCGCGATGCGCCTCGCCCCGAGCAGCTCGTCGATCAGGCCGTCGAAGACCTCCGGGTCGACCTCGCGCGCGATCGCCTCCAGCTCCCGGCAGGCGGACGCCGTCCAGTCCGTGAAACCGCTCCCGCTCATGACGATCTCCTGATGGCCGGCGAGGATGGACGCAGCCACGAACGCATCTGGCGCCGCACGAGGCCGACCGCTGCCAGGGCCACCAGCGTCGCGCCCCAGATGGTCACCGTCAGGAACTCGCTGAACCCGAGCAGGTTGAACGCGGTCGAGATGAGCTGGAGGATTGCAAGCGCGATCATCAGCCCGCCAACCTTGCCGAACCCGCCCAGTGGATCGACCCCGCCGAGCACGCCGGCCAGCACCGTGACGAGGAGGAAGCTCTCGCCGTAGGACGCGTTGGCCGAGTTGAACCGCGACATCATGATCACGCCCGCCAGACCCGCGAGCAGGCCGGACAGCGCGTAGATCCCGACCAGGACGCGGCGCGTGTCGATGCCGGAGTAGCGCACCGCCGCTTCGTTCGACCCGATCATCGCCACCATGTTGCCGAACGCCGAGCGCTCGAGCACGACCGCGACCGGACACGCGACCACCAGCAGGATCACGAGCGCAACCGGGACGCCGACGATGCTGGCATTGCCGAGGAACAGCACCAGCGGCGGAAACCCCGAAATCACGCCCCCATGGGTGAGCCCGATGCTGAGCCCCTTGACCATCGTCATCATCCCGAGCGTGGTCAGGATCGGCGAGACGTCGAGATAGCCGATCACCGCTCCGTTCAGCGCGCCGAGCAGGGACGCGACCAGCAGGCCGACGCAGAGCGCGCCGATCTGGCCGACGACCCCGAGACCCGCCGGCAGTGCCGGCACCAGATGCACGAGCAGGAAACCCGAGATGAGCGCGCTGAAATCCGCGACCGCGATGATCGACAGGTCGAGGCCACCCGAGAGCAGCGCGACCATCATCGCGAGCGACAGCAGGCCGAGCTGCGGCACCTGCAGCGCCATCGCGCGGAGCGAGCCCGCGGTGAACAGGTTGCCGCCGACCAGGACGCCGAACAGCGCCACCAGCAGGATCAGCAGCAGCAGGAGACCGCGATTGGTGGCGCCGAGGCCGATGCGGTTCAGGGCCGCGAGCGGTGAGGCGTTCGCCGGCGTCGCCCGTCGTGCCGGCGCGTCGCTCACGAGGCCGCCGCCATCACCCGCCGCGTGGCGGCGCGCTGGCGGCGGCGCTCCCAGGAGATCGTGGACACCGCAACCAGGATGACCGCACCGTCGAAGAACTGCGTCCAGTAGGAGGAGACGCCGATCAGGATCAGCCCGTTCTCCATCATCGCGAGCAGCGCGACGCCGAGCATCACGCCGAGCACCGTTCCCTGACCGCCGGTGAGGCTGGCGCCGCCGAGCACGACGGCCGCCAGCACGTTGAGCTCGCGGCCGACCAGGACGTTCGGCGCGATGGATTGCGCGAGCTGCCCCTGCGCGAGCGATGCGAGACCGGCGATCAGCCCGAGATAGCCATACACCACGAGGTTCAGTCGGAACGCGTCGAAGCCGACCCTCGCCGCCGCCTCCGGATTGCCGCCGAGGGCGTAGATCTGCCGCCCCGTGCTGGTCCGGTTCAGCAGCAGCCAGCTCAGGCCGAAGCAGACGAACAGCCCGATGATCTGCCCGTTCAGCACGTAGGGGTTCTGGTCCTTGTCGGTGTACACCACCCAGGAGAACGCGTTCAGGAACCAGTCCGGCAGATCGAACAGCTGGTTGCCGTGGCTGAGGAACATCAGCAGCCCGAAATAGACGTTCAGCATCGCGATCGACACGATGATGCTGGACAGCCGGAGCGTGCTGATCAGGACCGCGTTGACGAGGCCGAGCAGCGTGCCGGTCCCGAGTGCCAGCATGAACAGCATCACCCAGCCCGCGTGCCAACGCAGCACCAGCACCATCGCGACGTACTGCGCGACCGAGGCGATCGCGGTGAACGAGATGTCGATGCCGCCTGAGATCAGCACGACCAGCAGTCCGGCGGCGAGCATCCCGGCGAACGAGGACGAGGTCAGCAGGTCGAGGCCGTTCTGCAGCGTCAGGAAACGCCGGCTGGCGAACGACAGGAAGACGCCGAGCAGAAGCGTCACGATCAGCAGACGGAACTCGTGCGTGCGTCGGAAACGCTCAAGCATCAACGGCTCGCCTCAACTCCGCTTCCGAGCTCTTGCCCGGAACGAACTCACCGGTGAGCAGCCCGTCGCGCATGATCAGGACGCGGTCCGTGTGGTAGAAAACCTCCGGGATTTCGTCGGAGATCATGATCACCGCCAGCCCCTCGGCCGCCAGTGCGCGGATGATCGCGTAGATCCCGTCCTTCGCGCCGATGTCGACCCCGACGGTCGGGCTGTCGAGGATGAGCAGGCGGGGCCGCGTCGCGAGCCATTTCGCCAGCACGACCCGTTGCTGGTTGCCCCCGGAGAGCGTGCCGACCGGGTTCTCCGGGTCGGCGGTCCTGATGGCGAGATCGGCGATCCCGCGCGCGACCGTCGCGTTCCGCCGCGACTTCGGGATCAGGCCGAAGCGTGCGCCGAGACGGTCGAGCACCGCCAGCGTGATGTTGGCCGAGATCGGCTGCGGCATGACGAGGCCGAGCGAGAGCCGATCCTCCGGGACGTAGGCGATGCCGCTCGCGATGGCGTCCCGCGTGCGGTGATGCACCAGCCGCTCGCCAGCGACCTCGATCTGGCCCTGGTCCGGCGGGTTCATGCCGAACAGCGAGAGGGCGAGCTCGGTGCGTCCGGAGCCGAGACGTCCGGTGATCCCCAGGATCTCGCCCGCCCGGACCGAGAGCGTGACGTCCTTGTAGTCGCCGCGCCGCGAGAGCCTGTCGACCGAGAGCACGGTCTGTCCGAGCGGGCGTGGCGTCGCTCCGATCGTGTAGGCGAAGGTCTTGCCGGTCATCAACGCGCCGAGCCGTTCGCCGGTCATGTCCGACGCGGGAAAGGTGCCGACCTTCTCTCCGTTGCGGAGCACGCTGACCCGATCGGCGATCTCGAGAACCTCGTCGAGCCGGTGGCTGACGAACATGACCGCGATGTCGCGCCGTTTCAGTTCCAGCGTCAGCCCGAGCAACGCGTCGACCTCGCGCCGCGTCAGTGACGCGGTGGGCTCGTCCATGATGACGAACTTCGCGTCCGCCGCCATCGCGCGGCAGATCGCGACCAGCTGCCGCTGCGCGATCGGCAGGTCGGCGACGAACGCGTCCGGATCGAGCGACACGCCGACGCGGGCGATTGCCGCCGTCGCGACCTGCCGGATCGCACGCCAGCGGACCCGATGCAGGCCCCGGTTGAGCCCGACCGCGATGTTCTCGGCCACCGTCAGGTTCGGGAACAGGGAGAGATCCTGATAGATCACCTGGATCCCGCGTCGGATGCTCTCGGCCGGCGTGAGCCCGTGAACCGCCTCGCCGCCGATCGACAGGCTGCCGCCCGGCTCCGGCTGTTGCACTCCGGAGATGATCTTGATCAGGGTCGACTTGCCCGAGCCGTTCTCGCCGGCCAGGCAATGGATCTCGCCGATTTCGATCGAAAGGTCGACGTCGGCGAGCGCCGTCACGCCGCCGAACCGCTTGGAGACGCCGGTGAGCTCGAGGAAACCTCCCATCGGCGGGCGTCGCGTGCGGCCTACAGACCCTGCGCGATCAGCCCGTCGACCGTCTGCTTGTTGATCGTGAGCGTGCGGTCGACGCTGATCAGCTTGCCCGGGACGTCCACCCTGGCCTTGCCGAGGCCAGGGATCTCCATCCCGTCATGGAAATCGGCTTTCTTCAGCGTGAGGCTGGCCACCGCGACCATCGCGTAGCCGGCATCGCGCGGGCTCCAGACGAAACACTCCCGCACCGAGCCGTTCATCAGCAGTGGCTTGACCTGCGACGGGATGGCGGTGCCGAGCACGGCGATCTTGTGTTGCAGGTGCCGCTGGTGGACGACGTTGCCGGCCCCGATCGCGCCGTTCGAGCCGAAGCCGATCACCCCCCGCACGTCCGGATACGCCTGCAGCACGTTCCGCATGACCTGTTCGGCGGTGTCCACCTCGTCGGCGCCCGGGAAGCGCGAGGTCGCGAGCTTCATGTCCGGATAATGGGCTTTCTGATAGGCGATCGCCGCGTCCGCCCACTTGTTGTGGAGCGGGGTGGTCAGCGTGCCGACCATCAGGATGTACTCGCCCTTGCCGCCCATGAAGCCGGCCAGGGCCTTCATCTGCGTCTCGCCGAAGGCCTTGCTGTCGATCATCTCGACATCCCAGGTGCGATTGTCCTGGTTCGGGCCTTCCTGGGTGATGACGATGATCCCGGCGTCCTGGGCGCGTTGTAGCACCGGTCCGAGCACCTTCACGTCGAGGGGGATCAGGCCGATCACCTGGACCTTCTTCGCGATCAGGTCCTCGACCATCGAGACTTGTTGGGCCGGATCGACATGGGCCGGCCCGATCATGCTGGCATCGATATCGAACTTCTTGCCGCCTTCGGTGATGCCCTCGCTCACGAGATTGAACCACGGGATCCCGATGATCTTGGCGACAGTCACCATCTGCGGCTCGGTCGCGCCCGCAAGCGCCCCGAAAGGTCGGGATGAGACCCCGGCCACGCCCGCACCGATCAGGATCTTCAGCGTGTCACGCCGTTTCATCGTTGTTCCGCCCTGCTGAGTTGCTCTTGCCGGCACTCTTCTGGAAAGCATCATCATGCACGACGGGAGGATTGTAAACGGATGTCGTCCGGCACACTCCCGCCCCGGAAGCCCCGTGGTGCCGCCGTCCCGCGCGCCGGGAGGCAGCTTTCGGCCTGAACCCGCGTTGCCTGTCCGGCCGTCACACGAGAGGTGCTGTCGGCGGGACGATCAGGGGGCAGGGAGCGACGCTCGCGGATGGTGGAACCCAAGCAACGGAGCCTGCTCCGGCTGGCGCCGGCCGCGCGCGTTCGGACCGGGCTGCGGGTCGTCGCCCGGCGCAGCGCATCGCGCTACTGGTTTCCGCACGTCCCGCTGTTCTTCGCGACCGCGTGCCTCGGCGTCGCTCTGTTGCTGCACACGCTCGGTTTCGCGCTCCACCACGAGGACATCCTCACCAGTTCCGGTGTCGTCATCGCGGCGCTGGTGAACGGCGCGCCGAGCGTCGTCGCTGGCGTGTTCCTCATCCTGATGTCCCTCGGGCTCCTGACCCGTTCACGCCTCGCCTGGACCATTACGATCCTGGTCGCCTCGCTGTCCCTGGTCCTGGTCTGGCGATTGTGGCCTGGCGGCCTCGCGGGCCATGAGAGGGTCGCCGCGGGCGGCCTTCTCCTGCTGTTCGTGCTCGTCCTCTCGGTCGGCCAGTTCCGGCGCAGCAGCATCGCAAGTGCGAGCCTGTTCGCCATCACCAGCGTGGTGGCCCTGCTCGCTTACGCCGTCGTCGGCGCGGACGTCCTCGGCGGGCAGTTCGCGCCGCCGATCTCCGACTTCAACACGGCGCTCTATTTCGCCGTGGTCACCATGTCGACGGTCGGATACGGAGACATTCTTCCGAAGACCCCCGAAGCACGCCTGTTCGCGATGTCGATCATGCTTCTCGGTATCACCGTCTTCGCGACCTCGGTCAGCGCCCTGCTGGTCCCGCTGATCACGCGTCGCATGACGCATATCCTCGAACCGCGGGAACGAGCCATGCCACGCAGCGACCACTACGTCATCGTCAGCGACAGCGCGCTCGCCCGCAACACCTGGAAGGAGCTCCGGGCACGCGATCAGGAGGTCGTCTTCATTCTCGACCAGGCGCCCGACCACGAAGAGGAAGGCATGCAGGTGATCATCGGCGACGCGAGCAGCCTCGAGGTCCTCTGCCGCGCCGAGGCGGACCGCGCACGGGCGGTGCTGGCGCTCGGCGACGATGATTCCGAGAACGCCTTCGTGGTCCTTGCCGCGAAGGAACTCGGTCAGTCGGTCAGGACCGTCGCCACCGTCAACGACGCCCGCAATCTGGCGCGCGTCAAGCGCGTCCACCCCGACGTGGTGATTGCCCCGCACGTCCTCGGGGGCGAGATCCTGGCCATGGCGCTGAGTGGTGAACGAGTGGACGGGGAAGGGCTGGTGAACCAGCTTCTCCACTTCAACACGTGACGTGCCATTCCGCCGCCTGCCGATGGAGGTCCCGGACAAGGCGGTTGCCGCTACTGCTTGGCAAAATCAACCAACTTCCGGCCTGACTCTCAATGCACGCTGCGACGGGTGCACGACGCCACTGAGAAAATCGAGCGTAAACAGCAAGTTCCGCCTCGCGGCCTCGTTGGCATGGGGCCTGCTCTTTCTCTCGGGCCGGCGCTTCTCGCCGGTCCACCCGGAGCAACGCCGATGATCCACTACTCCGTCACCGAAGCCAGCAACGACAATCGCGCCGTGCGGTCCATCCCGGAAGCCTTCGCACGCGCCATCCCGTCCCTGCTTTCTCTCACCGCGGCCGCCGTCGCATCGTTCATGACGGTCGAAGGCGCCGTCCGCGGCATCGTTTCCTGAGCCGTATCGCTCCGCCAGCCTTCGCGACCGCGACCTGGTTCCTGCGGCGAGTTCGGAATGGCCGGCCGGCGGTCTCCTTCAGGCCGCGGATTGCTGATCCGACGCGGCCACCCTGACCTTGGTCGCGACCGGCCCGGCGCTGCCGCTCTCCTCGACGTAGTGGACGGAGAGGCCGGGGCGCAGATCCTCGAACTGCGCATTCGTCACGCTGTCGCGGTGGAAATACAGCTGGGTTCCGGTCGGGGTCAGCAGGAACCCGTGATCCGCGCCCGGCTCGATCAGGGTGATCTCACCCGCGAGCGCCGAGCCGCTCGGTCCGGTGGCATCCCCCTCAAGCCTTCCCTTGAAGGCGTCGAGCTGTCGCTCGGCGGCCCGGAATGCCTCCTTGACGGCACTTCTTGCGTCCGGGTGGGCACGACGCTGCTTCGCCCGGTGCGGCTCGTGCGAGACCGCGAGGTCACGCCCGGGCACCGAGAGCAGGATGTGGACGGCGACGATGTTGCCTGTCTGATGCTGGTTATGAAGCGCCTCGACCGACACGCGACACCCGATCAGGTGTGGGAAGCGCCGGTCGAGCCGTTCTGCATGTTCCCGGATGTCCGCTTCGAGACTCGCGGAAGCGTCGATGTTGTGGAATGCGATCTCGAGCGGGCGGTCCATTCTTGCTCTCCTTGCACGGTTCCCTATCTTCCATCGCATGACGGGTCGGCGGGTTCGACCGCACTCCGCCCCGAGCGTTCGCATGATCGATGTGCCAAGGCCGACTGGATCACGCCATGAACGACGACGAACCACGACCGACACCGCAGCGCCTGACCATTCTTCCGCTCGATCAGCTTGGCATCGACGAACTCGAGAGCTATGTCGCCGACCTCCGCTCTGAGATCGTTCGCGCCGAGGCGGCGATCCGGAAGAAGCGCGCATCTCGCAACCAGGCGGATGCCGTGTTCGGTCGCGCCCATGCGGGCGAGGGCAGCTGAGCGAAGCGACGCCGGCTTGACGCGCTTCGATCGTTCGATCATCCATCGCGCGCGATTTTCGGAGATCGGAGCAATGATGGCCGGCAGCGGAGATGGGGGTGGGTTCGCGATCTTGCCCTCTGGTCTCCGTATTCGCGACGATGTTGTCGGTGACGGCACGAAGCCGAATGCCGGACAGCGCGTAACGGTGCATTACACAGGCTGGCTCGACCAGAACGGCGTGCGTGGCCGCAAATTCGACAGCTCCATGGACCGCAACGCTCCGTTCTCGTTCACGGTCGGCGTCCGGGAGGTGATCGCGGGCTGGGATCTCGGTGTCAGCGACATGCGCGTCGGCGGAAAGCGGACGCTGGTGATCCCGCCCGATCTCGGATACGGAGCACGAGGGGCCGGCGGCGTGATCCCGCCCAACGCCACGCTGCAGTTCGAGGTCGAGCTGCTCGGCATCGGGTGATCAATGGCGGCTCCAGCACGGAGAGCGGCCGGCCGGCCGCTCCTCGTCACCCACGACGGCAAGTTCCATTGCGACGAGGTTTTCGCCTACGCGGTGCTTCGACATGCGCTCGAGCTCCACGCCGATGACCACGATCTGGTCCGGACGCGCGAGCCGGACCCGATCGCGCGAGCCACGATCGTCTGGGACGTCGGCAGCAGATTCGATCCCGCCGCCGGACGCTTCGATCATCACCAGCGCGGGGCACCGACCAGACCGGACGGCACCCCGTTCAGCGCCGCCGGTCTCGTCTGGCAGGTCCATGGCGAAGCGGCCGTTCTCGCCCTCTGCGGGACGGACGCTTGTCAGCCTTTCGCTGCCCGCATCGCTTCGTTGATCGACGACACGATCGTCCGCTCGATCGACTTGATCGACAACGGTATCACGGCGGAATCGAGCCCGGTGGCGCTGTCCGGCCTGATCGACGATCTCAACCCGACCTGGGATGCGCCGCGTGATCCTGGGCTGGCGAAGGACCGGTTTCTCGAGGCGGCGGATCTTGCCTCCAACGTGCTCCGGCGACGGGTCCAGGTCCTCTGCGCACGGGTTCGGGCGGAATCCGAGGTGGTGGCGGCGCTGGCGCGAGCCGAAGATCCTCGCATCCTGACGCTTGACCAGGGCCTGCCCTGGAAGTCGGTCGTTCACGAGAGAGGGCAGGACGTGATGTTCTGCGTCGCTCCTTCGCAGAACGGCAACTGGACCGTCTACGCGGTGCCGTCCGCACCCGATGCGATGGACCAGAAATCTCCCCTTCCGGCCGCTTGGGCGGGGTTGGAAGGCGAGGCTCTCGTCGCCGCGAGCGGGGTGCCGGATGCGGTGTTCGTGCATCTCAGGCGTTTCATGGGTGCTGCGAGAACGCGATCCGGCGCCATCGCGATGGCTCGGGCGGCGCTTGGAGAGGCCGTGCCCAAGCCAGCGTCGCAAGGGGCGACGATCCGGAAGCGTCCCTCCGTCGCCTAGGTGGTTGGGTTTCTGGAATGCGGGGCTGCGCGCTGACCGCCGCGAGCGGCCGTTCCGAGACGTCCCGGCCAGCAACCGTCGCGGTTCGAACCGGGTGGACGGCACCAGACCGTCCGCCCGGTGCCTTCAGACGACCGCGCTCGGCAGTCCCCGTCCGGCGAAATGCGCCTCCATGTTGTCGAGCATCAGGCGGCCCATCGCTTCGCGGGTCTCGACGGTGGCGCTGCCGACATGCGGCGCGAGCGCGACATTGTCCAGCGTGAGCAGGATTTCGGGCACGTGCGGCTCGCGCTCGAAGACGTCGAGCCCGGCAGCGAGGATCCGCTTCTCCACCAGCGCCGCGACCAGCGCCTCCTCGTCGACGATCGCACCCCGCGCGACGTTGACCAGGACGCCTTCCGGTCCGAGCGCGTCGAGAACCGAGCGATCCACCATCTTCCGCGTCGCGGCGGTCGCGGCGTTGGCGACGAACAACACGTCGGATGCCTCCGCGAGCGCGCGCGCGTCGGGGAAGAAGACGTAGTCGACCTCCTTCCGGGTCTGGCTCGAATAGGCGATCGTGCCGCCGAAGCCGGACAGTCGCTCGGCGATCGCGCGGCCGATCCGGCCGAGGCCGAGAATGCCGTAGCGTCGGCCGGATGCCGTCCGCGCCAGCGCCGACGCGCCGCGCGGCCAGTGGCCGCCGCGGACATGCAGCTCGGCGGCGGGCAGCCGCCGCATGGCATTGATCATCAGACCGATCGCGGTGTCGGCGACGTCGGCCGTCAGCACGTCCGGCGTGTTGGTGACCCGGATGCCGAGCGACCGCATCGCGTCGGTGTCCACCTGATCGTAGCCGACGCCGTTGATCGCCACCAGCTTGAGCCGGGCGAGGCGCTCGGCGAGCGCGGTCGGGATGCCGGTATGGCCGGATGTCACCACCGCGTCGATCGTGGCACCGTGCTCTTCGAGCAGCGCCTCCTGCGCCGACGCCTCGCCCGGCCAGTGCAGGCACGCGTAGCGCTCCTCCAGGATCTTCGCGATCGACGCCATGACGGGTGAGAGAACGAGCACGTTCGGGCGCATTTGCGGCTCCTCGGGCTGGGAGACGGCAGGGACGAAATCCCTTTCGCCTCGTATTCCCCGGTGCGATAGCTACCCGACAAGCCGCAAGGCAAGAGAGCAACCCGTCACGATGCGGGGCGCCGGGGCAGGAGCGGAGCCAGGGTGACGACCGTGCTGGCGTTCGAGCATGTCACCAAGCGGTTCGGCGGGACGCTGGCCGTGAACGATGTTTCGCTCTCGCTCGAGCGAGGCGAGATCCTGGCCCTCGTGGGCGAGAACGGCGCCGGAAAATCGACCCTCATCAAATGTCTCGCCGGCATCCACGACCCCGATGCCGGCCGGATCACCGTGCGCGAGACGCTCTACGATCATCTCGCCGCGAAACGCTCGGGCCGTGCCCCGGTCGCGTTCATTCACCAGGATCTCGGCCTCGTCGACTGGATGACGGTTGCCGAGAACATCGCGCTCGGTGTCGGTTATCGGCGGGCGCGCGGGCTGATCTCGTGGCGACGGACGCGCGAACGGGCGGCGGAGGCGCTCGCGTTGTTCGATGTCAGCATCGATCCCGACGCGCGCATCCTCGCGCTGTCCAGGACCGAGCGCTCCCTGGTCGCGATCGCGCGCGCGCTCGCGGCGGACGCCGAGATCATCGTGCTTGACGAGCCGACCGCGAGCCTGCCGGCGGACGAGGTCGAGCGGCTTCTCGCCGGCCTGCGCGATCTGCGGCGCACCGGCGTCGCGATGATCTACGTCTCGCACCGCCTCGACGAGGTGTTCGCGGTGGCGGATCGCGTCGCCGTGCTGCGCGACGGGTCTCTGGTGGCCTGCAAGCCGGTGGCCGATGTCGATCCGGCCGGCCTGGTCACCGCGATCGTGGGTGCCGCGCCGTCCCAGGTGTTCGCCCGCGCGCCGGCTCCGGCCGGACCGATCCGCCTCGCGCTCTCGGGGTTCACGACCATGGGCGCCGGGCCGGTCGACCTCGCCCTCCGGGGCGGCGAGATCGTCGGCCTCGTGGGTCTCCGCGGCGCCGGGCAGGAGGCGATCGGGCGCGCACTGTTCGGAACGCGGCCGATCCTCGGGGGCGAGACCTCGCTCGACGGCGCGCCGTTCCGGCCGGGCTCGCCGTCGCACGCGATCGCGTGCGGCCTCGGCCTGCTCGCCGGCGACCGCGTCGGCGAAAGCCTCGGGATGTCGCTCAGCGTCCGGGAGAACATGTTCCTCAACCCGGGTGCGCTCGGGCGTGCGCTGCTCCGGCCGCGCGCCATCGGTCGCGAGTGCGACGAAGCGGCCGCCGCCGGTGCGCGAACCGGCCTCCGGCCGAACGACCCGAGGCGCGCGGTCGAGACGCTGTCCGGGGGCAACCAGCAGAAGGTGGTGCTCGCCCGCTGGCTCGCGCTGGCGCGCCGCGTCCTCGTGCTGGAGGAGCCGACCGCGGGCGTCGACGTCGGCGCCAAGGCCGAGATCTACACCCTGCTGCGGCACGCGCTCGCCGACGGGCTCGCGATCCTGGTCGTCTCGACCGACTTCGAGGAAGTCTCGAACATCTGCCATCGGGCGCTGGTGTTCAGCCGCGGCATCGTGGCGACCGAGATCGACGGGGACGCGCTTTCGGTCGCCTCGATCCTTGCCGCGGCGTCGGCCGGCGTCCCGGCGGGCACGCCGCTCCCGGACCCCCGGGACCTCGCCGCATGACGTTGCTGAAATCGACGGCGCTCGAGCCGGGCCCGGGTGCCCTCCGCGGCCTCTCGCCCGTCGCCCGGCTGTTGGCGCTCCTGCCGGTCTACGGGCTGGTGGTGCTGACCGTGCTCCTGGCCATCCTGTTCTCGGTCCTGCTCCCGGACACCTTTCCCACCTGGCTGAACGCGCGCTCGATCATGAGCGACAAGGCGGTGGTCGCCCTGCTGTCGCTCGCGGCGACGGTGCCGATGATGACGGGGAAGATCGATCTGACCGTCGGCTACGGTGTCGTGCTGTGGCATATCCTCGCGATCTCGCTGCAGATCGCTGGGCTGCCCTGGCCGGTGGCGGCGCTCGTCGTGCTGCTTCTCGGCACGCTGTTCGGCTTCCTGAACGGGCTGCTGGTCGAGGTCGCGCAGATCGACAGCTTCATCGCGACGCTCGGTACCGGAACCGTCACCTACGCGATCGCGCTTTGGTGGACCGGCGGCCAGCAGGTGATCGGACGCCTCGCACCCTCGTTTTTCCGGGTCGATACCGCGAGCCTGCTCGGCATCCCGATCCCCGCCTGCTACGTCGCGGTCCTCGCCTTCGTGCTCTGGGTGCTGACCACCTACACGCCGCTCGGACGCTACCTCTACGCGATCGGCGCCAACCCGCGCGCCGCCGAGCTGAACGGGATCCCGACCCGCCGCTACGTGATGCTCGCCTTCATGACCTCCGGCCTGATCACCGCCCTGGCCGGTGTCGTGCTCGCGGCCCGGCTCCGGCTCGGACAGGCCTCGGTCGGTCTCGAATACCTGCTCCCTGCGCTGGTCGGCGCGTTTCTCGGGTCGACCACCATCACGCCGGGCCGGGTGAACATCTGGGGCACGGTGGTCGGCGTGATCATCCTCGCGATCGGCATCTCCGGCATCGAGCAGCTCGGCGGCGCCTTCTGGGTCGAGCCCGCCTTCAACGGGGCGACGCTCCTGGTCGCGATCGGTCTGGCAGGGTGGACCGGGAGGCGGCGCGCCTCGGTCCGGGGCACCTGACAGGCCCGCGTTGACGGACGCCGAAAAGCAACAGGGAGACCGCGAGATGCACCGCCAGAGCCACGCTGCCGTCGCCTGCGCCATCGCCGCCCTCGTGGTCGGACCGGCCGCCGCCCGTGCCGACGACGTCCTCGCCGGCGCCAGGCAGGTGATTGCCGCGGCCACGGCGCCCGCGTCGAAATGGGATGGTCCTACCACCGGGCCGAAAGCGGTCCCTGGCAAGCTCATCGTCTATGTCGCCGCCGACGAGCGGAACGGCGGCATCCAGGAAGTCGGGCACGGGGTGCAGCAGGCGGGGGCGCGGATCGGCTGGACCGTTCGCGTGCTCGACGGTCAGGGAACCGTCTCCGGGATCCAGTCGGCGTTCGGCGAGGCCGTCACGCTGAAGCCGGCCGGCATCATCGTCGGTGGCTACGACGTGGTGCAGAACGCCGGCCCGATCGCCGACGCGGAACGCCGCGGGATCAGGATCGTCGCCTGGCACGGCGGCCCGGCACCGGGTCCGATGGCGGCGCAGCACGTCTTCACCAACGTCACCTCGGACAGCGCGCGCGTCGCCAAGGTCGCGGCCGACTACGCGATCGCGAAGAGCGACGGTCACGCCGGCGTCGTGATCTTCACCGACAGTTCCTATGCGATCGCGCTCGCCAAGGCCCGCGCGATGGAGGCCGAAGTGAAGCGTTGCGCCGGCTGCACAGTCCTCGCCTTCGAGGACACGCCGCTCGCCGACACCTCGACGCGGATGCCGCAGCTCACCACGACGCTGGTTCAGCGATACGGCAAGAAGTGGACGTGGTCGCTCGCGATCAATGATCTCTACTACGACTTCATGGGGCCGTCGCTGATCTCGGCGGGCCGCGATGGCGGCGGCCCGCCGATGAACGTGAGCGCCGGCGACGGCAGCCGCTCCGCGTTCGAGCGGATCCGGAACGAGCAGTTCCAGACGGCCACGGTTCCGGAACCGCTGCTGCTGCAGGGATGGCAGCTGATCGACGAACTGAACCGCGCTTTCGCGGGCGCGCCGCCCTCCGGCTACGTCGCGCCGGTCCATCTGGTCACCGCATCCGATATCGACGAGGATGGCGGCAAGCAGGACCGTTACGATCCCGCGAACGGCTATCGCGACGCCTACGCACGCATCTGGGGACGCTGAGCGGGATGACCAATCCGAACGGGGACCGTCAGATCCTCGATGAGCGCTTCGGACGCTACGTCCTGTTCAACGCGAAGCTGGAGACGCTCGCCAGCGGTTTCCGATGGGCCGAAGGTCCGGTCTGGTTCGGCTGCTCGGGGACGCTGCTGTTCAGCGACATCCCGAACAACCGGATCATGCGCTGGATCGAGAACGTCGGTCTCTCGATCTACCGCGAGCCGAGCCGTTTCTCGAACGGCCACACCCGGGACCGCGAAGGACGGCTGGTGTCCTGCCTGCATGGCGCGCGATCGGTCGTCCGGACCGAGCACGACGGGACCGTCACGACGCTGGTCGACCGGGTGGACGGCAAGCGGCTGAACTCGCCGAACGACGTCGTGGTCACTTCGGACGGCGCGATCTGGTTCACCGATCCGCATTACGGGATCATGCAGGACTACGAGGGCGAGGGCCTGGCCGACGAGGAGCTTCCCTGCCGGGTCTACCGGCTCGACGGACGGACCGGGGAGATCCGCATCGTCACCGACGCGCTCGACGGGCCGAACGGGCTCTGTTTCTCGCCGGACGGCAAGCGCCTCTACATCGCCGATACCGGCCGGATGCACGACCCCCGGGCCAAGCGGGGGATCCACGTCTTCGACGTGCTCGATCGCGAGGCCGGACGGCTGAGCGAAGGCCGTCCGTTCTACGCGCCCGCATTCGGTGCGGCGGACGGGTTCCGCGCCGATGTCGACGGGAACATCTGGACCAGCGCCGGGGACGGCGTCCATTGCGTGAGCCCGGAAGGCGAACTCCTCGGCAAGATCCTGACGCCCGAGATCGTCTCCAATGTCTGCTTCGGCGGCCGATACGGATCGCGCCTCTTCATCACCGCGACCAGCGCGGTGCATGCGATCTACCTCAACCGTCGCGGCGCTTCCGTCCCGTGAGCGTTGCGGCGTCCGGCACCGCGGCAGGAACCGCCCTGATCACGGGCGCGGGCAGCGGCATCGGCCGCGCGGTCTCGCGTGCGCTTCTCGACGCCGGCTGGACGGTCGTGCTGGCCGGCCGTCGCGAGGCGACGCTCCGCGAGACCGCCCCCGAAGGCGAGCGCGTTCTCCTCAGCGCCACCGACGTCGCCGACGAAGGTGCCGTGGACGCCCTGTTCGCCGGCATCCGCGAGCGTTTCGGCCGGCTCGACCTCCTGTTCAACAACGCCGGCATCGCCCGCGAGGCGGAGCCCGACCGGCTCGATCTCGCGACCTGGTCGGAGGTCGTCGCGACCAACCTGACGGGCGCCTTCCTGGTCGCGCGCGCGGCCTTCCGGATGATGCGCGAGCAGGCGCCGCAGGGCGGGCGCATCATCAACAACGGGTCGGTCTCGGCGCATGTCCCGAGGCCCCACTCGATCGCCTACACGACCACCAAGCACGGCATCACCGGCATGACGAAGTCGCTCTCGCTCGACGGGCGGCCGTACGGGATCAGCTGCGGCCAGATCGACATCGGCAACGCCAGGACGTCGATGGGCTCCCATGTCGAGGCGGGCTCGCGACAGCCCGACGGCACGCGCCGCGTCGAGCCGACCATGGACGTCGACGCCGTCGCCCGGGCCGTGCTGCTGATGGCGTCCCTGCCGGCCGAAGCCAACGTCCAGAACCTGACGGTGCTGGCGAGCGGGATGCCGTTCGTCGGCCGCGGCTGACCGGAGGCGTCTCAGCGCCCGTACAGCGTCTCGGGCGACGTCGTGACCGGCAGCACGTCCTGGAGCGCGCCCTCGGTCCAGGCGCGATAGAAGCAGGATCGTCGTCCGGTGTGGCATGCCACCCCGTCCTGTTCCACGAGGAGAAGCACCGTGTCCCCGTCGCAGTCGAGCCGGAGCTCCCGGAGACGCTGGACCTGACCGGAGGTCTCGCCCTTGCGCCACAGCGCCTGCCGGCTCCGGCTCCAGTAGCACACCTCGCCGCTGGCAAGCGTCTCGGCCACCGACGCCCGGGTCATCCAGGCCATCATCAGCACCTCGCCGCTGTCATGCGCCTGGGCGATCGCCGGGACCAGCCCGTCCTCGTCGAAGCGGATGGCGTCGAGCAGCGCGTCGGCGGTCATTCCGGGCCCCCGGTCCCGGCCTCCGCCGGCAGCCGCATCCAGGCCGGCACGCGCGCCCGGAGCACGACGCCGCCGTCTCCCTCGACCGGTTGGCGCAGATGCTCGAGACGGAGCATCGCGAGGCCGAGCGCGTCCCGGGACGACCGCATCGTCCCCGCCTCCCGGCCCGATCGGTCGCGGAGCATGGTGCCGGCCTCGGGCAGCACGAGCCCGTTCTCCGCCGCAACCGGAACCAGGCGGCGCTTGAGCAGTCCGCGGTAGCGGGTACGGGCGGTCAGCTCCTGTCCCAGGTAGCACCCCTTGGTCCAGGAGATCCCGCCGAGCTCGTCGAACCCCGCCTCCAGCAGCACCGAGCGACCCGGCTCGAGGTCGCGCGCCCCGTCCGGCAGGCCAAGCAGCAGACGGTGGCGATCGTAGTCGTCCTCGCCGGCGAGGTTCTCGGGCAGGGCTGTCGCCGCGTAGAGGCGCCAGCCGGCCTCGGGCAGGCGGGTGTCGGTCGCCACGATGGCGTCCGGCCGCTCCGGTGGCGGACCGCCCCAGCCGGCATGCACGGCGAGCGACGTCGTCTCGACCGTGACGGCGGCGCGCAGCCGGAAGCGCGACAGCCTGGTGGCGAGATCAGGCGCGTCGGAGCCCGGCGCGTCGAGCAGGATGCGCTCGCCGTCGGCGACCATCAGGAAGTCCGTCTGATACTTCCCCTGAGGGGTGAGCAGCGCCGCCCACATCGCCTGGCCCCGCACCAGGGCCTGGACGTCGTTCGAGACCAGGCCCTGCAGGAAGCCGACCCGATCGGGGCCGCTCACCGCGAGCACGGCGCGGCCGGGCAGGAGGACGACGTTCGTCATGCGCGGGACTTGGCCCGACCGGCGGCCTGGGGCAAGAACCGCACGCATCCATGCGTATCCTGTTCATCACCGCGACGCGTCTCGGCGATGCGGTCCTCTCGACCGCCCTGGTCGAGCATCTCCGCGCCCGGTACCCGCAAGCGCGTTTCACGATCGCCTGCGGACCTGTCGCCGCAGGGCTCTGGGACCGCCTGCCCGGGCTCGAACGCGTGATCGTGCTCGAGAAGCGCCGGTTCGACCTGCACTGGGCGCTGCTCTGGATGCGGGCCGCGACCACGCTCTGGGATCTCGCGGTCGATCTCCGCGGCTCCGCGGTGACGCTGCTGCTGGCGGCCAGACGGCGGCGGATCATGCGTGGAGGGAGGCGACCCGGGCATCGGCTGACGCATCTCGCCGGCGTGCTCGGCCTCGACCCCGCCACGCTCCGAACCGCGGTCTGGACCGCGGCGGAGGACGATGCGGCGGCCGCCGCCGTGCTGCCGGACGGTCCCTCCTACTTCGCGCTCGGACCGACCGCGAATTGGGCCGGCAAGGTGTGGCCCGCCGAGCGCTTCGTCTCGCTCTATCGCCTCGTGACCGCTCGTGCGGGCGGCGAATGGCGCCCGGCGGTATTCGCGGGGCCGGGCGAGGCCGAACGCGCGCTCGCCGCCGACGTGCTCGCGGGACTGCCCGACGCGATCGATCTGCAGGGCCGGCTCGGGCTTCCGGCCATCGCGAGCGCGTTGCGGCGCGCCTCGCTGTTCGCCGGGAACGACTCCGGCCTGATGCATCTCGCCGCGGCCGCCGGCACGCCGACCCTCGGCCTGTTCGGGCCGAGTCGCGCCTCGGAATACGCGCCGGTCGGGCGAAACGCCCGCTGCGTCGAGTCGCCCGGTCCGGAAGGTGCGTCGCCGATCATGGGGATCACGGTCGAGCGCGCCGCCGACGCCGCCCTGTCGCTCCTCGAAGCCCGACCGCCGCTGCGATCCCGGCCAGGCTGATGAGGGTCGCGCAGATGATGGCCGGGCTCGACGGCGGTGGGGCCGAGCTCTTCTTCGAGCGTCTCTCGCTCGCTCTTCACCGCGGCGGCGACGCCGTGCTCGCCGCGACCCGGCCGGCGCCGGGTCGGCTCGCGCGGCTTCGCGACGGCGGCCTCGAACCGCTCGATCTCCGGTTCGGCGGCGTGCTCGACCTCCGCACCGGGCCGCGCCTTCGCCGCGCGCTCCGGCGGTTCCGTCCCGAGGTTGCGATCGCCTGGATGAGCCGCGCCGCCCGGTTCGCGCCGACCGGCGACTGGGTTCTCGCGGGCAGGCTCGGCGGCTACTACGACCTCTCCTCGTTCCGCCGCTGCACGCACCTGATCGCCAATACCGCGACGCTCGCCGCCGCGATCGCGCGGGAGGGCTGGCCGGAGGCGCGCGTGCATCACCTGCCGAACTTCACCCCGGACCCCGGTCCGGTCCGGCCGGAGCGGCTCGGGGTGCCCGATCGGACACCGCTCGTGCTGGCGCTCGGCCGGCTGCATCGCAACAAGGGGTTCGACGTGCTCGTCCGGGCCCTCGCCGTTGTGCCCGGCGCCGTTCTGGTGATTGCCGGCGAGGGTCCCGAGCGCGAGCCGCTCCTGGCACTCGCCCGGCGTGTCGGCATCGCGGACCGCCTCCTGCTTCCCGGTTGGCGCGACGACGGGGCGGCGCTGCTCCAAGGTGCCGAAATCTTCGTCTGTCCGTCCCGTCACGAGCCGCTCGGCAACGTCGTGCTGGAAGCAATGGCGGGGTCGCGTCCGATCGTCGCCGCCGCATCCGAGGGACCGGCCGGTCTGCTCGAGGACGGGCGCACCGGCCTCCTCGTCCCGCCCGAGGACGAGCGGGCGCTGGCCGACGCCATCGCTTCCCTGCTCGGAGACGGCGTGCGGGCGTCCCGATTGGCCAGCGCGGCCCGGAGCGAGTGGGAGCGTCTGCACGCCCCGGCCCCGGTGCTGGCTCGCTGGCGCGACGGCCTCGCCCGCATCGCCCGGGACCGCTGACGGCATGTGCGGCATTGCCGGCCTCTCGCTCGCACCCGGCGCGCCGCCGCCGCCGCCCGCTCGCCTCGCCGCAATCGCCGACGCGCTCGCCCATCGCGGGCCGGACGGCGTCGGCTCGACCGTGGTCGGGCGGGTCGCCCTGCTGCATTGCCGGCTCGCGATCATAGACCTCGACGGTGGCGACCAGCCCCTGTTCGGTGGCAGCGCGGCCCTGGTCGCGAACGGCGAGATCTACAACGATCCCGCGGTGCGGGCAGCGCGCGACCCGGCCGAGTTCTCGACCGGCAGCGATTGCGAGACGCCGCTCCGCCTGTTTCTCGAGGACGGGAACGGCTACGCGCGCGGCCTCAGGGGCATGTACGCGATCGCGATCCATGACCGGAGCGCCCGCGCGCTCACCCTTTCGCGCGACCCGTTCGGCATCAAGCCGCTCTATCTCGCGCCGCTCGCGGACGGGATCGCCTTTGCCTCCGAGCCGCGCGCCCTGCTCCGGGCCGGCCTCGTCGCGGTGGGCGAGCGGCGAGAGAGTCGCGACGAACTCCTCCAGCTCGGCTTCACCACCGGGAGCCGCACGATCTTTCCCGGCATCGAGCGCGTGCTGCCCGGCGAGACCCTTCGCGTCGTCGATGGCCACGTGCTCGAACGGAGCCGCATCGCCGCCGTTCCGGACGGCGGCCCCGAGGAGATCGGCGAGGCCGAAGCCCTCTCGCGCTTCGAGAGCACCTTCTGCGACAGCGTCGCCGTTCATCTCAGGAGCGACGTCGGTGCGGGCCTGTTCCTGTCGGGTGGGATCGACAGCGCCGCGATCCTGGTCGCGATGCAGCGTCTCGGCGTGCCGCCCCGGAGCTTCACCGCGAGGTTCGACGTGCCCGAGGCGGCGGACGAATCGCGGCGTGCGGCCGAACTCGCGCGCGCCAGCGGCGCCGCCCACGACACGCTCACGATCGACCGGGAGACGGTCTGGCGTCACCTTCCGGCGATCGTGGGCGCGACCGACGACCCGGTCGCCGACTACGCGATCATCCCGACCTGGCTGCTCGCCCGCCATGCCGCATCGCGCGGCGTCAAGGTCGTGCTGTCCGGCGAGGGTGGCGACGAGCTCTTCGGCGGCTACGGTCGCTACCGACGGGCGATGCGGCCCTGGTGGCGAGGCGGCCGACCCGCGCGGGCTTCCGGACGGCTCGAAGGCCTCGGCTTGCTCCGGTCCGCGTCCGACCGGGCCTGGCGCGACGGCATCCGAGCCGCCGAGGCCGCCGCCGCGAGCGGGGGACGCTCGAGCCTTGCGGCCGCGCAGGCGGCCGATTTGGCGCACTGGCTGCCCAACGACCTCCTGCTGAAGCTCGATCGCTGCCTGATGGCGCACGGGATCGAAGGGCGCACACCGTTCCTCGACCCGCTGGTGGCCGAGGCCGTCTTCCGCCTGCCGGACACGCTGAAGGTCCGGAACGGGCTCGGAAAGCATCTGCTGCGGACCTGGCTTGCCGCGAACAGCCCCGACGCGCGGGCGTTCGACCGCAAGCAGGGCTTCACGGTGCCGATCGGTGACTGGATCGCCGCCGAGGGCGAGCGGCTCGGTCCGCTGGTCGCCGGGACGGAGGCGGTGGGCGCGGTCGCCGATCCCGACCGGGTGCGTGCCCTGTTCCGCGCCGCGAGCGGCCGGCGCGAGCGCCACGCCGCCTGGACGCTGCTCTATTATGCGGTCTGGCATCGCGCCCATGTCGAGAACCGACCGACCGAGGGCGTGGACGTGTTCGGCTTTCTGGCCGGACGCTGACCGGAACGGAAGGGAAGCGCGGTGCCGGACCACGATCTCGTCATCCGCAACGGCACGGTGGTCTTTCCCTGGGGATCCGCCATCGCCGATCTCGCCATGCGGCACGGCCGGATCGCGAGGATCGGGCGGGTCGCCGACGGGGACGAGACGATCGATGCGCGCGGCCTGCACGTCCTGCCGGGCATCATCGACCCGCATGTCCATTTCCGCGACGGCGGGGACGCGGACCGGCCCGACGTCGAGACGATGGAGACCGGGACGCGAGGTGCCGTGCTCGGCGGCGTCACCACCGTATTCGACATGCCGAACACCAGCCATCCCGCGATCGACGCGCCGAGCCTCGCGCGAAAGGCGGCGCACGTGGAGCGTGTCGCGTGGTGCGATGTCGGGCTCTACGTCGGGGCGACCGCCGGCAACGCGGACGCGCTCGCCTCGCTCGAACGCCTGCTCGGCGTCGCGGCGGTCAAGGTGTTCGCCGGAAGCTCGACCGGCGATCTCCTGGTCGCCGACGACGAGGGGATCGCGCGCGTGCTGGCGAGCGGCACGAGGCGTGTCGCCTTCCACAGCGAGGATGAGGCGCGGCTCCGCGCGCGACGCGCGCTGTTCCCGGCGGGCGGCACCTACGACGACCATCGCCGCTGGCGCGACGAGGAATGCGCCTTCCTTGGCACGCGCCGGATCGTCGCCCTCGCGCGTGCCGCGACGCGGCCGATCCACATCCTGCATGTCTCGACGGCCGAGGAACTCGACTGGCTTGACGCGCACCGCGACCTCGCGACCGTCGAGGTCCTCGTCAATCATCTCACCGAGACGGCTCCCGAGGCCTACGAGCGTCTCGGTGCCTACGCGGTGATGAACCCGCCGATCCGCGACGCGCGGCATCGGCAGGCGGCGTGGCGCGCCGTCGCCGATGGGCGGGTCGACACGATCGGGTCCGACCACGCGCCGCATCCGAGACGCGCGAAGGAGAAGCCCTGGCCGGACACCGCCGCCGGGCTGACCGGCGTGCAGACCCTGCTTCCGGTGATGCTCGACCATGTCGCCGCCGGGCGTCTCACGATCGAGCGCCTCGCCGACCTGATGTCCGCCGGCCCGGCGCGCGTCTACGGCCTGCCGACCAAGGGTCGGATCGCGCGCGGTTTCGAGGCCGATCTGACGCTGGTGGATCTCCGCTCCCGCCGCCGGATCGAGAGCGCTTCCCTCGCGTCCCCCTGCGGCTGGTCGCCGTTCGAAGGGTTCGCCGTGACGGGCTGGCCGGTGGCGACGATCGTCCGCGGACGGATCGTCATGCGGGATGGCGCATTGCTCGGGACGCAGACGGGCCGTCTCGCCCGCTTCGTCTGAGCGCGC
>CAXUBX010000013.1:0-6192 GCA_964249405.1 uncultured Acetobacteraceae bacterium | reverse complement strand
TGGCGCATTGCTCGGGACGCAGACGGGCCGTCTCGCCCGCTTCGTCTGAGCGCGCTGGAGCGCTACGGCAGGGCCCGTTAAATCCTGAACGATGGCGTCTGCGTCCGGGACGAACCCGAGGGAGACGCTCGGGAGGATGCTGAAGCTCCAGCCTGTCGCCGCGAGGACCTTCAGGACGACAAGGCTCGCGACGAGGCCGGCGATGGCGGAGAGGACGATCAGCCAATCGTCGACGCGGAAGGAGCGGCCAAGCCAGCCGCGCAGACCACTCGGGCCAGGGAGAAGTCGGCCGCGAGGCAAAGGCAGACGCTGCTCGTGAAGCAGAGACGACGTGACCGAACCGCTTGACGGCGCGCGCGCCGTCGTTCCGATAGGCTATTGAACCTATGCCGCCACGGAAACAACCGGTTTGGCACAGCCGGGCCGGACCGTCCTCTCGCGGACCCCTCAGAACAGGTGCGGCCAGGGCGCCGTGCGGTCGTGCTCCTGGATCGGGGTCAGCGCGCGCGGACCGTCCGCCACCTCGGGCGGAATGTCAGGCATCGCCTCCGGATCGGCCCAGCAATCCACCACGCCGAGGCTTCTGGTGCAGTACGGGATCGGCGGCGTTGGCGGCTCGACCGGGCGGCAATAGGTCTCGCCGCGGTCGAGCCTGACCACCGAGCAGTCGCGCCCGCTCAGGCCCGACACCAGCATGTCGAACAGATCCCGGTGGAACACGGCGATGTCGATGCCGGCGCCGCCCACCACCGGGACCACGGTTCCCGGCGCGCAGGACGCGAGCGCGGTCGACGCGCCGAGCGCGAGGGCGCCGAGCCAGCGGGAACACGGACGGGACAGGGTTCGCATCCCAGGAACCGTCGCAGAACAGGCTTACCGGATCGTGACCGGTGCTGTTTGCCCCTCCGATCCCCCGTCGTTATGGTCCGCGCCTTTCCCGGAGGGATCGCAGAGCACGTGGCCGACCTGTTCGCCGAGGTGGATGAGGATGTGCGGGCCGAGCGGGCGCGTGCGGCGGCGCGGCGCTGGGCGCCGCTCGCCGCGATCGTCGCCGTGGTCGCGGTCGTCGCGGTCGCCGTCTGGCAGGAGACCATCTCGCACCGCGAGGCACGGGACGCGAGGCTGTCAGGACTGTTCTTCGATGCGCAGATGGCGGCCGACGACCAGTCGGCGACCGGCGCGGCCAAGGCGCACGCCCGGGCACTCACCTTGTTCGGCCCGCTCGAGCATGCGCCGCTGCCCGGCATCCGGACGTTGGCCCGGCTCCGGGCCGCTCAGCTTCTCGGCGACCGTGGCGACAACGCGGGTGCGATCCGGTTGCTGGACGCGGTCGCGGCCGACGGCGCGGCGCCCCCGGCGATGCGCGAGCTTGCGACCCTGCTCTCTGTCGACCGCCAGTCGTCCGGTCCGCACGCCGCGGAGCAGAAGGTCCGTCTCGCGACGCTCGAGCGTCCCGGCGCCCCGTTCCGGGCGCTGGCACTCGAGACCGGTGCGATGATCGCGCTCGAGCAGGGTCACGCCGACGAGACCCGCCGGACGCTTTCCACGCTGGTCGCCGACGGCGATGCGCCGACCGGGCTCCGGGAACGGGCCAGCACGATGCTCCAGGCACTCGGCGCGGCATCCGGCGGAGCAGGTGGATGAGCGGAGACATGAACGGGCGGGTAAACCGCCGCGCCCTGCTCCGCGCCGGCGTCTCGTTCCCGGCGACTGCCGCCCTCGCGGCCTGCGGCCTGTTCTCGGAAGACAAGAAGCCGATCACGCCCGGACGACGGATCGACATCATGCCGACCGTCACCCGCCTGGTGCCGGATCCCACGCTCGCCGACCGGCCGGTGACGCTCCCGGCGGACACCGGCGGAGGCATCTGGCCACAGCCGGGGCGCGTGCCGAGCCACGTCGCCGCCAACCCGACATGGCCCGACACCGGCAGGGTCGTCTGGCAGGTCCCGATCGGCGAAGGTCAAGGCTTCCGCTCGCGTCTCACCGCATCGCCCCTGGTCGCCGATGGCCGGGTTTTCACGATGGACGCCGCGGCCAACGTCGATGCGTTCGATCTCCGGACCGGCCGGCTGCTCTGGCACGTGGCGACCCGGCCGAAGAAGGTCTCGAGCAGCAACGTCGGGGGCGGCATCACCACCGCCGACGGGGTCGTGTATGCGGTAACCGGGCTGGCCGACGCGCTCGCGATCGATGCCGCGACCGGCCGCATCCGCTGGCGGATCACGACCGTCGTCCCGGCCCGTTCGGCGCCGACGGTGGCGTCGGGCAAGCTGTATTTCGGGACCATCGACCAGCGCCTGTTCGCGGCCGACATCACGACCGGCAAGCCGCTCTGGACCTACCAGGCGCAGACCTCGTTCGACACCCTGCTCGGCCAGCCGGCGCCGGCCGTCGCCGGCGACATCGTGGTCGCGGGGTTCGGCTCGGGCGAGATCGCGGTGCTCAACACGGTGGACGGCTCGGTGGTGTGGACCGACGTGCTCGGCGGTCTCACCGCGGCCAGCCCGCTCGCCTTCGCCTCGATCTTCGGCGAGCCGGTGGTCGACAACGATACCGTCTACGCGATCAGCGCGGACGGGCTGATCACCGCGACCGATCTGCGCACCGGGAGACGGATCTGGGAGCGCCCGGTGGGTGGCGTGCAGAGCCCGGTGGTCACCGGCGAATGGATCTTCATCCTGACCTCGAACCAGACGGTCGCCTGCCTCGAGCAGGCGAGCGGGCACGTGCGCTGGACGAGCGTCCTGCCGCGCTACGTGAAACCGAACACCGAGGCACAGCCGATCCTGTGGTCCGGTCCGGTGCTCGCCGGCGGCAAGCTCGTGCTGGCGAGCGATCACCGGACCCTGGTCCTGCTCGATCCGGCCGAGGGCGCGATCGTTTCGGACCGAAAGACGCACGCGCCGGCCTCGAACCCGCCCATCGCGGCGGGCGACATGCTCCTGTTGCTCACCGACGATGGCCGTCTCACCGCCTACGCCTGACCCGGAGGCGCCGGCTTCCTCCGCGCTGCCGGCCGTGGTCGTCGCGGGGCGGCCGAATGTCGGCAAGTCGACGTTGTTCAATCGGCTGGCCGGGCGACGCAGCGCGCTCGTGTCCGACCAGCCGGGCGTGACCCGCGACCGCAAGGAAGCGGTCGCGACGCTGCGCGGCCGCACCGTGCGGCTGGTGGACACGGCCGGTCTCGAGGAAGCGCCCCCGGAGACGATCCCGGGCCGGATGCGGTCCTCCTCGGAGACCGCGGTCGGCGAGGCGGCGCTGATCGTGTTCGTGGTCGATGCGCGCGCCGGCGTGACGCCGGCCGACGCGCATTTCGCGTCCTGGCTCCGTCGGCAGAACAGGCCCGTGCTTCTGGTCGCGAACAAGTCCGAAGGGCGGGGCGGGGCGGCGGGCGCGATGGAGGCCTTCTCGCTCGGGCTCGGAACCCCGGTCGCCGTCTCGGCCGAGCACGGCGAGGGGATCGCCGACCTGATGGGCGAGATCGCCGATCGCCTCCCTCCCTTGCCGGAGTCCGGCCCGCGGAGCGGGGACGCCGCCGGCGACGAGCCGGACATCCGACCCCCGGGGCCGCTCCGGCTCGCGATCGTCGGCCGGCCGAATGCCGGGAAGTCGAGCCTGCTCAACCGGCTGTTCGGCAGCGAGCGGATGATCACCGGCCCCGAGCCGGGCCTCACCCGCGACGCGGTCACCGTCGAGCTCAGCGATGCCGAAGGCGCGGTCGCGCTGGTCGACACGGCAGGGCTGAGGAAGCGCGCCCGGATCGAGGCCTCGCTCGAACGGATGTCGGTCTCGGCGACGATCGAGGCGCTGAAGATGGCCGAGCTGGTCGTGCTGGTGCTCGATGCGACGCGCGGGATCGAGGAGCAGGACCTGCAGATCGCCCGGCTGGTCGAGCGCGAGGGCAGGGGCTGCGTCCTTGCGCTCAACAAGTGGGACGCGGTCACCGACCGGAACGCCACCCGGAAGGCCATCACCGATCGGCTCGAGACGTCTCTCGCGCAGATGAAGGGTCTTCCGGTGGTGACGCTCTCGGCGCTGACCGGCGCGGGCGTGGAGCGGCTGCTGCCCGCCTGCCGGACCCTTGCCGAGGTCTGGAACCGCCGGGTTCCGACCGGCGAGCTCAACCGCTGGTTCGAGCACGCGACGGAGCGTCACGCGCCGCCGCTGGTCGACGGCAGACGGCTGAAGCTCCGCTACCTCACCCAGGCGAAGGCGAGACCGCCGACCTTCGTCCTGTTCGGGACGCGTGCCGAGAAGACGCCCGAGGATTACCGACGCTACCTGGTCAATGGTCTTCGCGAGGCGTTCGACCTGCCCGGTGTCCCAATCCGGCTGCTCGCACGCGGCACCGAGAACCCCTTCGCGGATCGGCGATAGCCGTCACCATGCCTTCGGCAGGGTCGCGCTGGCCGTTGCCAGCGATCCTGACGGCGTGCTGCGTCGGCTTCGGTGCGCTTCCGACCGCCTGGGCCGCCGGCACGGTGGTCGTTGCCGAGCCTGCACTCGCGAGCCTCCACCCGGTGTTCGCCTCGTCGCAGGCCGAGCAGCAGGCGGCTAGCCTCCTGTTCCGCCCGCTGGTCTGGGCCGGGCTCGATCGGCGGATCGATCCGGCGGAGAGCCTCGCGGCCGCCATCGTCCCGAGCGACGACAACGCGGTGTTCACCGTCGTGCTCCGGCCCTGGCACTGGTCCGACGGCACAGAGATCACAGCGGACGACGTGCTGTACGACTGGTCGGTGATCCGGGCACTCGGTCCGGCGTACGGGAACTACGGTACGGGCGGGATCCCCAACCTGGTCGAACGTCTCACCGCACCCGATCCCCACACCGTCGTCTTCAGGCTTCGCCGCTCCGTCAACCCGCGCTGGTTCGAGCTGGTCGGGCTCAGCCAGATCACCCCGCTGCCGCGCCAGGCCTGGGCCGGAATGGACGTCGCGACCCAGGAAAGCGCCGAGAGCGAGCCCGGCTTCTACCGGGTGGTCGACGGCCCGTTCAGGATCCGCTCGCTCGACCCCGGGCGGGACGCCGTGTTCGTCGCGAACAATCGCTACGATGGCCACCGTTCGGCGCTCGACCGGCTCGTGTTCGACTTCCTCCCGGACCAGGATGTCCTCGAGGCCCTCCGCGCGCACGAGATCGACGCGGCGCCCCTGCCGCTCAACCTCGACGCCGAGGCGAGCCGGCTGCGGCACTTCGACCGGTTCAGGATGCCGTCGCGTGGGTCGTTCTACTCCCTGGTCCCGAACGAGCGGAATCCCGCCGTCGCGTTCTTCGGCGACGTCCGGGTCAGGCAGGCGATCGCGCGCGCGATCGACCAGCGACGGATCATCCGGATCGCGCTGCATGGCCAGGGGGTTCCGCAATACGGGTTCATCCCATCGACCGAACCCGACTGGCTGCCGGCGGATCTCCGCTCAGCCGCGCCGCCGCTTGCGTTCGACCCGGAGGCGGCCAGGCGGCTGCTCGCGGCCGACGGCTACCGGCCCGGCCGGGCCGGGATCGAGGAGCGCCACGGAAGGCGCCTCGCGTTCACCGTGCTCGTCGACGCGGACGTCGACAGCGACGTCGCGAGCTTCGAGATCATCCAGCAGGAGCTCCGGCAGGTCGGCATCGCGATGCGTATCCATCTGACCGACTTCGATCAGATCGTCGCCCGCGAGGTCGGTCCGCCGGGCGGCTGGGAAGCGGTCTCGATCGGCCAGGGGAGCACCGCCTTCCCGGACGTCGCCCCGCTGTTCGGCAGCGGCGGCAGCGAGAACAGCACGGGTTTCAGCGATCCGCGCCTTGATGCGCTCCTGGCGACGGCGGCGACCGATCCCGACCCCGCCGTGGTCCAGGCGCTCGACGACGACGTGGCCCGGCTGCAGCCGGTCATCTTCCGGCCCGAGGTGGTGAACACCTACCTGTATCGCCCGAGGCTCTGCGGGTTCGACCGCCTCTATCAGCTCAATTCCAATCTGGAAGCCGAGTACCTCCGGCTGGCCGACGATCGCCATCCTTGCCGGACAGATGACGGGGAAGGCAGCAGGTTGCGGCCTCTCCCGACGCTTGACGAGGGCGCGCGGAGCCCTTAGGCACCGTGGCTCCACACGCCGCTCCGCGAAGGCTCGCGCAGCGGCGCGTCTTCCGTTGGCCGGGACCAGGAACCATGTTCGACGCCCTCTCGGGCAGGCTCGGCGGCGCGCTTGA
>CAXUBX010000012.1:6571-50855 GCA_964249405.1 uncultured Acetobacteraceae bacterium | reverse complement strand
AGGTCGATCGAGTAGACCACCGGCGAGAATCGGGGCGTGAGGTCGGCCGGGCGCGCCGCGCCCCGCGCCGGCCGAGGCGCTGCCGGGCGGTGGCGCGCGGCTGCCGCCGGGCACGCGGGTCGCGGAGCTCCCGGGCTACGCGGAGGGCGCGTTCTGGGTGCAGGACCTCGCGGCGAGCCTGCCCGCGCGCCTGCTCGGAGCCGCCCCGGGGATGCGGGTCTGCGATCTCTGCGCCGCGCCGGGCGGCAAGACCGCGCAGCTGGCGTTCGCCGGCGCGGAGGTGGTCGCGGTGGACCGCGACCGAAGACGCCTCGCGCGCCTCCGCGAGAACCTGTCGCGGCTCCGGCTCCGACCCGCGGTCGTCGAGGCCGACGCGCTCCGATGGACGCCGCCGACGCCGTTCGACGCCGTGCTGCTCGATGCGCCCTGCAGTGCGACGGGCACGATCCGGCGCCATCCGGACATCCCGCGGCTCCGCAGCCCGTCCGACGTCGAGACGCTGGCCCGCACCCAGGGGGCGATGATCGACCGCGCGCACGCGCTGCTGCGGCCCGGCGGCATCCTCGTGTTCTCGGTCTGCTCGCTCCAGGACGAGGAGGGGCGTCACCAGGTCGACCGGGCGCTCGCGTCGGGCCGCTGGGAACGGGATGCCCCGGACCGGTCCGCCTTCGCCGGGCTCGAGCATGTGCTCACGGCCGAGGGCGACGTCGCGACCGACCCCGCGATGGGCATGGACGGGTTCCAGGCGGCCAGGCTCAGGAGGCGCTGAGAGCCGGGCGCGCGTGCCGGCGCTGGCGGGGCGTGCCGGGATCGGCGATGTCCGGAGCTGGACTTTGCCCGAAGACCGCGACGTCAGGCGTTTTCAGCGAGCAGCCCGAATAGCGCTTCGTTCGCTTGCCGGTATTGATCGATCCATTCCCTGACTTTCATGATCTGCTTCTCGGTCTCATTCTGGTGATCCGGTCCGGACCGGCAAACCATGTCTCCTGTTTCCATGAAACCGATCATCTTCTCGAGTTCAGCCACTGCCTGAAGATTTTGCCCTGCCAGTGTGAGCGCAGCGTGCATCCGCGTCTGCCAGCCAGGGCCGGTGTTCCGGTAACGCTCAAGGAGAGCCTGTTCGACGCGCAGAGCGATCTGCTCGCGTGTCTCGGCCCGCTTCGGCCGGCCACGGCCACGGCGTACCACGGCATCACCATCACGGATCTCGGCTTGGTCGAAGAACTCATCCGTCAACTCAGGCGCATCGTCGGGATCAACCCATCCGCTCGCGCCAGCGTCTCTCTTCTCGTTCATGGGCGTGCCTCATCGAAAGGATACGCCGCGTGCCATCACGGGGCGTCCAAACCACCACGACAAGGCGTCCTCGAAGGTCGCCTGCCGTGACGTAGCGGACTTCGCCATAGTCTTGCCGACCGTCTTCGTTTGTTGCCGTCCGACCGGAAAACACCTCCCCCGCATCGGCAAAATCGAGCCCTCTTTCATTGAGGATCCGATGCCGCTTGTCGGGATCGAAAGTGACGTCCACAAAATTACCGTATATGCGGATACGCTCATTGTCAATTACTGCATATGCTAAAAACGGCAGGCTTTGCTGCTTATAACCCGCGCCCGTAGTTTTCCTACCTTGAGGCTCCGCCTCAAACTCCGCTCGCGCGGCGCGCCCAGACCCGCATTCGACTGACATGGATGGGGTCCAGGCGCCCAGCGCCTGGTGGGGTGCGGGGTGAAACCCCGCGTCTTGATCCGAGAGATCCCCCAAGGGTTTTCGAAGGACGATCACGGGCCGGTCCCGACGGGATCAGACCGGCACCACGTCCGGCCGCCCGCGCGGGAAGCGGCCGATCACCGCGGGGTCGATGTTGAGATGCGCCGCGACCAGCGCCGGCGGCGTGTGCGTCAGCCAGTCCGTGAGGGACACCTCCTCGTAGCGATCGGTCTTGAAGATCTCGAGGAAGACGAGCTCCTCGGTGCCGGTGTTCTCGATGTAGTGTCCGAAGCTCTTCTTGATGTAGCCGATGTCGCCCGCCCGGAAGTCGGCCGTCTGCGCCTTCGGGCCGGTGTTGAAGACGGTCATGCGCGCCTGACCCTTGACGTAGTACTGCCACTCGTCGGCGTTCGGGTGCCAGTGCATCTCGCGCATCCCGCCGGGCTCGACATTGACCTGCGCCACCGCGGTGGTCCGCGACACCGGGAAGTTCGTGGCCGCATCGGCGATCCGCACGCTGCCGCCCTTCGTCTTGCGGCTCGGCGCCATGCCCGAGAGGTCGAACGTGAATGCGTGCGGCGGGACGCCGGCGTCGCCTTTCGCGGCCGCCTGGTCGTCCGCGAGCGGGCCGGGCACCTGGCCCTGGAAGATCCAGAGGTTGTCGAGCGGGATCCGGCCGAACGTCTCGGCCGGAACGCCGAAGTTCTTGGCCAGCACCTCGGGCGGGGTGTGCGCGATCCAGTCGGTCAGCAGCAGCGTGTTGAACTCGGACGCGTGTCCGTTGTCGAAGGCGAGGATGAACTCGCCGCCGTCCGGCCCGAGCCCCTGCAGCGAATGCGGCAGGCCGGGCGGGAAGAACCAGAGGCCGCCGGCCGCCACGTCCGCGACCTCGGGCCGTCCGAGCGCGTCGAGCACGGTGATCCGGATCGAGCCGTTCGAGACGAAGGCCCATTCGGATTGCTGGTGCCAGTGCATCTCCCGGATGCCGCCCGCGGCGAGCCTCATGTTGACGCCGGAAATGTCCTCCGAGATCGCGAAATCGTCCTGCGTGACCTCGCGCGCCCAGCCGCCGCTCTGGAAGCGCACATGGGCATTGTTGAACGACGCCCAGAACAGCGGCATCCCGTTGATGTCGGTGGCCGGCGGATCCTGGAACGACGGGAACTGGCCGGCGAGCGTCGGGTTCTGCGGGCCCGGGTCGCTCGCGGCCTGCGGGGACGCGGCGTCGATCCGACCCTCGGCCGGCGCGTCGGGGTTCCCGAAGCCGCGCGGCGCCGCCTCCGCGGCGGTCGCGAGGCCGGTCGCGCCGACCGCCGTCGCGGCGAGGACGTGACGGCGGGACAGCAGGCTCGTTCGGGGGCTCAAGGACATGACGAGGTTCCGTGATCGTGGCGGTGCGCTGGACCGTCGGCGTCCCGGGCGCGGTCGTCCAGGCCTCGCTGCGCCGGAGCCCGGCCGGCGCCACCGGCGGCCGGGCCAGGTCCCGGCACGACGCGGCATGCGATTTGCGGAACCGGTCTCCGGGACGACACGGAGCCCGTCATGACATTGTCTTTCCGCCTCCCGATGACGGTTCTCGCGATCGGGTTGGCGAGCACCGCCATCGCGCGGGCCGCCCAACTCGCGGCCACCTCCGGGGGAGACCGGCTCGACATCGCGTCGCCCTGCGCCGCCCGGATCGCCGTCGCGCCGGACGCATCCCGCGATGGCAGCGTCGCGGTGCTCGCGACCGCGGATCGCCAGGAGGAACTCGACCAGCTGGCGATCGGGCCACGGCGCGGCGCCGTCGCGGTGCGTCGCCGCGATCCGACCCGCGCATGCTGGAGGCCGGCCGGCGATGCGTCCTGGTCGCCGACGCTCGCGATCGCCATCCGGGTCCCCCCGCGATTCCCGATCTCGATCGACGAGGCGGGGGTCGGGCACATCGAGGTCGGCCCGGTCGGCGGCGCGCTCACGGTGGACGCGTCGGGCGACGCGACGGTCGCGGTCGCGACGGCGCGCTCGCTCGGCCTCGACCTGTCCGGGCGATCGAACGTCTCGGTCGGCACGGTCGCCGGCCCGACGGTGGTCCGGCTCTCGGGCGCCGGCGAGGTCCGGATCGATCACCTGTCCGCGCCGACCCTCTCGATCGCCCTGGCGGGCACCGGCACCGTCGCGGTCGGCGACGGCGCCATCGGCCGCCTCGCGGTCGACGACGACGGCGCCGGCCGGGTCTCGATCGGGGGCACCACAGGCGACGCCGCGGTCTCGCTGTCGGGGTCCGGCGCCGTCCACGTCGCGAGACTGACGGGTTCGCTCCGCAAATCGGTGAGCGGGCTCGGATCCGTCACGGTGGGCCGGTGAGACGCCGTTTCGGGGCGGTGCTGCCGCGCGCGCTCGCGGTGGCGCGCGGCGCGGCGTTCGTGCTGCTCGTGACCGTCGGCTCGCGCGCGGGAAGTCCGCGCCTGCTCCACTGGCTGTCCCGGCACGTCGCGGTGTTCCACGCGGCAGAGGCGCACCGGTCGCCGCACCATTTCCCGGCCGTGGTGATCCTCGCGATCGACCTGTTGCTGATCGGGCTCGCGGCCGCGGCGAGCGCGCTCCTGATGCTGACGGAGACGAGCCCGCGTCGGGCGCTGGCCCGGGGCCGGTTCGCGCGCCGGTGCCATCTCGCGGGCCGGGGTGCCCGGGGCCGTCAGCTCCTCGCCGGCGCCGGCACCGGGTTCGCCGCGTCGTCGCTGATCATCGGGATCCTGGTCGTCGCCGGCCTCGACCGGACGACGCTGCTGCCGGGCAGCCTCGCCGCGCACGCCGCCGACCTCGCCGGCCTGGCCGCGGTCTTCGCGGTGATCGGTTTCGCCGAGGAGTTCGCGTTCCGCGGCTACCTGCTCCGGACGCTGGCCGACGGGATCGGCTTCTGGCCCGCCGCCCTCCTCACCTCGGCGCTGTTCGGGATCGGGCATCTCCGGGAGGGCGATCCGGTGGCGGGCGCGATCTCCACGGTCCTGGTCGCCGTGTTCTTCTGCGCGACGCTCCGGGCGACGGGAACGCTGGCCTTCGCGATCGGCTTCCACGCCGCCTGGGACTACGTGCAGAGCACGATCTTCGGGGTCGCCGACAGCTCGATGTTCCTGACCGGCGCCCTGGCCGAGACCGTGCCGGTGTCGCGCGCGGCGTTCCTGACCGGCGGCGCGATCGGCCCCGAGGGCAGCGTGCTCGCGTTCGCGACGATCGCGGCGCTTCTCGTCGCCGCGCTCCGTCCCGTCGTCCGTCATGCCATGGACCGGCGCCGCGCCGCGCCGGCAGGAGGAGGAAGCCGATGACCACCTGGTCCGCGAGCCAGTACTTGACGTTCGCCGACGAGCGGACGCGACCGGTGCGCGACCTGCTCGCGGCGCTGCCCCCCGGTGGCGTCGAGACGGCAACCGACCTCGGCTGCGGACCCGGCAACTCGACCGCGGCGCTGCTCGCACGCTACCCCGGCGCCGCCGTCACGGGCGTCGACAGCGCGCCCGACATGATCGATGCGGCGCGGCGCGGTCTGCCCACGGCCCGCTTCGTGCTCGGAGCGATCGAGGACTGGTCGCGCGAGCCGGGCTCTCCCCAGGACCTCGTGCTGTCGAACGCGGCGCTGCAGTGGGTTCCGGGCCACGCGTCGCTGCTGCCGCGCCTACTCGGCCGCGTCGCGCCCGGCGGCCATCTCGCGGTGCAGATCCCGGACAACCTGGCGGAACCCGCCCAGCTCCTGATGCGCACGGTCGCCGCGGCGGGACCGTGGGCGGCACGGCTGGAAGGCGCCGAGGCCGCGCGGACGCCGATCGCGGACGCCGACTGGCACCACGCGCTGCTCCGCCCGCACGCGGCCTCGGTCGAGATCTGGCGGACCACCTACCATCACCGTCTCGCCGGGATCGACGGCGTCGTCGAATGGTTCAAGGGCACCGGGCTCCTGCCCTTCCTCGGCCCGCTCGACGAGGCGGAACGGCGCGACTTCCTCGCCCGCTACCGCGACGCGCTCGCCCGCACGTTGCGGACGCACGAGGACGGGACGGTCCTGCTCGCGATGCCGCGGCTCTTCCTCGTCGCGCGCCGGTAGCGCGGGCGCGGCGGTCCGGACGGAGGCTCAGGACGGGCCCGGTGCGGCGTCCGCCCCGCCCGACGCGCCGGCGCCGCGTCCCGGCGAGCGCATCTCGATCGGCGGGAGGCCGACGATGTCGGTGGTCGCCGACGCCACCCCGATCCCGGCCTTGTCGAGTTCGGCGAGCACGTGACGGCTCATCAGGTCCTTGGCACCACGGATCTGATGCGTGCCGAGGATGAACCGGACCGTGAGCTCGAGCCAGTTGTCGGTGATGCGGTAGAAGACGCGCGGCACGAGGTCGTTCGGGTCGATACCGAACCGTTCCTGCAGGTCGCCCTTCACCCGGTGTTCCAGCGACGCGGGATCGATCGCGTGAAGTCGTGCCGCCTCCAGCAGGATCTCCTCGGCGCGTCGACGGTCCGCCTGGTAGGTGATCGGCAACGCCATCTCCTCCCAGATGAAGGGAAAGTCCCGCGTGTAGTTGAACACCGGCTCGGCGAAGATCTTCGAGTTGGTGACGGTGACGATGCGCCCGGTGAACTGCCGGCTCCTGACCCAGACGGCCGGCTCGGCGCTCTGGACGCTCGGCGGCTGGCCCATCTCCATGATCGTCGTCTGGATGAAGCCGAGCCGGAGCACGTCGCCGCGCACGCCTCCCATGGAGATGCGGTCGCCGACCGTGAAGGTGGACCCTCTGAGGATGACGAAATAGCCGGCGATCGAGGTCACCACCTGCTGGAGGGCGAAGGCCAGTCCGGCGGAGACCAGGCCGAAGGCGGTCGCGAGCCGGGTCGGATCGTTGAACCAGATCGACAGCAACCCGAGGATCAGGATCACGGTGGCGAGGAGGCTGACGCCCTGCCGGGTCCAGAATCTCGCCTGGACGGTGGCGCCGTCGGTGCGACGGAGGGCCAGTCCGACCGCCCCGCGCAGCACGGCACCCGCGACCAGAACGACCGGGACGAACACGGCCGACAGCAGCAGCTTCCGTCCGTTCTCGGGATTGATCCCGACCCAGTCGATACCGAGAAGATGCATGTCGTCCTGTCCGGGGCCGGTTCAGCGGAGGTCGAAGGCGGCGAGAGCGCCGTGCTGCCGCACCGTCTCGAAGCCGGCGAAGCTGCGGCGTACCGCTCCGAGGTCGTCGGGGTTCTCGATGCTGTGCTCCGCCGCCTGGAGGGTCAGCCGGGCGTGCCGATGCAGCACGGACACGCGGGCCGGTTCGCGCTCGCAGCCGACCACCGCGGTGAGCACGTCCAGCATGCGTCCGAGCACGGCGGCACTGCCCGTGGCGTTCTGCCTGATCAGGTCGAACATGGCGCCGGTCAGGTCGTCGTAGCCGAAGGCGGGGACGACCAGCACCGGCCGGCCGTCGCGCATCACGACGCCGCTCGGCAGCTGCTCCGGCACCAGTTCGCAGAGGCAGGCGGCCAACCGGTCCAGCACCGCTCGCGCGGTGTTCGGATCGTTGATGCCGGGCGACAGCGCGCGGACCGCGACTTCCACCAGCTGGCCCACCGCGAATTCGGGGTTGTCCGAGGCGGTCTGGATCGGACCGAGCGCGGTGGCACCACGGATCGCCCGCTCCGCACCTTCGGCGGCCGGGACCACGACCGCGATCGTCGCTCCGAGGAACACGTAGTTGCCGTTCCGCACCAGCAGCCGCAGGGCCGAGCCGTGCGCCGCCGCCCAGTCCGCCAGACCGTCGACGTCGAGCTCCTGCAGGTAGCCGGACCGCTCGGACCTGACCGGCACGGCGTCGCGCCAGAACGCAGGCGGCGGCGCGGGATCGCGCCTCGCATCGGAGGTCAGCGTGCGCATCGTCGCCCGCATCTCCCGGCTCACCAGGTCGATCACCGTCTCGACGTTGATCCGACCGGCCATGTGGCCGACGAAGAACACGAGCGTCCCGACGCAGATGAAGGCCAGCAGGATGCTGACGCTGAGCGAGAGATGCGGGACGAAGTCCCCCTCGCCCTTCGCCCGCACGCTCCGCAGCACCATCAGCGCGTACGCGAAGGTGCCGAGGAAGGTCCCGAGCGTCAGCTGGTTGCCCCGGTCGCGGGTGAAGTTCCGCAGCAGGCGCGGACCCATCTGCCCGGCGGCGAGCGACAGCGCGGCGATCGTGATCGAGAAGACGGTGCCGGCGACCCCGATGGTCGACGCCGCGACCGAGCCGAGCAGGGTGCGGGCGCCGGTTCCGCCGCCGTTGTAGAGCCAGGGGCTGTCGATCAGCCAATGCGGGACCGCGCCGCTGCGATCCAGCGCGATCAGCCCCACGGCCAGGAAGATGGCGGCCACGACCATCGCCGCGGGCAGCACCCAGAACGTGTCGGCCAGGTCGCCGGCGAACTTGCGGAGACGCGCTCGCAACGGAGTTCCCGATCAGGTTCTGGAGAGGGACGCGGCCTGGCTACCGCTCCGGACCGCGCTCGCGCTCGTGCGCCCGTGCCGGCCGGTCACCCGGCGACGAGCCACCGGAGCGAGCGTCGGAGCGCGGCCGCGCCGTCCGTCGGCACGGTGCGGCCGTGCGCGAGCAGGATCCGCTCGGGCGACATCGCGAGGAGGCGGGCGGCGGCGTGGCGGGCATCCTCGCCGCCGCCGCGGATCACCAGCCGCAGGTGCGGCGGCGGCATCCGGTCCGGCGCGGTCATCCCGAAGGCGAGCACGAGCGGCCGGAACGGGGCCGGAACCTGCGCCGGGTCGAGATCCATCATGAGGTCCGCCAGCACCAGCGTCCGCGTGGGCCGGTGCAGGAACGCCACCTCCCGGAACCCGAGCGCGCCCGGGACCGTCACGAGATCGATGGCGTCCCCCCAGTCGTGCGGCGCGCCGTCGGACAGCACGCGGTCGAGCCGGAGCCCGCTCCGCCGGACCGGACGGCGTTCCGCGAGCCGGGGCGAGCCCCAGGTCACCGCGTCCGGACAGTTCCGCTGCCAGTCCCGGACGAACATCCAGTGCGCGACGCTCGGCGCCGCGAGATGCCGGATCGGCCCCTCCGCCTCGAGCGCCCCCTTGAGCGCCGGCGAGTAGCGGGTCGGGGAATGCAGCAGCAGGCCGCCGTCCGGGAGCCGGAACACCGTCATCCGGACCGGAAAGACGCGACCGAGCAGCCCGGGAAGCCGGCTCTCCACGGTCCAGACATGCTCGGCGAACCGGACCGGGACGTCGAGCGGCCCGTCGGCCGGCGCGGCGCCGCCGCGCGCATTCCGCACGAGCAGCGCCGAGGCGGCCAGGGCGGCCCCTCCGAGCGCCATCCGCCATGGCGTCACCGGACACCGAGACACCTGCATTCCAGCCCTCCCTCCGAGAAATCGTCCGCTCAACGCGTCTTGAACGCCGATCAGGCCCCGCGGTCGCGTTGTCACGCCCGGGTTGCCGTGGTGTCGCGCCGATCGACGCCTCCGAGCGGCTCCATCCTCACGAGCTCCGGGAAAGGAAAGCCGATGGCAGAGACCACGCGGAAGACGGGCGACGAGCCCGCGGAGGGCGTCGATCCCGGCGGCACCCGCCCGACCCGGGCGGGCCGGACCGCCACGCCCCACGTCGAGAGCGGCGACCGGAACACGATGCGCAAGGAGAACCCGGCGACCGAGCGGCACGGCGAAGAGGGCGCCTCGAACGACAAACCCTGATCGTGTTACGGTCCACGACATGGTTTCGCGTCCGACCCTGGTCTGCCCGTCCATCCTCGCCGCCGACTTCGCCCGCCTCGCCGACGAGGTCGCCGCGGTGGAGCGGGCGGGCGCGGACTGGCTGCATCTCGACGTGATGGACGGGCATTTCGTGCCGAACCTCTCGTTCGGCGCGCCGGTGATCGCGTCGCTGCGCCGGCTGACGACGATGCCGTTCGACGTCCACCTGATGATCGCGCCGGCGGACCCCTACCTCGCGGATTTCCGGCGCGCGGGCGCCGACCACATCCTCGTCCACGTCGAGGCCGGCCCGCACCTCCACCGCTCGCTCCAGGCGATCGGCGGTCTCGGCTGCAAGCCGGGCGTGGTGATCTGCCCGGCGACGCCGGTCGAGCACGTCGCCACCGTGCTCGACCTCGTCGACAGCGTGCTGGTGATGACGGTCAGTCCGGGCTTCGGCGGCCAGGTCTTCCTCGAGACCGCGCTGCCGCGGATCAGCGCGGTCCGCCGCATGATCGACGAGAGCGGGCGCACGATCCGGCTGCAGGTCGACGGCGGCATCGAGCCCGGAACGGCGCGTCGGGCCCGGGAGGCGGGAGCGGATGCGCTGGTCGCGGGGAGTGCGATCTTCGGATCCGCGGACTACGCGGACGCGGTCGCGGCGCTCCGGGGGTGAGGCGACGGGCGCGAAGGGAGGACGGGGGATTGGGAGTGAGAGGCTGGGGGCGGCAGGCTCGACAGCAATTCGCGTTGCTGCCGACGCTCGGCCAATCCTTCCTGGGCCAATCGGTTCTCGGCCAGTCGCTCGGCCTCGCGCGGATCCCGGACGCGCCGCTCGTCGCGACGCGGGATCCCTGGCCGGGCTCGCCGGCCCGCGGCGCGCGGCTGATGCGGGGCGAGCTCGACCTCGGGTCGGCCTCGATCCCGCTCGCCCCGGGCGGCTGGCCGGGTCTCGCGGCCGAGCGCCCGGGAGGAGCGTCGATCGATCCGGCGGTGCGCGCGGCCGTGCACGGCTTCGGTTGGCTTCGCGACCTGCGGGCGATCGGGACCGACGGGGCGCGGCTCCGCGCCCGCGCGCTGGTCGGCGAGTGGATCGCCCGCCCGCCCGCCGATCCCGCCCTGCGGACGGCGCCCGTGGTGGCGGCGCGGATCGCGGCCTGGCTCGGCCATTACGATTTCTTCGCGGCCTCCGCCGCCGACGAGTTCCGGGTCGCGATGATGCGCCGTCTGGTGCTCGATGGGCGGCTGCTCGCGGCCGCGATCCCGCTCGAGCGCGCGACGGTCGGTGCGCTCACGGCGTTGAAGGGCCTGATCGCGGCGGGGGTCGCCCTCGCCGAGAACGGCGGCGTGCTCGCCCGCGCGCTCCGGGCGTTGCCGGTCGAGCTGGAGCGGCAGATCCTCGCCGATGGCGGCCATGTCGAGCGCAGCCCGTCCGCCCAGCTCGCCGCACTTCGCGAGCTGGTCGAGATGAAGCTGATCCTGTCGGCCGCGGGAACGGCGCCGCCGGTGGCGCTCGCCGCCTGCCTCGACCGGATGTGCCCGGCGCTCCGCGCGATGCGGCACGGGGACGGCGGCCTCGCGCTGTTCAACAGCTCCGAGGAGGAGGACGCGACCCTCGTCGATCTCGTGCTGGCGCAGGCCGGGCGGGGTCGGGCCGTGCATCCGAGCCTCGCCGAGACCGGCTTCGAGCGCCTCGCCGCGGGACGGTCGGTGCTCCTGATGGACACCGGCGTTCCCGCCGGACCGGGGATCGACGGGCGGGCGGCCGCCGGCACGCTGTCGTTCGAGCTGTCGGTCGGGCGCGAGCGGCTGATCGTCAACTGCGGGTCGGTGCCGTCGCCGGAGGCGTGGCGGAACGCGCTCCGCGCCACCGCCGCCCATTCGACGCTCTGCGTTGCCGACACCAGCTCGTCGGAGGTGAAGGGCGACGGGCTCGGGCGCCGGCCCGCGAAGGTTCCGGTGACCCGCCAGTCGAACGGCGGCGCGCACTGGCTCGAGGCGAGCCACGACGGCTGGAGCCGGCCGTTCGGCGCGGTCCACCACCGCCGCCTCTATCTCGCCGAGACCGGCGACGACCTGCGCGGCGAGGACGCGGTCGAGTGCGAGGCCGACCGGCCCTACGCGATCCGCTTCCATCTCCATCCAATGGTCGAGGCGACGCTGGAGGCGGACGCGCAGTCGGTGCTGCTCCGCCTCGGCTCGGGTGCGCTCTGGCGGCTCCGCGCCGACGGGGCGCCGCTCGCCGTGGAGGACGGCATCTATGCCGGCAGCGGCACCCGCCGGGCCTCCCAGCTCGTCGTGCTGAGCGCGTCGTCGGGTGCGGTCGGGCAGGTGCGCTGGGCGGTGACCCGGGTCGGGTGACGCGTCGGATCTTGCGCATCCTCGAGATCACCAACGTCGACTTCTCGCTGGTCCAGTTCCTGCTGCCGCTGATGCGGCGGCTGCGGGACGCGGGGCACGACGTCACCGGGGCCTGCGCGCCCGGGACGCTGCTCGCGCCGGCGCGCGCCGAAGGGTTCCGGATCGTCGAGCTGCCGCTCGCGCGCTCGGCCTCGCCGCGGGCGCAGCTCAGGGCCTTTCTCGCGCTCCGGGCGCTGATGCGTCGCGAGCGGTTCGACATGGTGCATGCCCACATGCCGATCTCCGGCTTCCTCGCACGCCTCGCGGCGCGCAGCGCCGGCGTCGAGGTGGTGGCCTATACGTGCCACGGCTTCCTGTTCAACCAGCCGGGCCGGCTGCTCCGGCGCGCCGCCTCGCTGGTGATGGAGATGCTGGCCGGACGGCTGACCGACCGCTTCCTCGCCGTCTCGGAAGAGGAGGCGCAGGACGCGAGGCGGCTGCTGATCCACCGCGGCGCGCGTGCCTGCGGCAACGGCCGCGACCCGGCCCGCTTCCGACCCGACGGGGCGGCGCGGGCGCGCGTCCGGGCCTCGCTCGGCGTGCCCGGGGACCGGGTGGTGGTCGTCGCGGTCTCGCGCCTGGTTCGTCACAAGGGCCATCCCGAGCTCCTCGCCGCGATGCGCGAGGTGCCCGAGGCCGAGCTCTGGGTGGTCGGCGAGCGGCTGGCGTCCGACCACGGGCCCTCGCTCGAGCCGGCGTTCGCCTCGAGCGGGCTCGGCGGCCGTCTTCGTCGCCTCGGCTACCGGACCGACGTCCCGGCCCTGCTCGCGTCCGCCGACATCTTCGCGCTGCCGAGCCATTTCGAGGGCCTGCCGATGTCGGTGATCGAGGCGATGCTGGCCGGGCTTCCGGTGGTGGCGAGCGCGATCCGGGGTCCGCGCGAACAGGTCGTCGACGGCGAGACCGGGATCCTGGTCCCGCCGGCCGATCCCGCCCCCCTCGCCGCTGCGCTCCGGCGCCTCGCCGACGATCCGGCGCTCCGGCGCCGGATGGGCGAGGCGGGCCGCGCCAGAGCCCTCGCCCGCTACACCGAGGATGCGGTACTGACGCGAACCATGGCCCTGCTGTTCGACCCGGCGTGACGCGCGGATCGCTGTTGCGTGCGCTGCCGCTCGCCCTGGTGCCGGTCGGGCTCGCCGCGGGGCTGGTCCCAGCGGCGCCCGCCCCGCTCGCCTTCCTGCTCGGCGCCCTGGCGATCGCGGTCCTGGCCGACTGGATCCGGCGGGCCACCGACCAGCTCGCGTCCCGTGTCGGCACCGCGCTCGGCGGCCTGCTCAACGTGACGCTCGGCTCGCTCGCCGAGTTCGTCCTCGCGATCTTCATCCTGCGCCGCGGCCATCCCGACATCGTCCGCGCGCAGATGATCGGCTCCATCCTCGGCACCACGCTGCTCGGCCTCGGCCTCGCGATGATGGCCGGAGGCGCGACGCGGACGCACCAAGTCATGCGGCGCGAGCGCGCCAGCCTGCTCGGCGGCCTGCTGGTCCTGACGGTGATCGCGCTGGCGCTCCCGGCCGCCTTCGACATCACGGCGCGGCTGCGGCCGGCGGCGGACGCGGGGCGGATCCATGCGACCGAGGAGACGCTCGGCCTCGCCGTCGCCTCGGTGCTCCTGGCGCTCTACGCCGGCAACCTGCTCTTCACCCTGGTCACGCACCGGGAGGTGTTCGCCGCCGGCGGCAAGAGCGACGGCGGCGAGCGATGGGGGCTGTCGCGAACCGTCGCCGTGCTCGCCGGCGCGACGGTCCTCGCCGCGATCCTCGCCGAGCTGGTGTCGGGCACGCTGTCGGGTTCGGCGCGCGCGCTCGGCCTCGAACCGGTGTTCATCGGCGTGATCCCGCTCGCCCTGGTCGGCACCGGCGCCGACCTCTTCGCCGCGGTCGCCTTCGCGCGGGCCGATCGCGTCGGGCTCGCGGCGGACATCTGCGTCGGATCCGCGGTGCAGGTCGGCCTCGTGATCCTGCCGCTGCTCGCCGTGCTGTCGGTCCTGATCGGACACCCGATAAGCCTGGTGTTCCGCGATCCGCTCGATCTCTTCGCCATAATCGCCGCGGCGCTCGCCGTGAACGTGGTCGCGGTCGACGGCGAGACGAACTGGTTCGAGGGCCTGCTCCTCGTCGGGCTCTACGCACTGCTTGCGATCGCCTTCTTCTTCGTCGGAGCATGAGGCCATGAGAGAGGGCGGCCTGGACCGGATCCGGATCACGCTCGTCGGGCTCGGCCTCGTCGTGGCCGCGGTGCTGCTGATCCGCACGCTGGCCGACGTGATGCTGCTCGTGTTCGCGGCGATCCTGCTGGCGTCGGTGCTGCACGGAGCCGCGGAGCGGCTCGGCCGCGCGCTCGGCCTCCGCTCCGGGACCGCGCTGATCGGACTGCTCCTCGCCTTGCTCGGAGCCGTCGCGGTCGCGGTGTTCCTTCGCGGACCCGTGCTGGTCGGCGAGGTGACGCGGCTTTCCGGGCAGTTCGGCGAGCAGACGCGGCGCCTGAGGGAGATGCTGGCCGGCGAGCCCTGGGCCGAACACCTCGTGGCACGCGCCCAGGACTACCTCTCCGGCCTGCACTTCGCCGGCATGCTGTCCGGCGTCGCGACCGGCACGCTCGGCGCGATCGCCTCGCTCCTGGTCCTGGTGGTCGCGGGCCTCTACTTCGCGGTCGCGCCCGGCCTCTACGTGGAGGGAACGCTCTACCTGCTGCCGATCCGCCATCGCGCGCGCGGCCGCGAGGTCATGCTGGCGCTGGGCCACACGCTCAGATGGTGGTTCCTCGGCCAGGCGATCGACATGGCGGCGGTCGGCTCGCTGACCGCGATCGGGCTGTTCGCGCTCGGCATCCCGCTCGCCTCGACGCTCGCGGTGATCGCCGCCCTGTTCAACTTCGTCCCCTATATCGGCGCGATCTGCGGCGCGGTGCCGGCGGTGCTGGTCGCCTTCGGCGGCGGCCCGCAGCGGGCGATCGAGGTCGCGCTGCTGTTCACGGCGGTGCAGACGCTGGAGGGCAACGTGATCGCGCCACTGATCCAGCGCCGCACGGTGGAGTTGCCGCCGGTGCTGACGATCTTCTCCCAGACCGTGCTCGGGACCCTGTTCGGACCGCTCGGCCTGATCCTGGCCACCCCGCTCACCGCGGCGGCGATGGTCCTGGTGCGGATGGTCTATGTCGAAGACATCCTCGGCGACCGCCATCCGGCCGTGCCGGAACGCAAGGGGGATTGAGCGGGGCCGGAACGCGCGGGGCTCCCGCGCGGTGTCGCCCCCGGCTCAGGCCGCCTCGCCGGCGATCGCGGGCGCGAGCGCGACGCGGGCGCCCGCGCCGCCTCGCGCCCGCCCGCGCGGGCGAGCCAGCCGGGTGGGGAGGGGGCGAGCCGCGCAGCCGGCCCCGCCGGCGACCCGCACCCTCGGCCCGAACGAGTTCGCGGCACTGACGCCGGTGAAGAACAGGCCGGGGACCGTCGATTGGAAGCCGCGATCGAGGACCGGCGTGTGCCCCACCTGTCGCACCGCGCCGGCGAGGGCGGGATCGAGGAACGGCAGGCGCCGGAGATCGGCCCGGAAGCCGGTCGCGGCGATCACATGGTCCATCTCCAGCGAGGATGGCGCGCCGTTGGCGGTGAACCGCAGCGACACCGCCCCGTCCCGTTCGGAGAGCGCGAGGTCGCGGACCGACCGGTGGAGCGCCACGTCGCGCTCGAACGGCTCGCGGGTGAACCAGCAGGGCGCCGGACCGAGGAAGCGACGCGTCACCTCGAGGCGGAACTCCTCGGGCATGAGGTGGAACAGATCGGGGAAGCGCGTGCAGAGGACCCCCCGCCAGCCGGGCCCGACGGTGGACATCGGCCAGCGCAGCTTCTGCCGCAGCGTTCTCGGGCCGGGTGGCGCGTGGAACGAGAGGCCGTCCCGGCGCGTCACGAGGTGCGTCTCGGCGCCGACGGCGGCCAGCATGACCGCGCAGTCGATCGCCGACGAACCGCCGCCGATCACCGCGACGCGCTTGCCCGCGAAGCGGAACAGGTCGCCGTTGTCCGCCGAATGCGACAGCAGCGCCGGCGGCAGATGGGCGAACTCGTCCGGAACGTGGCCGAAATGGCTGATCCCGACGGCGAGCACGACGCGGCCGAAGCGGGCGGTCTCCCCGCCGTCGATCTCGACCTCGAACGACCGGCCGGACCGGGCGACCCGGGTCACGGTCCGGGTGTCGAGGTCCGGCACGAAACGGCGCTGGAACTCGAGCCCGTAGGCGCAGAACGTGTCGAGGCTGACGGGAAGGCCGACGTCGCGGTAGGGGATGCCGCGCTCCTCGCAGAACCGTGACAGCGGATAGGTGCGCCCCGGATCGTAGAGGTCGGTCGCGAACGGCTCCGACTTCAGGTGCATCAGCCGGGGCATCCGCTCCCGCCACATCTGCATCGGCGATCCGAAGATCCTGAACCGCACGCCGGCGGCCGCGAGATGGGCGGCGAGCGAGAGCCCGTACGGGCCCGCGCCCACGATGGCGACCTCGTCGGGATGGATGCCGTGGTCCGCCGCCTGCCGCATGGATGTCCTCGCCTGATCCGCGGACTTGTTCTAACAACAGACCCGTTGTAACAACAAGTCCGTCGTCGATGGTTAGGACAGCGGGCGGAGACGGTGATGAACGCGCTAAGCCGCAGGCTCGCCGGGGAAGAGCGGGGCGACCTCCCGATCGTGTCCGAACGAGAGGATCTCCGGGCGGCGCCCCGGATCCTGTTCAGCACCACCAACCGGTGGGCGTCGGACGTCAGCCTGCCCCGCATGCTCCGGCGTTCCGGGGCCGAGGTCGCGATGCTGTGCCCGCCCGGACATCCGGCGCGGGCGGCCCGGCTCGAGGCGTTCTTCACGGCCGGCGTGTTCCGGCCGGTCGCCTCGCTGCGGCGCGCGATCGCCGCGTTCCGACCGGACCTCGTGGTGCCGGGAGACGAGCGGGCGCGCCGGGCCATGCACCTTCTCCACGCCAGCGGAACCGCGGCCGAGCGGGCCCTGGTCGAGCGCTCGCTCGGACCGCCTTCCTCCTACGACCTCCTCCTCTCGCGGCAGGGTGCGATGGTCGAGGTGGCGGCGGCCGGGATCCCGGTCCCCGAGCTCGTCGAGGACGCAGGCCCGGCGGCCCTGGCCGCCTGGATGCGGGACCGGTCCGGTCCGGTGGTCCTGAAGGCGGACGGGACCTGGGCGGGCGAGGGCGTGCGGATCGTGCGCGACGTGGCCGATGTCGAGGCGGCCTGCGCCGCCCTGCTCCGGCCGCCGCTCCGCTCGGCGGTCAAGCGCGTCCTGGTCAACGGCGACATGGCGCGGCTGGCCGACTGCCTCTCCGGACAGGCGAGGACGCTCAGCGCGCAATCCTACGTCGCCGGCGGGCGGGTCGGCGACGTCGCCGCGTTCTGCCGCGCCGGCGAGGTGCTGGCGATCGTGACGGCCGAGCGCGAGGCGGGTCTCGGCGAACTCGGGCCGTCGACGATCGTGCGCATCGTCCACCGCCCGGTGCTCGAGGCGGGCGTCCGCCGTTTCGTCCGCCGGCTGGGATTGTCGGGCTTCGTCGGCTTCGACTTCATGATCGATCCCGAGAGCGGCATCGAGCGCGTGATCGAGGTCAACCCGCGGGCGACGGCGCTCGCGTCCATCCGCCCGCCGCACGGGATCTCGCCGGCCGCGGCGGCCGCCGGGAGCCTCGGCGCGGTGCGGTCGGGACCGGAGCCCTCCGTGCGCGACCTCGTCGCGTATTTCCCGAAAGCCTGGACGGAGCATCCGAACGACGGGCGGCTCTCGTTGTGCGCCGAGGACATGCCCGGCGAGGAGCCGGCCCTGGTGCGCGCGCTGCTGCAGACGCCGAGGACGGAGCGCGGTTGGCGCGTGACGCTCTGGAACGCCCTGTCGGCCAGACGCGGCGACGGGCCGGCAGCCGGGAAGACACCTGCCGATCGTCCCGACCCGGACGCGATGCTGGCGAGCCCGTAACCGGCCCGGGGGCGCGTCCGGCTACCAGCTCGTGTAGCCGGCATCCGCCAGCACGATGCTGCCGGTCAGCAGGCTCGACGCGTCGGAGGCGAGGAACAGCACCACCGACGCGATCTCGTCGGTCCGTCCGACGCGCTTCATCGGGGTGTTCTCGAGCCACGCGGACCTCAGGCCCTCGTCCTCCATGCCGAACCGCGTGAGCGGCGTGTCGATGTAGGTCGGGGCCACCGCGTTGACGCGGATGCCGCGCGCCGCCCATTCGGTGGCGAGCGACCGGGTCAGATGGTGCACGGCGGCCTTCGACGCGTTGTAGGACGCCTGCTCCTGCGGCTTGTTGACGATGAAGCCGGACATCGATCCCATGTTGACGATGGCGCCGCGCTCGCGGCCGAGCATCGCCCGCCCGAAGGCCTGGCAGCACCAGAACACCCCGTTGAGGTTGACGTCGACCACCCGGCGCCACTGCTCGGCGGTCACGGTCTCGGCGGCGACCTGGCTGATCACGATCCCGGCGCAGCAGACGAGGATGTCGACCGGGCCGACGTCGCGCTCGATCCCGTCCGCCGCCTCGCTCACCGCCTCGGGATCGGTCACGTCGACGATCCGCACCGCGACCGTGCCGCCGGCCGCCTCGATCGCGGCCTGGCCGGCGCGCGCCGCGTCCTCGTCGCGCTCCAGCAGCACGATCCTGGCGCCGGCCTGCGAGAGCGCCTCCGCGCAGGCGAGCCCGATGCCCTGGCCGCCGCCGGTGATCACCGCGATCCGGTCCCGGACGCCGAACTTCGCGAGATAGTCGATCGCCATGGTTCCTCTCCTCCGTCAGGCCTGCGGCGCGCCGCCGGCTTCGGCCCGTTCGAGCAGCGACCATAGGACGCCGCTCTGCTCATGGGCATGGTCGAAGGCCGGCCGGAGGCGGGCGTAGGTGTCGGACCACGCCGGATCGGGCAGGATCTCGCTCTCGAACCGGACCAGCCGCGCCGACGCACTCGCGAGATCGGCGAACAGGCCGGCGGCGGTGCCGGCGAGCATGGCGCAGCCGAGCACGCCGCTCTCCGCGGCCGCGGTGGTCAGGATCGGAACGCCGTAGGCACTCGCCTTGATCGCGAGCCAGAGCCGCGTCCTGGCGCCGCCGCCGGTGGCGACGACGCGTTCGAGCCGGGTTCCCGCCGCTTCCATGGTGCGGAGGTTGCGCGCGGCCGCGAAGGCGACGCCCTCCATCACCGCGCGATGGAGATGGGCGCTCCCGTGCGCGCTGGTCAGCCCGACGAACTGGGCGCGCGCGTTCTGCCGCGGTCCCGAGCGCTCGCCGTTGAGGTAGGGCAGGAAGAGCAGCGACCCGGCGCCCGGCGGCGCCGCTTCGGCGAGCGCCACGATCCGGTCGTAGTCGTAGAGCTTCTCGTGGAAGGCGCGCCGCGCCCAGCGCATGGCGTCGCCGCCGGCATCCAGGATGGTGAAGGCGCACCAGCTCGGCGGCGCGCCCGGCAGCGGGACGCCGCGCACGTTGGTGATCAGGCCGTCGAGGTTCGGTGCCGCGGTGCAGAGCGTCAGCAGCGTCGAGGTCCCGGTGACGTCCGATCCCATCCCGGTCGCGGTGACGCCGGAGCCGAGGAGGGCGCCGGGGTAGTCGCTGATCCCGACGACCACGGGCAGCCCCTCCGGCAGACCGGTCAGCGCCGACGCCGACGCGGTGACGCCCCCGACCACGGCCTCCGGGGCGCGGATCGGCGGCAGGATCCCGGGGCCGATCCCGAACCGCGCGCAGAGCGCGGGGCTCCAGTCGCCGGTCGCGACGTCGGCGAGGTAGGTCGCGGACGCCTCAGGCGCGTCGATCGCGCGCTCGCCGGTCAGCCGGAAATTGATCCAGTCCTTGGCGCCGAGCACCGCGACCGCGCGCGCGAGGGCCTCGGGACGGTGCTCCTGCAGCCAGCGGAGCTTGAAGGCCCACCAGGCGACGGAGGGCGGGTTGCCCGCGACCGGGAGAAGCTGCCGCCAGTCGGTGTCGCGCTCGAAGGCGGAGACGAGATCGCGGTTCCGCTTGTCGTTCCAGAGCGGGACCGCCTCGAGCGCGGGCTCGCCGTCCTGGTCGACCAGCACCGTCGCGTGCATCTGGCCGCAGGCGCCGACCGCGGCGAGACGCCTCGCGCCGTCCGGAACCCGATCCAGCACCCGGCGGACCACGGCGACGGCGCCGTTCCACCAGTCGAGCGGCCGCTGCTCGGACCATCCGAAACGCGGCACGATCTGCTCGTGCTCGACGCTCTCGATCGCGATCGTCCGTCCGGCCCGGTCGACCAGCGCCGCGCGCACCGACCCGGTGCCGACGTCGATCGCGAGCACGAGATCCCGCGCCGCCGGCATCCGGTCAGGTCCGCCGCTCGCCATCCCGGACTTCCCTCCTGGCCGGCAACGACGGCATCACCGACGCGCCATGCGGTCTGAGGTAGCATGACGACCCGCGAACCCGGTGTCTCCTGGGAGATCCATCATGCTGTCTCCGCTCCCTGCCCTGACCACGATCTCGCCCGAGGCCGGCGGGATGGCCGGGCGAACCCGCCGCTACGAGAAGCGCTTCGAGGAGCTCGAGGGATTGTTCGCCGACGCCGACGCGTTCGCCGCACTCCGGGCCTCCCGCGGCGGCGAGGTCGCCTACAGCGTCGACGAGTTCCGCCCCTCCGAACGGCCGGGCGACCTGATCTTCGGGACCAGCACCCTCGAACCGGGACGCGTCGGCGACGAGTTCCTGATGACCCGCGGCCATCGTCACGCGATCTCCGACCGTCCCGAGATCTACGCCTGCCTGTCCGGCCGCGGCGTGATGCTGATGGAACTGGAGAACGGGACGACCCGCGCCGAGACGCTCGCGCCGAACGCCGTGGTCTACGTCGCGCCGCACTGGATCCACCGCAGCGTCAACGTGGGGCACGAGAAGCTCGTCACGCTGTTCTGCTACCCCGCCGATGCCGGGCAGGACTACGACATCATCGCGCGCGCCGGCGGGATGCGGGACCTGGTGGTGGACGACGGGAGCGGCGGCTGGAAGCGCCGTCCCAATCCGCGCTACCGGGGGCGTGCCGGCGCGCGGGGCGACCGATGACCGACATCCCGGCTCCGGCGACCCGACCGACGCTGCACTTCATCGGCGTCTCGACCCGCCGATCCTCCATCATGTCGATCTTCCCCCGCTGGGCGGAGGCGCTCGGCCTCGGCCCGTGCGCGATCAACGGGATCGACCTGCCGCTCGGCGCGGACCCCGACCGCTATCGACAGGTCGTGTCGTTCATCCGCGACGATCCCGGATCGGTGGGCGCGCTGGTCACCGCCCACAAGATCGACCTCCTCGACGCCGCGTCCGACCTCTTCGACGTCCTCGATCCCCACGCGAGGGAGCAGCGCGAGGTCAGCTGCCTCTCGAAGCGCGACGGCAGGCTGGTCGGCCACGCCAAGGACCCGATCTCGGCGCGTCTCGCCCTGGAGGCGATCCTGCCGGACGATCACTGGCGCCGGACCGGCGCGGACCTTTTCGCGATCGGCGCCGGCGGCGCCACCACGGCGATCACCTGGAACCTCATGCGCGAGGAGCATGGCACCGACCGGCCGGGCCGGATCATCGTGTCCGACGTGAGCGCCGAGCGGATCGCCGGCCTGCGCCGCTTCCACGAGAGGATCCGGGCCGGCGTTCCCGTCGAGTACCACGTCGTGGACGGCCCGTCGGGGAACGACGCGCGGCTCGCGTCGCTCCCGCCCGGCTCGCTGGTGATCAATGCGACCGGCCTCGGCAAGGACCGCCCGGGCTCGCCGCTCGGCCCGGACGCGCGCTTCCCGGCGGGCGCGATCGCCTGGGACCTGAACTACCGGGGCGACCTCGTGTTCCTCGATCGCGCCGAAGCCGAAGCGGCGGCGCGCGGCGTCCGCGCCGTGGATGGCTGGAACTACTTCCTCCATGGCTGGACGCAGGTGATCGCCGAGGTGTTCGCGGTCGCGATCCCGCCATCCGGCCCGCTGTTCGATCATCTGTCGGCGCTCGCCGGCGGCCCGCCCCGGAAGGCCGCCCGGTGACGGACCGCGACGAACGCCTCAGTGCCGGAACAGGGAGAGGATCAGCAGGAACAACCCGATCGCGACCGCCTGGAGCAGGATGCGCCAGCGCATCAGCGCGTTCTGGCGCCTCGGGTCGCGCCCGGCGCCGCGAACCAGGTTGATGATGCCCGCGGCCAGGACGCCGACGACCCCGAGCAGCGCGAGGACGAGGAGGAAGGTGAGGAAGGCGTGCATGGATCGGCGGTTCTCCCACCCTGTTTATGGCGTGCCCGACCGGTCCGTCACCACCCTCGCGGCTTTGCATCCCGCCCCGCTTGCGTGAGATGAGGCGCGCATGCTCGCGCCACTCGTCCGCCGCCTGGGCTGCCGGCTCGCGGTCGCCCTGCTGCTCGTCCCGGCCCTCGCCACGTTCCCCGCTGCCGCAAGAGCCGCCGCGACCCCGCATCCGGCGGCCGCGGCGAGCGCCCCGCTCACGCCGGCCGAGGCGCAGTCCCTCCTCGCGGTGCTGAACGACCCGGGCAAGCGCGCCGCCTTCTCCCGCACGCTGTCCGAGCTGATGGCCGCTTCGCGCGAGGTGGCGGCCAGGACCGCGCCGAGCCCGGCCGGCCTCGCGCCGCACTCGGTGGGTGCCGAGCTCCTCACCGGTGTGGGGACGTTCGGGACCAGCCTCGCCGCAGAGGCGCACGAGGGGACCCGCGCGCTCCGGACCTTCCGCCAGATCGGCCCCTGGTTCCACGGCATCGTCGCCGACCCCGTGCAGCGGAACGCGGTGATCGCCGGCGTGTGGCGCCTCGCCGTCGTGCTCGGCGTCGCGCTCGCCGCGGTGCTCGGCGTCGAGCGGCTGATCCGACGCCCGATCGCGACGCTCGCCCGGATCGCGGGCGGCGCGCCGGCGCCGGCCGTCCCGCCGGAGAGCCTCGATGCGCCCGAACCCGACATCGCGCTCGCGGACGAGGCGTCGGTGGCGGTCGAGCCCGTGCCGCCGCTCGACGCGCTCGTCGCGGCCGAGACCGCGGAGGAGACGGAGATCGTGCGGCACCGGCACGGCGCCCGCCTGCTCCGGCTGCTGCACGCGCTGCGGCGCGTGCCGCTCGCGGCCGCCCATTTCGTGCTGGAGCTGCTGCCCGTCCTCGCCTTCGTGGTGGTGACCGCCGCCTTCGGGGTCACCGGTTTCGTCAGCCGCTCCGCGTCGCTGCTCGTGGTCTCCGCCGCCACCCGGGGCTTCGTGATCGGCGGCGTGCTGATCGGGCTCGTGAACACCCTGTTCGCCCCGGACACCCCTTCGCTTCGCCTCCTGCTCGTGCACGACGGCCCGGCGAGACGGGTCGCGTTCTGGTGCCGCCTCGGGATCTCGATCGGCGCCTTCTCGTTCGCGGCCATCGTGGTCGCCGAGATGTTCGGCCTGCCTTTCTTCGCCGTGACCTCGCTCACCAAGGTCGTCGTGCTCGCCGAGCACGTCGTGCTCGCGCTGCTGATCATCGCGTCGCGCGCCGACGTCGCGCACAAGCTCCAGCCGCCGCGCCGGCTGCGCGGGCCGACGCGACGGATCCTCGGCGGCCTGGCGCGACGCTGGTGGCTCTACGCGCTGTTCTTCGATTTCGCGTTCTGGGTGATCTGGGCGGCCGAGGTCAGGCACGGCTACGCGAGGCTCTGGACCTTCACGATCGAGACGATGGCCGTCGTGGTGGCGGCGCGCGTCGTGGGGATCGCGCTGCTCGGCGGGCTCGAGCGCTCGCTGCGCCTCGCGCCGGACACCGCGTCGCGGCATCCCTGGCTGCAGACGCGGGCCGACCGCTACTATCCCGTGCTGCGTCGCCTCGTGACCTTCCTGGTGATCGCGGCCTCGTCCGTGACGGTGCTCGAGGTCTGGGGGCTGCACGCCTACGGGTGGTTCGCCCGCGACGCGCTCGGCGGCCGGGTGGTGGGCGCCGCCCTCTCGGTCCTCGCGTCGATCGCGGTCGGCGCGGTGATCTGGGAGGCGGTCAACACCGCGCTCGATCGGCACCTCGACCGGCTGCGGCTCGACCCGGTCGGCGGCGCGGCGCGGATCGCACGGCTGAACACGCTGCTGCCGATGCTGCGGATCCTGCTGTTCATCTTCGTCGCGACCGTGGTGGTGCTGACGATCCTGTCCGAGATCGGCGTCGACATCGCGCCGCTGCTCGGCGGCGCCGGCATCGTCGGCGTCGCCATCGGCTTCGGTTCGCAGAAGCTGGTCCAGGACTTCATCACCGGCATCTTCCTGCTGCTCGAGAACACGATGCAGGTGGGCGACACGATCACCGCGGGCGGCCTGTCGGGCTCGGTCGAGCATCTCTCGATCCGCACCATGCGACTTCGCGCCGGCGACGGCTCGATCCACGTCATCCCGTTCTCGTCGGTGAGCACCGTCACCAACACCAATCGCGGCCTCGGCAACGCCGCCGTCAGCGTCGACATCGCGCCCGAGGAGGACCCGGACCGCGCCGCCGACATCCTGAAGGCGATCGCGCTCGACATGCGGGACGACGAGGCGTTCCGCGACGCCATGCTGAGCGACCTCCAGTACTGGGGCGTGAACGCGGTCACCAGCCAGGCGGTGACGCTGGCCGGGCAGATCGTCTGCACCGACAAGGGACGCTGGGGGGTGCAGCGCGAGTTCAACCGCCGCATGCGCCAGCGCCTCTTCGCCGAGGGGATCCGCCTCGCGACACCGGTGCAGCACGTCACGTTCGAGCGCGAGCGACGCCCGGTCGCCGAGCCGGAGGAGGAGGAAAGGAGCGAACCCATGATCGCCAGCCCGGCGCCGAACGCGCTCGGGCACGACAGCTAGCGACGGCGCACGAGCCGGGACGGCCTCCGATCCTTTTCAACTCGCAAGCCTTCATCCTCGTGTTCCTGCCGCTGACGCTCGCCGCGTACTACGCGGCGGGATCGCGACGCAGGCTCCGGCAGACGGTGCTCGTGCTCGCGTCGCTCGCGTTCTACGCGGCCTGGAACTGGCGCACCCTGCCGCTCCTGGTCGGCCTGACGCTGGCGAACTGGCTGCTCGCCGCCGCGCACGGACGCGACGGAAGGCGCGCCTGGGTGACCGGCGGCGTCCTGCTCAACCTCGTCGTGCTCGGCTTCTTCAAATACGCGAACTTCCTGGCCGCCAATTTCTGCGCGCTGCTCGGCCGCACCCACGCGCACTGGCCGATCGTGCTCCCGCTCGGCATCTCGTTCTTCGTGTTCCAGAAGATCGCCTATCTCGTCGACCTGCGGCGCGGCGACCGCCGGCACTACGGGCTGCTCGACTTCTTCGAGTTCGTCACCTTCTTCCCGCAGCTGATCGCGGGGCCGATCGTCCGCCATCACGAGATCATCCCGCAGTTCGCGGACCCCGTGCCGGCGCCCGACACCGCGGAGAACCTCGCGCGGGGGCTTCTGCTGTTCACGATCGGCCTGGCCAAGAAGGCCGGGATCGCGGACACCATCTCGGTCAATCCCGACGCGCTCTTCGCCGGCGCCGCTGCCGGCCACGCGCCCGGCCTCATCGCATCATGGGTGGCGGCGATCACCTATGCCCTGCAGATCTATTTCGATTTCTCGGGCTATTCCGACATGGCGATCGGCCTCGCCCGCATGTTCGGGCTCCGGCTGCCGTTCAACTTCGACGCACCCTATCGCGCGGTGTCGCTCCGCGAGTTCTGGCGCCGCTGGCACATCACGCTGTCGCGCTTCCTCCGCGACTACGTCTACATCCCGCTCGGCGGCAACCGCCGCGGCCGGCCGCGCGAGCTCTGCAACCTGGTCGCGACGATGATGCTGGGCGGCTTGTGGCATGGCGCCGCCTGGACCTTCGTCGCCTGGGGTGCGGTGCACGGCGCGGGCCTGGTCGCGAACCACGAAGCGGCGCGACGGTCCTGGCGGATCCCGCGCCCGCTCGGCTGGGTGCTGACCACGGTCTTCGTGCTCGCCTCGTGGGTGCTGTTCCGCGCGCCCGATTTCGGGACCGCCGCACGGCTGCTCGCCGGGATGGCGGGGCTGAACGGGACGCTGGAACCGGTGCACGTGCGGAACGCCGTGGTGGTGCTGATCGGCGTCGCGGTCGCACTCCTCGGTCCGACGAGCCAAAGCTTCGCCCTCGCGTCCCGCCTGGCGCCCCGGCTCCCGGTCGCGATCCCGGCCGGTGCGCTGCTCGCCTTCCTCGTGCTGCTCGTCGGTGGCCGGCTGCCGCAGGAATTCATCTATTTCCAGTTCTGACCATCGCGCGGGCTGGCGGCGCTTCCTGCTCGCGATGCTCGCCGCCGCGGCGCTCCCCCTCGCCCTGCTCTGGCTGTTCGTGGTCGCGGTGGATCCGTGGGGCATGCTCCCGGTGCACCTGCCGATCGGGCGGGTCCCGGTCTCGACCAACGCCCGGTTCTCGTTTCCCGCGCTCGCCGTCTCGCGGAAGTTCAACGCGGTGGTGATCGGGACCTCGACGGCGCGGCTGCTCCGCCCCGCGGTGCTCGACGGGATCGTCCCGGGGACGCACTTCGCCAATCTCGCGATGAACGCGTCGACCGCCTGGGAGCAGGGCGCGCTGCTGAAGCTGTTCGCGCGCCATCATCCGCACGCCCGCGCGGTGATGCTCGATCTGGACGCCTCGTGGTGCGAGGCGCTGCCGGGCAGTCCCGCGCTGACCGGCCGCGCCTTCCCGCACTGGATGTACGGCGGCCCGCGATGGGTCGGCTACGTCCGCATGTTCGATCTCTACGCGCTGCAGGAGGCGGCCAGCCAGTTCGCGGTCGCGGTCGGGCTGAAGCGCGACCGCTACGGACGCGACGGCTACACCGACTTCCTGCCGCCCGACCGCGACTACGATCCGGCACGGGTCGCCGTCCGGTTCCGGCGCTGGAACTGGCCGAGCGACGCGCCGGCGTCGCCGGGCACGCTCACGCTCCCCTATGTCGAGGCGCTGCCGTCCCTGCTCTCGCGCCTGCCGCCGGATGCGCGCAAGATCCTGTTCATGCCACCGGTCACGATCGCGGCGATGGGCAGGCCGGGGAGCGCCACGCGCGCCGAATGGGACCGCTGCAAGGCCGCCGCCGCGGCCGCGACGAGGCGGATCCCGGACGCGGTCCTGCTCGACTTCGCGATCCCGGATCGGGTGACGCTCGACCACCGGTATTTCTGGGATCCGATCCACTACCGGATCGGCGTCGCCGACAGCATCATGCGCGACACGGCGCTGGCCCTCGACGGCAGGACGTCGCCGGACGGGCTGGTCCGCATCCTCGCGAGCGGGCCGCGCCCCCGGTGACCGCGTTCCCGAAAGCCGCGACATCGCGCGGCGGCGCCGCGCGCGCGATCGCGCGCGTCGCCTGCGGCAACTTCCTCGAGATGTACGATTTCATGGTGTTCGGCTACTACGCCGGTCCGATCGGCCACGCGTTCTTCCCGGCACGGAGCGCGCTCGCGTCGCTGCTGCTGTCGTTCGCGACCTTCGGCGCCGGCTTCCTGATGCGGCCGCTGGGCGCGGTGCTGCTCGGCGCGCTCACCGACCGGATCGGGCTCCGGCGCGGCCTGCTGCTGACGCTCGGCCTGATGGGGCTCGGGACGCTCACGCTCGCGGCGACCCCCTCCTACGCGGCGATCGGCGTCGCGGCGCCGCTGATCGTGCTCGCGGGACGCCTCGTGCAGGGGTTCTCGGCCGGGGTCGAGCTCGGATCGACCTCGGTCTATCTGGGGGCGATCGCACCCCCGGACCGGCGTGGCTTCTTCGTCTCGTTCCAGTCCGCCTCCCAGCAGGTCGCGGTGATCACGGCCGCCGCGCTGGCCCTCGGTCTCGGCGCCCTGCTCGGCGCATCGCGGATGGCGGACTGGGGATGGCGGCTGCCGCTGGCGTTCGGTTGCGCGATCATCCCGCTGCTGTTCGTGCTCCGCCGCTCGCTCGAGGATGCGGTGCCGGTGGACCGGGCGCGGCCTCCGCCGTTCGCCGAGGCGTGGCGGGGCCTGCTCGCGCATCGCGCCACGGTGCTGACCGGCATGGGACTGGTCCTGATGACGACCGTCTCGTTCTACATCATCACCGCCTACACCCCGTCGTTCGGCCGCGTCGTGCTGCGCCTGACCAGCCTCGCGAGCTTCACGGTGACGCTCGCGGTCGGCGTGTCGAACCTCGTGCTGCTGCCGCTAGCGGGCGCCCTGTCGGATCGTGTCGGCCGGCGCCCGATCCTGTTCGGCGCGACGGCGGCGGCCGCCCTTCTCGCCTTTCCGGCGATGCGCTGGCTCGCCGTCTCGCCGTCGTTCGCCCGGCTGCTCGCGGTCGAACTCCTCCTGTCGGCGATCTACGCCTTCTACAACGGCGCGATGGTGGTGTTCCTGACCGAGCTGGTGCCGGCGCGGGTCCGGATCGCCGGCTTCTCGCTCGCCTACAGCCTGGCGACCTGCGTCGGCGGCTTTACGCCGGCGATCTGCACCGCGCTGATCCACGCGACGGGAGACCGCGCGATCCCGGGCCTGTGGCTGACGGGCGCGGCGCTGTGCGGGTTCGCCGCGACCCTCGCCGCGGGGGCCCGGACCGTTCCGCGATCCCGCGGGGGATCGTTCGCCTGAGTGCCTCCGGCACGCCGATGCCCGGACGCCGCTCCTTGCCAATCGCGCGCGCTTCTGTGAGCGTCCCACCAGCGAGAGCCCGTTCATCCGGCACGCGGGCCACCAGGAGACGTTTCTTGAGAACGCCCTTGCTCATCGCGGCGTCGGTCCTGGCGGCGGCAGGTGCCGTTCCCGCGCACTCGGCAACCCTGCTCGGGCTGGTGTCGATCTCGGCCAACGAGGCGAACAACCACCGCTTCATCGTGGGCGCGACGAAACAGGCGGAGATGCAAGGCTGGACGGTGTCGACGATCGACGCCGCGGGCAGTGCCGCGCAGGCGAACGCGGCGATGGAGAACCTCGTGCAGCGGCGCGCGGGCGCGATCATCGATCTGGTGTTCCCGGCGAGCTCGCTCGGTGCCGGGCTCGCGGCGGCGACGGCGGCGCACGTCCCGGTCGCGACCTGGGGCGGCGGCCTCGGCGACGGGGTGGTCGCGACCGACGGCAGCGGCGGACCGCTGGCAGCCCCGATCGCGGCGATGATCGTCAAGGACCTGGGCGGCCACGGTGCCGTGCTCGCGCTCACCTACCACACCGGCCAGGTGTGCCGGGAACGCGAGCAGGTGTTCGACAAGGTCCTCGCCGGCGCGCCCGGGATCAAGGTCACCAAGGACGAGGTCCGGATCCCCGGCTTCTTCCAGGATGGCGCGCAGTACGCGACCGCCTGGCTGGCCGCGCATCCGGCAGGCAGCGAACCGCTCGCCATCTGGGGGTGCTGGGACGATCCCGCGATCGGCGCCATCTCGGGGCTGCGCCAGGAGGCGAGGACCGACGTCAAGGTCTACGGCGAGAACGGCAACGCGCAGGCGCTCGCCGCGATCAAGGCCGGCGCGATGACGGCCACCGCCTGGGAGGACAGCCGGGCCGAGGGCGCGCGGCTGGTCGAGACGATCGCGGAGGCGAGAAAGGCGGGCGCGCACTGGACGCCGCGCACGGTCGACGTGCCGCCGGTGATCGTCACCCGGGACAACATCGACCAGTTCCTCGCCGCCCACCCGGACGCGACCCGCTGAGACGATGGCGAACGCGGTCTCCGCCGCGCCGGCCGATCCGCCGCCGCTCCTCGAGGTCTCGGGTCTGGAGAAGAGCTTCGGCGGCGTGCGCGCGCTCCGGGACGTCCGCCTCGACGTGCGCGCGGGCGAGGTCCACGGGCTGGTGGGCGCAAACGGCGCCGGCAAGTCGACGCTGATCCGCACCCTGGCCGGCCTCGAGAAGCCGGACCGCGGGCGGATCCGGATCGACGGCGAGGCGGTCGAGATCCCGACGCCCCAGCGCGCGGCGGAACTCGGCTTCGGCTTCATCCACCAGGAACTCAACCTCGTCGCCTCGATGACCGGGTTGCAGAACGTCATGCTGGGCCTGCCGAAGCCGCTTCGGCTCGGCACCGTCGACTGGCGGGCAGTCCGCGCGACGGTCGCCCCGGTGGCGCGCCGCGTCGGCATCGTCTTCCCGCTCGACGCGCGCGTCGCGGTGCTGAGCACGGCGCAGCGCTGGCTGCTGTCGATCTGTCGCGCGCTGATGCAGCGGGTGCGGCTCATCGTGATGGACGAGCCGACCGCCTCGCTCTCGGCGCACGAGGCGGAGAACCTGTTCCGCATCGTGCGCCAGCTGCGCGACGACGGCGTCGCCGTCCTCTACGTCTCGCACCGGCTGGGCGAGATCCTCGACCTCTGCGACCGCGTGACGGCGCTTCGCGACGGAGCCAACGTCCTCCGCGCCGGGCGAAGCGCGCTGACGCGGCAGGTGCTGGTCGATGCGATCGTCGGCGGGAGCGGCGCGACAGGCCTCCCCGCCCGCCTGGCTCCGCGGGACGGGACGGCGGGATCGATCCTCGCCGTCGACCGTCTGGTGCGGTGGCCGGCGGTGCGCGGCGTGACGTTCAGCCTGCGACGCGGCGAGGTTCTCGGCCTCACCGGTCTGGTGGGTGCCGGGCGAAGCGAGCTCGTGCGCCTGATCTATGGCGCGGACCGGCCGCACGCGGGCGCGATGACGCTCGACGGCGACCGCTTCTCGCCGCGGACGCCGCGCGATGCGGTCCGGTCGGGGATCGGGCTGGTTCCGGAGGAGCGGCGGTCGGAGGGTCTGGTGCTCGGTCGCGGCATCGCCTTCAACATGGCGCTGCCCGCGAACGGCCGGTTCGCCCGCACGACACTGCCGACGCTGAGCTTCCGGCGGCGCACCCGCTGGGCCGAAGGGCTGGCCGAACGGCTCGGGATCAGGGCGGCGACGGTCGAGGCCCCGGTCCGGGGCCTGAGCGGCGGCAACCAGCAGAAGGTGGTGATCGGACGATGGATCGACCGGGATCTCCGGATCCTGATCCTCGACGAGCCGTCGCGCGGGGTCGACATCGGGGCGCGCGGCGAGATCCATCGCCTGATCCGCGAGCTGGCGTCGGGCGGCCTGTCGGTGATCGTGGTGTCGTCGGAGGCCGAGGAGCTGCCCGGCCTCTGCGACCGGGTGCTGGTGATGGCGGAAGGCGTGATCGCGGGCGAGTTCGAAGGGGACGCGATCGCCCGCGACGCGCTGGTCGCCGCCAGCTACCGGCACCACCCGGCGCCGGAGGTGGTCGGCTGATGTCCGTTCCGTCCGCCTCGTCCGCCCCGTCCGCCGCGCGGCGGAACCGGGCGATGCTGGGCGGCCTCGCCCATTACGGGACGCTGGTCGGCCTCCTGCTGATGGTCGCGGTGTTCTCGGCCCTGGCCCCGCGCACGTTCCCGAGCCTGTCGAACGGGATCAACGTGCTGAACCAGGCGTCCCTCGGCATGATCATCGCCGGCGGCCTCACCGTCGCGGTGATCGTGGGCGAGCTCGATCTCAGCATCGGCTTCTTCGCCAGCTTCGCCGGCGTGCTGGTCACCGGCCTGATCGTCAACGAGCACGTCCCGGTGGCGCTCGCGGTCGCACTGGTGATCGCCGCCGGGCTGCTGCACGGCCTCGTCAACGGGCTGATCGTCACCGTGATCGGGGTCAACTCGGTGATCGCGACGCTCGGCACCGGAACCGTGGTGGTCGGCCTCAGCTTCGCCTATTCGAGCGGGGCGCCGATCGCGTTCGGGGTCCCCGCGAGCTTCACCGCGATCGCGCTCGGGCGCGTGCTCGGAGTGCCGCATGACGTCGTGATCATGGCGTTGCTGCTCGCGGGATTGTGGATCGTGGTCGAGCGGACGTCGTTCGGCCAGAGCCTGCAGGCGGTCGGCGGCAATCCGGTCGCCTCCCGTCTCTGCGGCATCGCGGTCGAGCGGACCAAGATCGTCGCCTTCATGATCGCGGGTGGCGCGGCGGCGCTCACCGGGATCCTGCTCGCGTCCGAACTCGGCAGCGGCACCACGAGCGCTGCCGACAGCTACCTGCTGACCGCGTTCGCGTCGGTGTTCCTCGGCTCGGCGACGCTCAGGGACGGCGAGTTCCACATCCTCGGAACGCTGATCGGCGCGCTCATCATCGCGATCGGCTTCAACGGCCTCGCGATCTTCGGCGCGCCCACCTTCTACCAGTACGTTCTGCAGGGCACGATCCTGATCGTCGCGGTCGGGCTGTCGAGCCTGTCCCGCCGCTTCGCGGAAGCCTGAAAGGACCAGCGTCATGCCGCTCGCGAACGACGGGACCGTCTGGGAGGTCCACGTCCTCGAATACGCCCGCAGCCATCAGCAGGCGATGGCGAGCCTGATCTGGGGAACGTTCGACGAGAAGCCCGTCGATCTCCCGTTCGCCTTCGTCCTCGCCCGCAAGCCCGGCCGGGTCGTGCTGGTCGATTGCGGGTTCATCAACGAGGGTGGTGGCGCCCGGAAGGCGGAGAAGTTCGGGGTTCCGCACTGGATCTCGCCGCTCCGACTGCTGGCCGAGCTCGGCGTCGGACCCGACGACGTCACCGACATCGTCCTCTCGCACGCGCATTTCGACCACATGGGATCGATCGCCGCGTTCCCCCGCGCGCAGCTCTACCTGCAGAAGAGCGAGGCGCTGAGCTGGGTCGAGATCCTGGCGCTGCCGGAACGGTTCTCGTTCCTCTCCGACGTCCTCAACCCCGACGACCTGATGACGGCGCTCGCCGCCAGCATCGAGCACCGCCTCACGCTGGTCGAGGGCGACCGCGATGACCTGCTGCCCGGGCTGCACGTCCGCCTGGCACCGGGCCACACGATGGGCCAGCAGTTCGTCTCGCTCGACACCGCGCGCGGGCGATTTGCGGTGTCGGGAGACTGCATCTACGGCGCCCGCAACATCACCGGGCACGACGGATGCGGCCGCTACATCCCGCTCGGCGCGGCGATCGGCAGCGCCTGGGACCAGCTGAGATCGATCGATCGCCTGAACGCCGAGGTGGGTGGCGATCTCTCGCGGATCATCATCCTGCATGACAGCGAGCGCTGGCCGCGGTTCGAGACGGTCGCCGAGATCGAGGGGTTCGGGATCTTCAAGGTGGCCTGATCGGGCCGACCGTCCGCGCGGACGCGGCTGCATGGCTGAGCGTGCCGAGCGGCGGGGTGCGTGCGAGGTGAAGCCGCGTCGGCCGCCACCGCAGCGCGCGGAGTGCGGCGATCAGGGCTCGGGGGCGGCGACAGGTCGGGACCACGCCGTCGAAGTGGCGCGGCCAGAGGATCAGGAGCGATCGACCTCGAGCCGCTCAGCCATGTCGCGGGAGCCGACGACGGGAGCGCACGGCCGCGATCACGCCCGACCCGTGCCAAGCCGGCCGCCGACGCCGCCGTCGGACCGGGTCCGCAATCGCATCCGGCCGCGATCGAACGTGCCCACGGCGTCGACGTGGCGGAGCGCAGGCATGCGATGCGTGATCAGCAGGGTCGTCCTGCCCCGCATGAGGATCCGCAGCGCGTCGAGCACGGCCTGTTCCGATGCCGCATCGAGGCCTTCGGTCGGCTCGTCGAGGATGAGGATGGGCGCATCCTTGAGAAGGGCGCGCGCGATGGCGAGCCGTCTCGCCTCCCCGCCGGAGAGCCGCGCGCCGTTCTCGCCGACCACCGTGTCGAGACCGTCGGACAGCGCCATGATCTCGTCGTGGATCCTGGCCTGGCGCAGGGACGCGAGCAGTTCGGCCTCGCTCGCGGCGGGGCGCGCGAGAAGCAGGTTCTGGCGCACGCTGGTGTTGAACAGGTGCGTCTGCTGGGCCACCACGGCGCAGAGGCCGCGCACGGTCTCGCCGTCCAGGTCGCGCACCGAGACCCCGCCGATGGCGACGCGTCCCTCCTGGTAGTCCCAGAAGCGGAGCAGGACGTTCACGAGGCTGCTCTTGCCCGAGCCGTTCGCGCCGACGATGCCGAGGGAGCCGCCTTGCGGGACGTGGAGGTCGAGGCCGTCGAGCACCCAGGGGGCGTGCTCCGCGTAGCGCATCCGCAGGCCCCGGACCTCGATGTCGAAACGGCAGGGCGGCCGCGCCGCATGGTCCGGGTCGGCGACCGCCGGCTCGGCATCGACGAGGCCGAAGATCCGGCGTGCCGCCGCCATCGTCTCGCCGAGCGCCCCGAAGGCCGCCGGCAGGGGGCTGATCGCCTCGAAGCCGGCCAGCACGAACAGCGCGAGCATCGCGAGGTCCGGGCCGGACAGGGCCTTCGCGACGACAAGGGGAATCGCGATCACCAGGGTGACCCACATCGCGAGCTGGGAGGCGAGACCGGACAGCGCCGCGGAAACGCCGCCGAGGCGGGCCTGGCGGCGCTGCTCGGCGACGAGCGACCGGCCGAGACCGGCGATCGCGGCCGCCTGGCGGTCGGCGGCCTGCTCGACGAGCAGCTCGCCGAGACCCCGGACCCGGTCCGAGATCGCCGCGCGCAGCTCCGCCCGGATCGCGACCGCCCGACCGCCCGGACCGCGACCGAGACGCTGCATCAGCAGCGGCAGCGCGAGGCCGGCGCCGAGCAGGAAGGCGGCGTCGACGAGCGCGACCCGGGTGCTGAACAGGGCGGCGAAGCCGACGAGCAGGACGACGCCGATCGCGGCCGCGACGGTCGGCGCGAGGACCCGGAGCGTGAGGTTGTCGAGGCTGTCGATGTCCGAGCGGATGCGGCTGAGGAGGTCGCCGCCGCGATGCCGCTGCAGGCGCGCGGGCGCCAGCGGCTCGAGGTGCTCGTAGAACCACGCGCGCAGCTCGGCCAGCACGCGGAGGGTCGCCTCGTGCGAGACGAGGCGTTCGACGTAGCGGCCGACGGTCCGCAGCACCGCGAGGCCGCGGATGGCCGCGGCGGGCGTGAAGAAATCGATCGCGCCCCCGCCGAGCCCGGACAGCGCCATCGCCGCGATGAACCAGCCGGAGACGGCGAGCAGGCCCACGTTGGCGAGCACGACGACGACGTTGAGCGCGATGGCCGCCACGATCCACGCGGCGTAAGGACGGAACAGGCGGAGCAGCCGCAGGAGGTCGCTCAAGCCGGTGCCTCCGGCAGGCCCATGACGCTCGCGTAGGGTCCGGCACGTCGGGCCAGGTCGCGGTGGCGCCCCCGCTCGACGATGCGGCCGCGATCGAGGACCAGGATCTCGTCGGCCTCGCGGACGGTCTCCAGCCGATGGGCGATCACGAGGATGGCCCGTCCGGGCGAGAGCGCCTCGACCGAGCGGGCGACGAGGTCGGCGGTCTCGGGATCGAGCCCGGCGCTGACCTCGTCGAGCACCACGATGTCGGCGTCCTTGAGGAAGACGCGGGCCAGCGCGATGCGCTGGATCTCGCCGCCCGACAGACCCTGGCCCCGGTCGCCCAGCATCGTGTCGTAGCCGTTCGGCAGGCCGCCGATCAGCGCGGTCGCCTCGGCGCGCGCGACCGCCCGGCGCACGGCGGCGATGTCGGCATCGGGCCGGCCGAGACGGATGTTGTCGAGCACGCTGCCGTGGAACAGGGTCGGCCGCTGCGGCAGCCAGGCGATCCGCCGGCGCCAGGCGTCGGGCGAGAGGTCGCGGAGATCGGTCCCGTCGGCCGTGATGCGGCCCGAGGCCGGCGTCGCGAAGCCGAGCAGCAGCTGGCTGACCGTGGTCTTGCCGCCGCCGGACGGGCCGACGAGCGCGACACGCCGTCCCGGCCGAAGCGTGAGATCGATCCCGTCGAGCACGGTCTCGCCCGCGTAGGCGAAGCCGACGCGCTCGAAGCGCACGGTCGGCGCGCCGGGCGCCGGCCCGGCGACGGGGCGTGACGGCATCGCCGGACGCGGCGTCTCCAGCAGGGCCACGATCGCCTCCGAGGCGCCGATCGCATCCATCCTCGCGTGGTAGTGGGTGCCCATCGCACGGAGCGGGCGGTAGAACTCGGGCGCCAGCAGGAGCACGAAGAACCCCGGCAGGAAATCGATCTCGCGGTAGTAGAGGCGGAAGCCGATGAAGACCGCGACCATCGCGATGCTGAGGGTTGCGAGGAACTCGAGCGCGAGCGAGGACAGGAACGCGACCCTGAGCACCGCCATCGTGCTGCGGCGATAGTCGTCGGAGATGTCCGACACCATTTTGATCTCGGCACGGCTCGCGTTGAAGAGCTTCAGCGTCGTGAGCCCTTCGATCGCGTCGAAGACATGCGCGCTCAGCCGCGCGAGCGTCCGCCACTGGCTCTGGTTCAGCGCCTCCGTCCCCTTGCCGATCAGCACCATGAACAGCGGGATCAGCGGCGCCGAGACCACCATGATGAGGGCCGACACCCAGTCGGTCGGCACGACGAAGACCAGGATCGCGAGCGGAATGAAGGCCACGAGCGCCATCTGCGGCAGGTAGCCGGTGTAGTAGCGGCCGATGCTCTCGACGCTGTCGAACACCGTGCCGGCGAGCTCCCCCGTTCGGGCGAGGCGCGTCCAGGACGGGCCGAGCGCGGTGACGTGCGCCAGCAGCGTCGCCCGGACCTCGAGCACGACGCGGGCGCCGGCCTCGAAGGCGACGGCCTCGGTCGCCGCGGCGACGATCGCGCGAAGGGCGAACACGCCGAGCAGCATCCACAGGAACGGCCGGACCGCGTCGAGCCCTTGGCCCTTGATGACCACCGCGTCGACCAGGCGCGCGAGGAGCCAGGCCTGCGCGATCAGGAGCAGGCCGCCGACCGCGCCGACCGCGGCCGTGACCGCGATCGGCACGCGCACCGGCGCCGCCCGACGACGCAGCCAGGCGTCGAGCGAGCGGCCGGTCGCCCGGGCCATCGGCGGTGGATGTGGAGACACGGTCGAAGATCCTCCGGAACGCCGTCCGACAGGGTGGTCCGTCAGCGCCGGCGCGACAGCGCCCGCCATTCGCCTCGTGCCAGCAGCGAGAGGAGCGCGAGGCCGAGGAGGAACATGACCAGGGCGGCCCAGAGGAGATCGCGCGGCAGGCCGAAGATCAGCGCGCCCAGCAGGACGCCGACGACCGGTCCGACCATCAGCAGCCCGGGAAGCACGAGCGCGCCGAGGAGCCGCCGCGCGAGCCGGTCCGGCCCCGGTCGATCGTCGGCGGGCGCACCGACCGTGCGGGTCACTGGTGGAACGAGGCGAGCTTGGCGACGCGGGCCCGGAACACCCAGATCTGGTACCAGTTGTACATGATCATGACCGGGAACAGGCCGACCAGGGTGAGCAGGAAGGTGTAGATCGAGATCTCCCGGCTGGCCCCGGCATCGACCGTCCAGGTTCCGGGGATGATCGAGGGATAGATCGTGCCGAGCATGCCACCGGCCATGATGACGATGGTGAGGTCGAGCCAGAGCAGCGCCGCGAGGTCGCGGTCATGGATCGACGCGCGCCGCATCAGGACGGTCGAGAAGACGGCGGCAAGCAGGACCAGGCCCCAGATCCAGAAGCGGCGTCCGAGCCAGTTGTCGGCCGCCCACGGGAAGGCGACGGTGCTCCAGACGACCGTGATGCCGACCGCGGCGAGTGCCAGGTAGAAGGCGAGGTTCGTCCAGCCGGCGGCGCGCTTGCGGACCGGCTCGCCCGGCTCGAAGCGGGCGCGGACGAACAGGCCGCCCAGCAGGGACACCGCGATGATCGCCGCGACCCCGGTCCAGACGCTGAACGGGGTGAGGAAGCGGAGCGCCCCGCCCGCGTAGGTCGGGATGCGGTCGGCCTGGTGGGTCAGGGGAAAGCCCTGCAGCACGGCACCGACGCTGACACCGCCGAAGAAGGTGACGGTCAGGCTGGAGAGGCCGAACGCCCAGTCGGTGAAACGCCGCGTTCTCGGCTCGGCGAGATGGCGGAACTCGAGCGCGACCGCGCGCGTGAGGATGCCCCACAGCACCAGCACGAGAGGCACCATCAGGTAGCCGAGGGTCGATCCGTAGACGAACGGGAACGAGCCGAAGAGGATCCCGCCCGCGACGATCAGCCACGTCTCGTTGGCGTCCCAGGTCCCGGCCATCGCCTGCATGATGGCGCCGCGCTCCTCTTCGTCGATGACGATGAGGGAGAAGATGCCGGCGCCGAGATCCGCGCCGTCGAGGATGATGTAGAGCAGGACGGAGAACGACACCGCGAGCCACCAGCCGATGGCGAGGATGTGCTGGGTGTGATCGAGGGCTTGCATCGTCGGGGCTCCAGAGGCGTGCGTCCGCGGGGCGGGTCGTCAGGCCGGGTGCAGGTGCCCGGGCCGCACCGGCTTCTCCGCTTTCGGCGTTTCGACCGTCCCCGTCGGATGCTGGATCTCCTTCGGCGGCGTGCCCAGGCTGTCGCGGCCTTCCTGCGGGATCGGGCTCTCCATGTCGGGACCGCGATGGATCACCTTGCCGAGGAACCACCAGGTGCCGCCCCACACCATCAGCTCGAAGCCCATGTAGCCGAGCAGCCAGAACAGTTCCTCCGCGACCGACATGTGACTGACGCCCTGCACGGTGCGCATCTTTCCGTACACGACCCAGGGCTGGCGCCCGACCTCCCGGGTCCACCAGCCCACCCAGACCGTCAGGTAGGGCAGGAACGCACTGAAGATCGTCGCGCGCAGGAACCATCGGTGGCTGCCGATCGCCCCCGGGGTCAGCCGCCGCCGGAACACCAGCCACGAGCCCCAGATGGCGATGAAGAACATGAAGAAACCGCACGCGACCATGACCCGGAAGCCGTAGAACGGCACCAGCATCGGTGGCCGATCGTCCGGCTTGAAATCGTCCATGCCGGTGACCTTGCCGTCCCAGCTATGCGTTTCGAGCAGGCTCAGGACGTGCGGGATCTTGATCGCCCAGGCGAGGCCGTCGTTCTTCGCATTCGGCCAGGCGAGCAGGCTCCAGCTGTTGTTGACGCTGCCGTCGCGATTGTAGGTGTGGTAGTGCCCTTCCATCGCCGCCAGCACGGTCGGCTGGTCGCGCGCGACCGTCAGTCCCATGCCGTCGCCGAGATAGATCTGCAGCGGGGCGATCACGAGAAGCGCCAGCATGACCGACTTCAGCGAACGCTGGAACAGGGCGACGTAGCGTCCGCGCAGGAGGTACCAGGCCGAGATGCCGGCCACCGCGCCGAGCGCCAGTTCGAAGCAGGCGACCAGCATGTGCGGAAACGCGAACAGGACGTCGGGATTGAAGAGTGCCTCCCGCCAGCTGGTGACCATGAAGGCGCCGTTCCGGAACGCGACGCCGACCGGCGTCTGCATCCACGAGTTGGCGTCCAGGATCCACATCGCGGACAGCGAGGAGGAGAGCGCCACGTTGAACGTGGCGAACAGGTGCATTCGGCGACTGATCTTGCCCCAGCCGAAGATCATCAGACCGATGAAGCCGGCCTCGTACATGAAGGCCGTGATGGTCTCGTAGCCGAGCACCTGACCGAAGAACGGACCGGCGGCCTGCGAGAAGGGACCGTAGAGGATCCCGAAAGCCATCTCCATCGTGATGCCGGTCGCGACCCCGGCCGCGAAATTGATGATGAGAAGCTTCTCGAAGAAGCGGCAGAGACGATACCAGTATTCGCTGTCGGTCCGCAGCCAGAAGAGTTCGCCGAGAAAGAGCATCGCGGCCAACCCGATGGTCAGCGGCGGGTAGAGGATATGCAGCGTGGTGATCCACCCGAAATCCAGTCTGGACAGGACGACCGCCGTCGAGTTCTCCACCATCGCCGATGACCGATCCTGCTGTTTCACCACGTCGCGCCGGGAAGCTTCCGGACCGGCCCGATCCGCGCGCTCCGGTGTAACGTAACCATCCAGGATGGCGTTCCGCGCGGCGGGTGCTACCGCCCGGGCGCGATCGTCACGACGAGTTAATCGCCGCGGTCAGGGCGCGAGCGCGCGCTCGACCTCGCGCACGCAGTCGGCGAGCACGCCGAGCTCGAAAGGCGAGGCGAGACCGGCCGAGCGGACAAGCTCCCCGAAGGATGCGGAGCCGCCGCGTCCCGCGAGCGCCATGTAGGCGTCGAGCGCCCCTTGCCGGTCGTCCCTGGCCCGGAGCCAGAACTGGAGCGCGCAGCACGCGGCGAGCGCGTAGTCGATCATGTAGAACGGCACGACGTAGAAATGGAGCGTCGACTGCCACGACCCGCCTTTCGCGGGATGCGCGATATCGCCCCAGTCCATCCAGGGCGTGTAGCGCGCCTCGAGCCGTTTCCAGATCGCGTGCCGCTCGGCCGGAGACGCTTCGGGCCGCGCATAGACCTCGTGCTGGAAATGGTCGCCGAGCGCGCAGCCCGTCATGATGCGGAGGAAGTTCGTGAGCTGGACACGCCGGAAGCGTTCGGCGGCGTCCGGGCCGACCAGCAGCGCGGCGTGCGGCGCGGTCAGCAGCTCGAGCGCCATCGAGTTGATCTCGGCGGCCTCGGCGGTCGGCTCCAGCAGGTCGATCCCGGGCTGACCCCGGCTTTCGAACATCTGCACCGCATGGCCCACCTCGTGGGTCAGGACGTCGATGTCATCGCTCGTGCCGTTGAAGTTCGCGAAGATGAACGGCATCCCGTGGGTCGCGAACGTCTCGCAGAACCCGCCGGGCGCCTTGCTCGGGCGGGTCGCGAGGTCGAGGAAGCCGCCCGCGTTCATGTGCCGGTAGAGCGCCGCGATCCGCGCGTCCATCCGCTCGAACATCGTCTGCCCGGCGGCGACCAGCGCCTCCTCGCCGCCGACCGGCTTCGGGTTGCCGAGCGGATCGATCAACGGCTCGTCCCAGGCGTGAGATCGCGCCCAGCCGTTGTCGCGACGACGCTGCTCCATGCGCCTCGCGAGCAGCGGCACCACGTGGGTCGCGATCTCGTCGCGGTAGCGCGCGACGTCCGCCGGGCCGTAGTCGAGCCGGCGCATCCGGCGATAGGCGAGGGCCACGAAATCGCGGTCGCCGAGCGCGCGGGCGACGCCGTGCCGGAGCGCCACCATCTCGTCGAAGATGCGGTCGAGCTCGTCGCCGGCGGTGGCGAAGAAGGCCCATTTGGCGCGCGCGGCCCGATGGCGCACCTCGCGGTCGAGGCTTTCCGCGAACGGCGCGACGCCGGACAGGTTGACCGTCTCGCCTTCGATCGTGAGCCGCGCCGCGGCGGTCACTTCCTGGTAGCGGGCGGCAAGGTTCTGCTCCCGCTCGAGCCGGTCGGCGACCACGGGCGCGAAGCTGCCGCGGTCGGCTTCCCAGAGCCGCACGAGATGCGTGCCGACCTCGCGCTCGAGCCCGGCACGGTCGCCGTCGAGGAGCCGCGCCTTGATCGCGGTGTCATGGCCACGGACCACGGGATCGAGGCTGTCCGACAGGGCGCGGACGCGCTTGGCCTCGTCGTCCGTCGTGTCCTGCTGAAAACGGATCCGCGCGAGCGTGGCCCAGGCCGCATGCTCGCGACGGAGCGCGTCCCAGGCGGCGAGCGCATCGGCCCGCGCGCCCCGGTCGAGCAGCGACACGACCGCGTCGTAGCGTAGCGCGATCGTGTCCGGCGTCGGCTCCGGGAAGCGGAGATCGGCGAGGCGGAGATCGCCGTTCGGCATGGGTCGTCCTCGCTCCGGAAGGGAAGTGGATCGGGAGTGTCCGCCTTGCGAACTGTCCACACGACACGGGGCGCCTTACACAAGGCCGCACAGATGCTTGCCTGAGATCAAAGAGTCTCTCCGGGGCTCACGCCCCGGAGAAATCCCGCACGACGGGCTAGTCGGTGTTGCCGATCAGCAACGGTGCGAAGACGCCCCCCACCACAGGGCGCGCCTCGAACCCGGTGAAGGTGTCCTGGAGATTGTAGAGATCGGAGAAGGGGACGCCCTGCGTGGTCGTGTTGGCATAGTTGTAGACCTCGCCGATCAAGTCCGACGCGAGTGTTTGATTGCCGATGCCGGCCGCAGTCCAGAGCTCCCAATCCGCCTTGAGGAAGTCCGTCGGGACACCGTTCTCATCGCTCTCCAGCACGGTCCCGGTCGGCTGCCCGATCGTCTCGTAATAAGCCGCCTCCTCGGTGAGAATATATTGCGGGATCAGGTTGAGGCCGAGCAGCCGGTTCGGGAACGAGTTGTATTTGAGGCTGTAGGCGCTGTCGGCCTCGTCGAGCGTCGACGGACTGCTCGTGATGCCGTAGCTGTCCGCCGGCGGCGCCGACGCGGCGTAGGTGTTCGCCGGCTCGCGATAGGTGAGCAACAGATGGGTGCCGGCCGTGTTCTGTGACAGCTGCGTCCAGATCCCGATGTCGCTTTGGGCGTCGGCGCTGTAGGTCGCCGCGTCGGCGGCATTGCCCGCCATCTGGGCGATCTGGGCGAAGGCGGCCACGCCGGAAATGCCCTTGAGCGCGAGATTGACGCTGTGGGCGATGTCGCCGGCGAAGTCGTCGGTCTGGTTCTGGTACTGCGGGTCGACCGCGTTCGGGTAGGGCTGCCCGGACACGTAGGGCTGACCGTTCGGCGTCTCCTGCAGGTAGTTCGCCCAGTTCTTGAAGGTCGTGTAGTGCGCGTTGGCGTAGGTCGCGGCTTCGGCCGATGGCACGCGCTGCATGTAGGCGTCCGCCATGATCAGCATGTTGGCGGTTTCCTCGACCGGCATGTTCTCGCCGCCGCCGTCGTTGTGGCCGGACGCGTTCGGGAAGGTCTGGCCGAGATCATGCGGCGAGTATTGCTTCGGCCATTGGCCGGACTCGACGTAGTCGATGACCGGCTCGAGCAGGTATCGCACGAGCTCCGGGTTCGTGTAGAGGAAGGCGGGCATCGACGGGTAGAGCACGTCCACCGTCTGGACGTTGTCGTCGCTGCTGATCTCCTCGAGGAACAGGTAGGGGTTCGCCTTGGTGCCGGTGAGCTCGGTCGCAGCGAACGCCTGACGCAGCGACAGCGCGGTGAGCGCCGCGTAGTTCGACCCGCCGATCGCGGCCGACGCGTTGTAGAGGTTCGTGTCGAGCGTGTTCGCACGCTTCAGTGCCTTCGCGGCATCTTTGTAGGCGAAGGCGAGCATCGCCTCGTAGTTCTTGAAATACTGCTTCCACAGCGAATTCTCGGGCGTGCCAAGGTAGTTGACCGCCGGACCTTGGACGCGGCCGAGCAAGAGCGTGAACGGGCTGGTCGCGGTCGTCCCGACGGTGCCGAACGACTTGGCGAATCCGAACACCGGATACTCGTTGTCGATCGCCCGCGGCTGGTTCTCGTCCTCGCTGTTGGTCAGCACGCCGTTGTTCTGGAACTGGCCGCGGACCACCGTGTCCTCGCCGCTCTGGATGGTCACGCCGTCCGTGGTCTGCGTGGCCCACAGCACCGTGCCCCAGTCGGCGAAGTTGCCATCCTGGGTGAACACCGACGGAGCGGTCGGCTGGACCGTCCAGGCCGTCAGCGTTCCGCTCGACGCATTGCCGTCGGCGCCGAGCGAGATCGCCTCAGGCGCCCATTTGACCAGGGCGGTCTCGTTGCCGCTCGCCCACTCCGCGCTGATGTCGAAATAGACGCTGACGGAGTGGGTTGCGCCGTCGGCGCTCTGCACCGTGGTCGAGATGTCCGACAGCGGTATGCTGAGCCGCTTCAGATCGGTCGCTTCGACAGGCGACAGGAAGTCGACCGTCAGGTTCACGCCTCCGGCGGTCAGGGTGAAGATCGACTGCGTCGCCGTCGTCTTCAACGATGTCTGCGTCATCGATTGGATCGTCGGGGTGAGCGCCGGCGCACCGAGGAACAGGTATGGCGTCCCGTCGATGTAGGCGATGCCGGTGATCGCCTTGACGGTGCTGTCCCAGTGTTCCGGCCAGGTTCCCGGCAGGATGCCGGTGCTGTTCTTGAGCCAGACGTTCAGGTAGGGCTGGCGCGTGACCAGCGGCGCCGCCGGCGGATGAATCGGCGTGAAGCTCTGCGCGCTCGCGGTGCCTCCGATGAGCACCGTCGCGGCCATCGCTGATGACAGCGTGGTGGAGAACGCCAAAGCTTTTCGCGCAAATCGATGAAAGGCGGATTGCGCACCCGGCCCTGCAGTATTTGACATATTCGTTCACTCCCTGTTCTTGTCGTCGTCAGCATCGCGTCGCGGCCGGTCGGGTTACCCGACCCGGCATCACGCGTGCGATGCGCGATTTCTCTTTTGAATGTCTCCGCGGGCTTGTTTTCTCTATCGAGCCCTGCAGGTCCTGTTGCTTCTCCCGTCCTCCGTCTCAACCTGCGCATTGCAGTTCCGAGACACTCGACCTGCCAGGCAGAAACACGCCTCGGATCGCTCGTGCTTGCCTTCAACGGTCAGGCCACGGCGTCTTCACTAGCCGAACCAGCCAGAACGATCCACTGGCGAACGAGACTGCTACTCGCCACGACGTTGAAGCTCAACACTGCATGATGTCGCAAAGATGAGACCGTCGTCTCCGGTCATCGTGACCTTGCCCTGGGCACTGGTGCAGCGATCCCCATGACCGGCCGACCTGACGAGTGCCGGCTGGCACGCGCCGCGCCGGACCACGCCCCGCGGGCAGCGCCTCCACTCGGACGTGGAGGTCGAGCTCGTCCTGACGCTGCGCCTGGTGTTCCATCTCGCGCAGCGGCAGCGAAGTCCGAACCGCGCGAGCGGCGGGGTTGGTGCGGACCGGGTCGT
>CAXUBX010000012.1:0-6471 GCA_964249405.1 uncultured Acetobacteraceae bacterium | reverse complement strand
AGCGGCAGCGAAGTCCGAACCGCGCGAGCGGCGGGGTTGGTGCGGACCGGGTCGTGTTCCTGGCGTTGCGCGGCGACGAGGGCGAGGTCGAGTGCCTGTTCCCGGTCCCGCTCGACCTCGCCCGGGAGGCGTCACGACCCGAGCCACGCCAGCTGGCGCTGCTCGGGACGGCCTGACGGCGCGGTGCGGGATCGGTGGTCGCGCGCGACACCTTGAGCGCCGCGGCGACCGGGATCACCTGCGGGTGGGACAGTCCGGACGGAGGCCGATCGATGCTGGAGCTGAAGGTGAACGGGATGACCTGCGAGCACTGCGTGGCCGCGGTCGGGCGCGCGGTGCGCGAGGTTCCGGGTGTCACGGAGGTGATGGTCGATCGCGAGCACGGGGTCGTGCAGGTCGGCGGCACGCCGGACGTGATCGCGGTCCAGGGCGCGATCACGGCCGAGGGCTACGAGGTCGGATAGCGCACCGGCGCCGGGCTCCGGCCCGTCCTGGTCCGCCTGCGGGATCCTGATTGGCAGGGCTCGCCTCCCGTCCCATATTCGCGCCGTGATCGGCGGCAGGAACATGTTCGCGACCGGCCAGACACCGGACTTCGCCTCGACGGCGCCGTCCGCCTCCGAGCCGTCGCGCCCGCCGCGGTCGGACGCCCTGCTGCGCGCGCTCGATCGCGTCGCCGCCTTCCCTCCCGGGCGCGCGCACGGCATGGCGCTCGACCCGGCGGATTGCGCCGCTCGCGCCGACGAGGAGGCCCGCGGTGGCCACGTGGTCCTCGGACCGCGCGGTCTCTCGCCCGGCGAGCGGCTCCACGTCATCCAGCCCGCGCGGCATCTCGTCTCCGAATGGCGCGACGCGAGGGCCGCCTTCGATGTCGCGATCGAGCCCTTCACGGCGGACCTCGCAGCCGCCGCCGCCCTCGAACGCGAGACCGCCGAGCTCGAGGCGCGGGGCGCCGCCGAGCTCGCCACGATCACCCGGCGCGCCGACGACGACCACCAGTGGCGCGAGACGCGCGACCGGATGCTCGACGCGCGGCACCGCTTCGAGGACAGCCGCCTCGCCCACGGCAACCGCGACGCCAACATGCGGAGCCACCACCCGTTCTACTGGATCGGTCTCGCGCTGATCGGCGCCGCCGAGTGGCTGATCAACTACGACACGCTGGTGATGTTCTTCGGCATCCCGGCGATGGCGATCGGGGCGACCGCCATCCTTGCCTTCGCGATGGCGTTCGCGAGCCACGCGCACGGCATCGTCTGGAAGCAGTGGAGCCACCGGTTCGGCCGGCACCGGAGCGGCACCCAGCGCGCCTCGTCGACGCGGCTGCTCGGCCTCGGCTCGCTCGGGCTGCTCGGCGTGCTGCTGTTCGCCGGCTTCTCGCGGTTCTCGGTGGTGATGCACCAGGCCGCCTCGGAGCCGGCGCAGAACATCCTCGGTGCCCAGGCCAACATCACCTTCGACCCGAGCCGCGACGTGCTGATCTCGCTGCTCGCGAACCTCCTCGCCTGGCTCGTGGGCACCTTCCTGTCGTTCTTCTGCCATGACGAGGACCCGGACCACATGGAGGCGACCGGGCAGTATGCGCTCTGGCACAAGCGCTTCCTCCGCGTCGATCGCCCGTACCGGGCGGACCGGGAGGTCGCCGAGGCGCGCGTCGAACGCGAGCTCGGGGAGCGTCGCCGGGCCGCCGAGGCGCGCCGGGCCAGGGTCCGGCCGCAATCCGAGATGCTGGCCCAGGTCCAGGCCCATGAACTCGCGGTGATGCGCGCGACGCTCGCCGTGGTGCATCGCAATCTCGGTCTGTACCGGGCGGCGCTCGCCGACGCCGCACGACGGCACGGCGCGGCCGTCAGCGCCGAGGCGCCGCTCACCGACGCGCTGACACGTGCCGGGATCGACTCGCCGCCCCCGCAGGCGCTCGACGCGACCCAGCTCCGGAACCGGCCCCACGATGTCGACCTCGACGTGATCCGCAGCCTCGCGTGAACCGGCTCGCGGTCGCGTTGGCCGGCGCGCTCGCGCTGCTGAGCGGGCGCGCAGAGGCCCAGCTGTTCGGCTCCGAGGGTCTCGATCCGTCGTACTGCAAGCTGCCGACGGTGCGCGAGACGGTCGTCTACGTCGACGACACGATGATGACCGACGGTCAGATCTCCTGGGCGACCAGCCTCATGGACAAGCTCCGGGCGACGCTGACGCCGGGCGAGCTGGTGACCGTGGTCCGGCTGTCGCCGGAAGGGACCGGCAGCAGCGCCGAGGAATGGCACGGCTGCTGGCCGGCGCTGTCGGACGCCGAGCGCGCGCAGGCGGCGCACGGCGTCTATTTGTTCAGGGCCAACCCGGCGACCGAGATCGGCACCCAGCAGCGCTTCTTCGCGCGCGATTTCGGCGGCGCGCTGACCCGGATCTATCTCGCCGCCAAGCGTCCCGAGGCCGAGCGGCGGATCGACCCCGCCAACCCGCCGCACAAGGACATCGTGCGTGCGCTGGCGTCCGACGGCGGCCGCTTCGCCGACGCGTCGCGCACGATCCGGGCGATCGTCTATTCCGACCTCGCCGAGAACAGCGACCTGTTCTCGGTGTTCAAGCCGGCGCCGGTGCCGTTTCCCGATCTCGGATCCCGGCTCGGCACCTATCTCCGCCACGCCGTCTTCTACGATTACGGGCTCGCGGCCGACATCGCGTCCGGCGGCCCCGAGGACCTCCCCGAGCGCACCCGCGCCGACTGGCGGCAGGCGCTCCGGTCGATGGCCGCGGTGCCGGCCGGCATGGGATCCGACCTCAACGTCCCGAACGTGCTCCCGGTGACCGCCGCCACCTACGACGTCAGTCTCGCCTTCGGGCCGGACAGGCTCGACGGCAAGATGACCTTGCTGGCCGGCAGCGACGGCGAGCTCGTCGACAGCTGGCTCGGCATCTCGCGGCTTCCGGACGCCGGGGTCACCGGGACCTTCCGTTGCGCCGAGACGGAGAGCGGCCGGACCTGCCGGCTCGACGGCTCGACGACGTCCGGGGTCGCCACCTCGTCGCAGAGCGAGGCGGTGACCCTCGCCGGGCCCGAAGCCGGCACGCTGTCCGGCCATCTCGGCGTTCCCGGCACCCAGTATCTCTACAAGCTGGTGGCCAAGCCCAGCGATTGACGAAGACGGTTCCGACCCCATCACAGGTCGATGGACCAGGAACTCGAATACCGCGGCGTCAGGACCCTGATCGGGACCGAGCGCGACGGATTCCGGCGCTGGTCCATCCACCCGGACGGCGCACCCGACGGGGGCGTCGCATCCGGGCTGTCGCGGGCCGACAACGCGCGTGGCTCGTTCAAGGAAGCGGTCTTCGCGGCGAGGGAGGCGGTCGACGCCTGGCTGGCGGAGCACCGGGAGACCGCGGCCGAGTAGACGCGGGGTCCTCCATTCGTCTGAGTATCGGGATCCAAACGCCCAGCGTTTGGCGGGGTGCGGGGCAGCGCCCCGCTAGCTCGACAGCGGGTCCGGTCCGACGGCAAGCTCGGCGCGCAGCCGGTCGCGGTCGAGTTGTCCCTCGGCGCGGGTCAGCACGAGCGTCGCGACGCCGTTGCCGATCACGTTGGTGACGGCGCGGGCGGCGTTGGTGAAGCGGTCGACGCCGAGCAGCAGCACGATGCCGGCGACCGGGATCCGGTGCAGGGCGGCGAGCGTCGCGGCGAGCGTCACGAAGCCGGCGCCGGCGACCCCGGCCGAGCCCTTCGAGGTCAGCACCAGCACCCCCACCACCACCGCCTGGCCGCCGAAGCCGAGCCGGATGTCGGTCGCCTGGGCGACGAACAGCGCCGACATCGCGAGATAGATCGAGGTGCCGTCGGTATTGAAGGTGTAGCCGGCCGGCATGACCAGGCCGACGATCGGGCGAGGACAGCCGAGCCGCTCGAGCTTCGCCATCATCGGCGCCAGCACCGCCTCCGAGGACGAGGTGCCGAAGGTGACCAGCAGCTCGGTGCGGATGAAGCGGAGGAACGCGAGCAGGCCGAAGCCGGCGAGCCGCGCCATCAGGCCGAGCACGACCACGACGAAGACGAACGAGGTGAGCCAGACCGCGGCGGTGAGCTCGGCGAGCTCGGCGAGGCTCCGCAGGCCGTAGCGGCCCACCGTGAAGGCGATGGCGCCGAGCGTGCCGAGCGGGGCCAGCCGCATGATGAGGCGGACGATCGCGAACAGCGCGTCGAGCAGGGCGTCGAGCAGCTCGATCACCGGGCGCGCGCGCGGGCCCATCGGGGCCAGCGCGACGCCGAACAGGATGCCGAACAGGATCACCTGCAGCACGTTGCCGCCGACGAAGGCGCCGGCGATGCTGGACGGGATGATGTCGAGCAGGAAGGCGACGGCGCCGTGGGTGCGCGCGGTGGCGGCGTAGCCGGCGACGGCGGAGGCGTCCAGCGTGCGCGGGTCGACGTGCAGGCCGGCGCCGGGCCGGAGCACGTCGACCACCAGCACGCCGAGCAGCAGCGCGAACGTCGACAGGCACTCGAAATAGACCAGGGCGCGCAGGCCGATGCGGCCGACGGCGCGCAGGTCGCCCATGCGGGCGATGCCGACCACGATGGTCGCGAAGATGATCGGCGCGAGCACCATCCGGATCAGCCGGACGAAGGCGTCGCCGAGCGGCTTGAGCTCGGCGGCGAAGCGCGGGGCGGCGGCGCCGAGCGCGATGCCGGCGGCGAGCGCCACCAGCACCTGCAGCCAGAGCGGGCCGAGGCCGACGCGGCGCCTCCGTGCCCCCGCCTCCCCGGCGGTCGTTGCGGCGGCGTCCGCGACCATGGGGGGGTTACTCCGCGAGCTCGCGCATCACACGGATCAGGTCGGCCTTGCCCTCGAAGCCGATGCCGGGCAGCTCGGGCATCAGGATATGGCCGTCCTCGACGCGGACGCCATCGGGAAAGCCGCCGTACGGCTGGAACAGGTCCGGATAGCTCTCGTTGCCGCCGAGCCCGAGGCCGGCGGCGATGTTGAGCGAGAGCTGGTGGCCGCCGTGCGGGATGCAGCGGCGCCACGACCAACCGTGCGCGGCGAGCATCTCCAGCGTGCGCCGGTATTCGCAGAGACCGTAGGACAGCACGCAGTCAAACTGCAGCCAGTCGCGATCGGGGCGGAGACCGCCGTAGCGCACGAGGTTGCGCGCGTCCTGGTGGCTGAACAGGTTCTCGCCGGTCGCCATCGCGCCCGGGTAGTGCGGCGCGAGCTCGGCCTGCAGCTGGTAGTCGAGCGGGTCGCCGGCCTCCTCGTACCAGAACAGGTCGTAGTCGGCGAGCGCCTCGGCGTAGGCGAGCGCGGTCGGGAGATCGAAGCGGCCGTTGGCGTCCACCGCGAGCCGGGCGGGACCGATCGCGCCGAGCACCGCCTCGATGCGGCGGCGGTCCTCGGCGAGCGGCGCGCCCCCGATCTTCATCTTCACGACGGTGTAGCCGCGGTCGAGGTAGGAGCGCATCTCGTCGCGGAGCGCGTCGACCGACTTGCCGGGATGGTAGTAGCCGCCGGCCGCGTAGACGAACACGCGCGGGTCGGCGCGGCGGTCGTGCCGCTTGGCGAGCAGGCGGAACAGCGGCTGGCCGGCGATCTTGGCCGTGGCGTCCCAGACCGCCATGTCGATGGTGCCGACGGCGACCGAGCGCTCGCCGTGGCCGCCCGGCTTCTCGTTGGCCATCAGCGCCGCCCAGACCCGGTCGGGATCGATGTTCGCGCCCGCGTCGTCGAGCAGGCTTGCCGGCTCGGCGGCGAGCAGGCGCGGCGCGAAGCGCTCGCGGATCAGCCCGCCCTGGCCGTAGCGGCCGTTGGAATTGAAGCCGTAGCCGACCACCCGGCGACCGTCGCGCACCACGTCGGTCTCGACCGCGACCAGACTCGTGGTCATGGTCGAGAAGTCGATGAAGGCGTTGCGGATCGGCGACGCGATCGGCCGGGTGATCTCGCGGATGCCGGTGATGCGCATGGTCCACTCCTCGCCACGACGGGCCACGCGTCCGATACGCCCGGGCCGGGGCGGCGCGCCAATGCCGATCGGCGATGGCGCCATGCGGGTCCGGCATCGTTGGAGCTGAGCTGGCTCGAGGACCTGCTGGCGCTCCGCGAGGCGGGCAACTTCTCGCGCGCGGCGGCGCGTCGGCACCTGACGCAACCCGCGTTCAGCCGGCGGATCCGCGCGCTCGAGGACTGGGCGAGCGTCGCGCTGGTCGCGCGGGGACGGCAGCCGGTGACGCTGACCGCGGCGGGGCAGGCGCTGGCGCCGGTGGCGGAGGACGTGCTCGGCGCGCTGGCGCGGGGCTGCGAGGCGGCGCGCGCGGCGAGCGCCGCGGCCGCGCCGCCGATCCGGATCGCGGCGACGCACGCGCTCTCGTTCTGCTTCCTGCCGTCGTGGCTCGCGTCGATCGAGCGGCGGCGCGGGCGGCCGGTGCCGCTGCGGCTGCTCTCGGACAGCCTCGCCGCGTGCGAGCGGCTGATGCTGCGG
>CAXUBX010000011.1:0-51660 GCA_964249405.1 uncultured Acetobacteraceae bacterium | reverse complement strand
ATGCCGGCGACTACACCGGCGCCGTTCGCGCGGTCGGAACCCGGACCATGGCGCTGTACGGCGCCTCGGGCGGTTTCGGTCTGAGCGGTCGTTACGGCCGCTCGGGCGCGTGACCGCGCGGCGCATGGAGACGGGATCGAAGGTCATTTCGCGAAAGGAACTCGGTCGGTCGCGGGGTTCGACATCTGGGTGCCACCCGGACAGCCGAACTCGGAAGGCGAGCCGGCAACCCTGGCGCAAGCCATCTGCGAGCTTTCACGAGCGCGGTCGAGCTGAGCGGAGCACGCGGCTTCCGTCGCGTAGACCGCCACGGCCTTGACCGGTTGATGGGCCGTCAATGCGAGTAGCACGTAGCCGGATGTGAACATTGGAATGCCTCGCGGGCCTGATCTGCTTCGCTGGTCAAAGGAGGCGAAGAATGTTCCCCTCCCGGTCCGTCCGCCGCTTCGGGACGAGAGATAGATCGGCCGGTCCGGAGATCACCGTGTCGTTCGGTCGCACCGATCGGACGTCAGGAAAGCCATCAGCTCCGAGATCGCAAACGCGCCTCGCGGTGGATCCTCCGAGCGCGAGCATCCGCCTCCGCGATCGTTCGCCGGCTTCGCTCATGACGGACGGAGACGCGTCCGTTGCGAGGCGTCGTGCGTGATCGATGCGGCGGTGGCGCAGGGAATGATCCATGACGGAGCCTCCGTCACGCCTGGCGAGGTGCCAGGGCGTGATGGTCGATCGTCGGCTCCGGGGCCTAAGAGATCGATGTGAATCGTCCTCGCGGAGCGTAAAGCCGACGTAAGGGGTCCGCCGCTCAAGGCGCGCTCACGGATCGTAGATCCCGGTCCGTGCCCTTACCGGCGCGGCATGCCGGGTGAGGGATTCGAACCCCCGACCTTCGGTTTACAAAACCGCTGCACTACCACTGTGCTAACCCGGCGTCGGTCACGCGGCCCGAGACTACAAGACGGGCTGCAGGCGGGCCAGTCCGGTGCCGGACCTCACCGCCGGGAGGCCGTCGCATCCGCGAGTGTGCTCCGCTGGACCTGGCGCATCCGGCCGACGCGTTCGCGATAGGGATCGCCGAGCGCGGGCGTCCCCGAATGGTAGCGTCCCGTCGCGTCCCGCACGTCCCGACGCCCGCCCGCGAGGCCCCGCAGCAGGGCCGCGCCAAATCGGACGTTGATCGCCGGGTCGAGCGCGTCCGCGAGGCTCGCGAAGGCGTCCCGGTGATAGCGCATGCTGACCTGCATGCACCCGACATCGACGTCCATGCCGGTCCGGGCAAGCAGCAACGCGGCTTCCCGCGCCGCCGCGGCGCGGGTCGGATACCAATGCCCCGTGCCGCCGCCGTTCACCGTCCACGGCCAGGGCTCGACGTCGCCCGTAACCGGCAGCACCACGCCCGTCTCGACGCGCGCGATCGCGCCGAGCGTGCCGCGCGGCAGCCCGAGCCTCGCCTCGGCTTCGCCGGCCGCCACGAGGCAGAGCCCGCTCTGTCCCGCCGCCCAGGCCCGTCGCGCCGCCGGCGGCGCGTGCGGAGGAAGGATCCCGACCGGGTCGGGAACCGGGGTCGCCCCGGCCGCGGCCGGGAGGATTGCGAGCACGACGACCATCGACGCCCGGAGCAACCGCGCGCACCGCGTGTCAGGCAAAGGGGATCACCCCGATGTCGATGAAGTGGATCGCCAGAAATGTCAGGACGATCACGGCGGTGAGGCCGGTCGCCATCGCCAGTCCCTTCATCGCCGACATCCTTCCCCGGATCGGGCCGGGGTCAGCTTCGTGGTCGGAGTGAGAGGATTCGAACCTCCGGCCCCTGCGTCCCGAACACAGTGCTCTACCAGGCTGAGCTACACTCCGCCGACCGGTGCCGGCCTATAGCCGTCACCGGCCAGCGCCGCAAGCAGCCTGTCAGACGCGGGCGGTCGCACCCGGCATCGCGTCGCCGGTCCTGGCCCGCTCGAGCCAGCCCAGGGCGCCCTCGACATCCGACACGACGTCGAACAGGTTCCGCGTCCCCGCATCCGCGAACCCGCCCGAGACGGCGTCGTCGAACACCGCGAGAAGCGAGCGGCTCCAGCCGCCGATGTCGACGATCAGGATCGGCTTGCGATGCAGCCCGAGCTGCCGCCAGGTGATGATCTCGATCGTCTCGTCGAACGTGCCGAGGCCGCCCGGCAGGGTGAGGAACGCATCCGCACGCTCGAACATCAGGCGCTTGCGCGTGTGCATGCTGTCGGTGACCATGAGGTCGGTCACGCGGTCGTTCGCGATCTCGCGAGCGCTGAGGAACTCCGGGATGATGCCGGAGACGCGCCCGCCGCCGTCGAGCACCGCGTCGGCGAGCACGCCCATCAGCCCGATCCGGCCACCGCCATAGACGAGACCGACCCCGCGCGATGCGAGGCCGGCCCCGAGGCGCTGCACCGCCCCCGCGTGCGACGGGTCCGCGCCGAGGCGCGAGCCGCAGAACACCGCGACGCTCGAGATCGCTGCGCTGGATGGCGTCATGCTGTCTCCCGCGAGGGGCCGGATCGCGGTCGCCGCCGCTCGCCTCGCCTGCTGCCCTGACTGCCGTGCGCGGCGCCCCTTGTCATGCGGTTTCTGCCGTTCGCACCCGCCACCGGCCGCGGACCGGGTCGCCGCTGTCACGTTCGTGCTGGCACGTGCAACCCGGCCCATCCTGCGACGTGGTTATGGCTCCCTACAGTTCGTTGGCACCCGAGGACGAAAGCATATGGCGTCGAGCAGTTTCCGTGTGACCGAAGGGCGCCCGCATCCGCGCGGGGCGATCTGGAATGGGCTCGGTGTCAACTTCTCGCTGTTCTCGGCCAACGCCACCAAGGTCGAGCTCTGCATCTTCGACGATGCCGGCGAGAACGAGATCGGCCGCGTGACGCTGCCCGAATACACGAACGAGAGCTGGCACGGGTTCCTGCCCGACGCGCGGCCCGGGACCGTCTACGGCTATCGCGTGCACGGCCCCTACGATCCCGAGAACGGCCATCGGTTCAACCCGAACAAGCTCGTGCTCGACCCATACGCGCGCGCCATCGTCGGCAACCTGCAATGGGGACCGGAGCTGTTCGGATACACGATCGGGCATCCCGACCAGGACCTCTCGTTCGACACCCGGGACAGCGCGCACCTGATGCCGAAATGCCGTGTCGTCGATCCCTCCTTCACCTGGGGCGACGACCGCCACCCGAACACGCCCTGGGAACGCACGGTCGTCTGGGAGACCCATGTCCGCGGCACGACGATGCGCCATCCGGCTCTGCCGGAGGATCTCCGCGGAACCTATCGCGGGCTCGCCTCGCCGGAGGTGATCCGCCACATGAAGAGGATCGGCGTGACCGCCGTGGAGCTCCTGCCGATCCACATGTTCCTGGATGACGACTACCTCGTCGAGCGCGGTCTGAAGAACTACTGGGGCTACAACACGCTCCAGTTCTTCGCGCCCGCGCGTCGCTATGCCGCGGTGCCCGACTTCGCGTTCTCCGAGGTCAAGGAGATGGTGGCCCGGCTTCACGATGCCGGAATCGAGGTCATCCTCGACGTGGTCTACAACCACACCGCCGAAGGCAACGAGCTGGGTCCGACGCTGTCGTTCAAGGGCATCGATAACGCCAGCTACTACCGGCTGCTCCCCGACCAGAAGCGCTACTACATCAACGACACCGGCACCGGAAACACGGTCAACCTCAGCCATCCGCGCGTGATCCAGATGGTCACCGACAGCCTGCGCTACTGGGTGACCGAGATGCATGTCGACGGTTTCCGCTTCGACCTCGGAACGATCCTGGCGCGCGAGCCCTACGGCTTCGACCAGCAGAGCGGCTTCCTCCGCGCGGTCGGGCAGGATCCGGTCCTGAGCGGCGTCAAGCTGATCGCCGAACCCTGGGATTGCGGGCCGGGCGGGTACCAGGTCGGCGGCTTCCCGCCGGGCTGGGCCGAATGGAACGACCGCTATCGCGACACCATCCGCTCGTTCTGGAAAGGCGACGCCGGTCTCATCCCCGAATTCGCCATGCGCTTCACGGGAAGCGCCGACTTCTTCAATCACCGCGGCCGGTCGACCTGGTCGAGCGTGAACTTCGTCACCGCCCACGACGGCTTCACCCTGAACGACGTCTGGGCCTACAACGAGAAGCACAACGAGGCGAACGGCGAGGACAACCGGGACGGCAGCAGCAACAATCACTCGTGGAATTGCGGCGCCGAGGGGCCGACCGACGACCCGGTGGTCAACACGCTTCGCGAGCGTCAGATCCGCAACACGCTGGCGACGCTGCTGCTCTCGCGCGGGACGCCGATGATCCTCGCGGGCGACGAGTTCGCCCGGACGCAGGGCGGCAACAACAACGCCTACTGCCAGGATGACGAGATCTCCTGGCTCGACTGGGACATCGGAAAGAAGGGTCAGGACCTGATCCGGTTCGTGGGCAGGCTCTCGCGTCTTCGCAACCGGGCGCGCGTGCTGCATCGCGGCCGCTGGCTGACGGCGCGGGTCGACGAGGAGCTCGACATCAGGGACGTGACCTGGCTCGCGCCGGACGGCAGCGAGATGGACGACGAGAACTGGGGGGACGGCAATGCCCGCTGTCTCGGGATCCTGCTCGACGGGCGCGCGCGCGAGACCGGGATCCTGCGCCGGGGCGAGGATGCGACGGTCCTGATCCTGGTCAACGCCCATTTCGAGACCGTCTCGTTCGTTCTCCCGTCGGTCAGCGACGGCCGCGAATGGGTGCGCATGATCGATACGATGCGACCGGACGAGGAGGCCGGCGAGACCCGGATCGGCTTCGGAGAGAGCAGCGAACTCGGCGACCGCTCGCTTCAGGTCCTCGAGCTGGTGGTCGAAGGAGGCGCCGCGTAGGCGCGCGCGAGGCGCTTCGCCGCGGTCGCGCGGTCGCCCCTGGCCGGGAACAGCGTTCCGACCCGTCCGAGGCCGTGGCGGGGCATGTTCACGTAGATCGCCTCCGAGTGCCCCGCCGGCACGACGTAGGTCTCGTGCCAGATCCCGACATCGCCGCTGGTCCCGACCGCGTCGTTGAACGCCTGCCAAGCCGGGAGATGCGACTTGTCCGCCGCCTGCGCGTAGGCGCGGAGATGCTCGGCGCTTCGCCAGTGCTGCACGACCATCAGATCGCGCCCGGAGAGAAACGAACGCGCCGACAGCAGGCCGAGCTCGGGACGGGCGGCGAGTTCACGCAGCATCCGCGGCATCGCCCTCAGCACGGGCAGCCACTTCCAGGGCTTCGCGATCCTGTTGATCCGCATCCCGATCAGGAACACGACGATCTCGCCGTCGAGCTCCGCGCAGACCCGCTCGGTGACGATGTCCGGCATGCAGCACCCTCCCGTCGCATCGGGGTTCGCGCCGTTACCATGGCGCGCTCGCGCCCCGCTACGTCTTTCCGCCTCCGTCGTGTGCCGTCCCCGGCGCGACCGCCCGCACGGCGATGACCAGCAGGAGCGCGAGCGCGCCCGGAAGCCCGAGTGCCAGCAGGCCGGGGCGCCAGCCGAGCGAGGTGACGATCGCCCCCCCTGCGATGCCCGACAGCGCCCCGCCCGCGCCCTGTACCGCGTTGATCGTGCCGAAGGCGAACTGCGTGCGCCCGCTTCGCGCGGTCAGGTCCGCGACGATCACCGGCACCGCGACCCCGACCAGCCCGGAGGACAGCCCGTCGAGGAGTTCCGCGGGGATCAGCAGGAGCGGGGCGACGGTGATGGCGGACAGGACCGCCCGGACCGGCAGCGCCGCGAAGGCGAGCAGCAGCAGCAGGCGTCGCCCGCGCCGGTCGGCGACCGAGCCCGCCCAGAGCGCCACCGGGATCATCGTGAGCTGCGCCGCGAGCACGTAGTCCGCGGTCCAGGACGTCGCATCGCGCCCCGCCGCGGCCAGCCGCTGCCCGAGAAGCCCCAGCATCGCGCCGCTGCCGATCTGGAACAGGGCGAGCGACAGGGCCAGCGTCAGCAGCCGCCGGTCGCCGAGGATGGCGCGGAAGGGTGGCGTCTCGCTCTCGCCATCCTCGTCAGGACGGCCATGCGCGCGCCGCGCGTTCCAGAGCGACGCGGGTGTCGCGAACACGGCGCCGGCCGCGAGCACCGACATCGTCGCGAGCACGTCGAGCGAGGCGGAGGGTCCCGTCCACCGTGTCGCGAACCGGATCACCAGGGCCGCGAGCACGATCCCGGCATGGTTGAAGGCCTGGTTCCGGCCCTGCTGGCGGGCGAAGCGTCGCTGGCCCACGATCCCGATCGTGAGCGACACCAGGGCCGGGATCACCAGCGTGCCGCCGGCGGCGGCGGCGAACTGGGCCGCGAGGACGGGCACGAAGCCGCGGGCGACTTCGAGCAGCAGGGTTCCGGTGCCGATCAGCAGGCAGCCGGCGGCGAGCAGGAGGCGTGGGCGCGCGAGACGGTCCACCAGCGCGCCGGCGGGTCCGTTCAGGAGGAGGGCGGCGACCGCCGCGATGGTGGTCGCGGCGCCGATCCGCGCCGGCTTCCAGTGCAGGCTCGCGAGCCAGGTCGCCAGGAACGGTCCGAGGCCGCCCTGGATGTCGCCGGTGAAGAGGTTGATCGCCGCGAGATGGAGGCTGCCGCCCTTCAGACCGCCTGCTCCGTCAGGATGCGGGACGCGTCACCCTTCCAGACCGTCTCGTAGCGGTCGAGCCAGCGTTCGGCCTCCGTCGGGCCGCCCGCCGCGATCTCGTCGAGCGGCGCGAGGAAACGCTCCTCGCCGGCGCCGCGCGCGCGAAGCCCGTCGCGCGCGATCGTCACCATGTCGGCCGCCGCCGCCCGGAGCGGCTCGGTGCCGATCGTGACGCCGAGCCCGCGGCGCGGCACCTCCGCCCGGGTCGCGATCCAGTCGCGCCAGGCGTGGCGCGCGACGAGGCGCTCGGCCGCGGCGAGCGACGCGTCGTCGTAGAGGATGCCCACCCAGAGCGCCGATTGCGCGAGCATCATCGCCTCCGATCCGGCGTCGGCCCCGCGCATCTCGAGAAACCGCTTCAGGCGGACGTCGGTGAACACGGTGGTGAGGTGGTCCGCCCAGTCGCCCATCGTCGGCCTGGTGTCGGCGAGACGATCCTCGCGACCGTCCAGCCAGCGCCGGAACGAGGCGCCCGCGACGTCACGCAGCCGGCCGTCGCGGGCGACGAAATACATCGGCACGTCGAGCACCCATTCGACGTAGCGCTCGAAGCCGAACCCCTCCTCGAACACGCATTCGGGGATCCCCGACCGCGCCGGGTCGACATCGGTCCAGACATGCGCCCGGTAGGACAGGAAGCCGTTCGGCCGGCCCTCGACGAACGGGGAGTTGGCGAACAGCGCGGTCGCGACCGGTTGCAGCAGCGACGAGACGCGGATCTTCCGCACCATGTCCCGCTCGTCCGAGAAGTCGAGGTTCACCTGCACCGTGCAGGTGCGGAACATCATGTCGAGCCCTCTCGTCCCGACGAGCGGCATGTAGCGCTTCATGATCCCGTAACGGCTCTTCGGCATCATCGGCATGTCGTCGCGTCTCGCGAGCGGATGGAAGCCGAGCGGGGCGAAGCCGACGAAGAGCGGATCCGACGCCTCGCGGAGCTCCTCGAAATGCCCGCGCATCTCGGTCTCGGTCTCGCGGACGGTCGCGAGCGGGGCGCCGGAGAGTTCGAGCTGCCCGCCAGGCTCGAGCGAGATCGATCGCCCGTCGCGGCCGAGCCCGATCAGCGCGCCCTCGTCCTCGATCCTGCTCCAGCCGAGCGGGGCCAGGCTTTCCAGCACCGCCTCGATCCCCGCCGGCCGATACGGGATCGGTCGTCCATCCCGTCGCGAGAAGCCGAACTTCTCGTGCTCGGTACCGATCCGCCACTGGGCGCGGGGCTTGCCGCCGGCGGCAAGGTGGGACGCCAGTTGTCGCACGTCCGTGATCGGGGTCGCGTCGGCGTCACCCGGGTTCGACATCGATGTCCAGGCTCACGACGCGGCTCCCCGAGGCTTGGTCTTGTTCGGCTCGCAACAGGGCGAGGCCGGCCGCCACTGCCGTCTCGGCGCGGAGCACGAGCGGCCCGAGCGAGACCGGCTGGATAAAAGCGTGCGCGAGGATGACGTCAAGCTCGCGCGGCGCGAAGCCTCCCTCCGGCCCGACCAGCAGGGCCGAGGCCGGCCGGGCATCGCCGGGGAGGCCGAGTCGCCGGGCCGGCCGCCGCGCCCGCTCCAGCGCCGCCGCGATCGGGCCGTCCGTCCAGGCGTCGAGGACGGCGGCGAGCGGTGCGGGCGGGCTGATCGCCGGCACGTCGAGCCGTTCGCACTGCTCGGCCGCCTCGCGCGCGATCAGCGCGAGCCGCTCCTCGTTGACCCGCGAGGCGATCGTGCGTTCGGTCAGGACCGGGTGCACGGCAACGGCTCCGAGCTCGGTCGCCATCCGGACCGCGAGATCGGTGGCGTCCCGCTTCAGCGGCGCGAACAGCAGGACGGGGCCGCCCGGCGCCGGGAGCGGCGCCCGCACGCGCCTGCCCACCAGGACCACGGCCTCCCGCCTGCCGCCGCCGGCCGCGATCCGGCCCTCCCATTCCCCGCTCTCGGCGTTGAACACGCGGACCGTGTCGCCCGGGACCGCCCGCATCACGTGGACGAGGTAGTGGCGGCGCGTCTCGTCGAGGCGAAGGTGCTGACCGGCCTCGATCCGGCCGCCGACGTGAAGCCGCGGCGCGTCCCGCATGATCGTCCCCCTCCCGCCCGGTCGCGCCCGGGATGTAGTGTCGCGCCGGCCCGTCGGCCGGACAGGAGAGATGGCGTGACCGCGGGGACGACGCACACGGATATCCGGACCGGCGGCTGGATCGGCCGGCTGCCGCCGCGGTTCCGCGCCTACGCCCTGCTCGCCCGCCTCGATCGCCCGATCGGGACCTGGCTCCTGCTGCTGCCGGGCTGGTGGGGCCTGCTGCTCGGCCGCGCGCCGGCCGATCGCACGCTCGCGCTGGCCCTCCTGTTCGCGATCGGCGCGCTGGCCATGCGTTCCGCGGGGTGCGTGGTCAACGACATGTGGGACCGCGACATCGACCGCGAGGTCGAGCGGACGCGCGGCCGGCCGCTCGCCTCGGGCGCGCTCGGTCTCCGCGAGGCGTTCGTGTTCCTGGCCATCCTGCTCGGGGTGGCGCTCGCGGTGCTGCTGGCGCTCCGGCCGCTCAACTGGGCGATGGCGGCGGTCTCGCTCGTCCTCGTGGCCCTCTACCCGCTCGCCAAGCGTGTCACCTGGTGGCCGCAGCTGGTGATGGGACTGCCGTTCGGTTTCGCCGCCCCGATGGGCTACGTCGCCGTCACCGGCCGGATCGACTGGACATGCGCCGCGATCTACGCCGCCGCGATCGCGTGGGATCTCGGCTTCGACACGATCTACGGGTTCCAGGACATGGCCGACGACGCCCGTGTCGGCGTGAGATCGACCTCGCGACGCTTCGCCTCCCGCGCCCGCGCCCGCGCCTTCGTCGGCGTCGCCTACGGGCTCGCGCTGGTGTTCCTGGCCCTCGCGATGCGCGGGGCCGGCGACCTCCTGCCGACCGTCCTTCTGCTCGCGCCAGCCTCCCTCCTCCTGTTCCGGCAGGTCGCGTCGCTCGATCCCGCCTCGCCGCCGATCTGCCTCCGTCTGTTCCGTTCCAACCGCGAGGCAGGGCTGGCGGTCGCGCTCGGGCTCGCGATCGCGCGGCTGGTGTGACCGATCCGGAGCGCTTCGTGCTGGAGGCGACCGTGGACGCCGCCGCGCCGCTGGTCCCCGACATCGTGCTCCGTCTCGCGACCGAGCTCACGCCGCTCTGGCAGGCGACCGAGGCGTTCCTCGCCCGCGAGAACGTCTCCCCGCCGTTCTGGGCCTTCGCGTGGCCGGGCGCGCAGGCGCTGGCCCGCCACGTGCTCGACACCCCCTCCGTCGTGCGCGGACGGCGCGTGCTCGACTTCGCCGCCGGGTGCGGGCTCGCCGCGATCGCCGCCGCGCGGGCCGGCGCGGCGGGCGTGGAGGCCTCCGAGATCGACGGTCTCGCCGCGGCCGCGATCCGGATCAACGCCAGGCGGAACGGTGTCGCGATCGAGGTCGTCCCGTCCGATCTCGTCGGCACGCCATGCCGCTGGGACGTCATCCTCTGCGGCGACATCTGCTACGAGGCGGCGATGACGGGGCACGTGCTGCCCTGGCTCCGCCGGCTCAGATCCGCCGGCGCCACCGTGCTGATCGCCGACCCGGGGCGGGCCTACCTCCCGCGGGACGAGCTCGCGCCCCTCGATGCCGCGTATGACGTGCCCACCACGCGCGAGCTGGAAGACCGCGATCGCCGGCGCTGCGTGCTCTACAGCCTCCGGTGACCACGGCATCGCGCTTGCTTCGTCCCGACACCGTTCCAGGCCCGGGGACCACGCGATGATCCACTGCCGCACCGTTCCGCCCGTGCTCGTGCTCGTGGTCGCGCTCGCCGCCACGGTCGCCGGCCGGACCGGCCTCGCCGCCGGGCCGCCGATCCGCTTCGGCACGGAGGCGGACGACGCGCCGTTTGCCTCCGTCGGTCCCGACGGCGCGCTGCGGGGGTTCGACATCGATCTCGGCGACGCGATCTGCGCGCACGCCCATCTCCGCTGCGTCTGGGTGAACATGGATTTCGACGGGCTGATCCCGGCGCTCGCCGCCCACCGGATCGACGTCGCGGATTCCGAGATGTCGGTGACCGCGGCGCGCGCGCGCCGGGTCCTGTTCACGCTCCCGGTCACCGCCACGGCGGCGGTGCTGGTCGTGCCGAAAGGGAGCGCCGTCACCGACCAGACCAGCAGCCTCGCCGGCAAGACGGTCGGCGTGCAGAGCGGCACCACTCACGAGGTCTACGCGAACACGGTGCTGCGCGCCGTCGCGACGGTCCAGGACTACCAGACCGAGGAGGAGGCGTTCCAGGACCTCGCCGACGGCCGGATCGACGCGACGCTCTGCGATCGCGGGGTCGCCTCGGACTGGCTCGCCAGGCCGGGCCACGCCGGCTTCATGGTCGCCGGCAAGCCGATCGACGACCCGGCCGTGTTCGGGACCGGAACGGCGCTCGCGCTCCGTCCCGGCGACACCGCCCTGAAGGCGACGCTCGATGCCGCGATCCGCGCGATGCTCGCCGACGGGACCTATGCCGCCATCAACCATCGGTATTTCTCCTTCTCGATCGCGCCGGCGCTCCCGGCGCCGGAACGGCGGGCTTCCGCGGCCGCGCCCTGACCGGACGCGGCCGGACCCGTGCACGCGCTCGCCGCCTACCTCCCGCAGCTGGCGCTCGGCACGCTCGTCACGCTCGAGGTCGCGTCGCTGGCGCTCGCGATCGGTCTCGCGCTCGGATTCGCCTGCGGTCTTGCCTCCCGCGCGCGCTCGCGGCCGCTCCGCGGCGGCGTTCGCGCCGCGACCTCGCTGCTTCGCGGCATCCCGGAATTCGTGATCCTGCTGGTGTCGTTCTTCGCGCTGAGCGGCGCGCTGTGGCGGCTGACCGACGGCGCGATCACGGTGAGCCCGCTGCTCGCCGGGAGCTCGGCCCTCGGGCTCACCTTCGCCGCCAACGCATCGGAGGCGTTCCGCGGCGCGCTCGCCGCCGTGCCGCCGGGCCAGGAGGAAGCCGCCGCGGCGCTCGGCCTCGACGCCCGGGCGCGGCTTCGCCACGTCGTGCTGCCGCAGGCGCTCCGCCTCGTCCTGCCCTCGCTCGGCAATCTCTGGCAGGGCCTCCTCAAGGACACCTCGCTCGTGTCGGTGATCGGGCTCGGCGACCTGATGCGTCGCGCCGACACCGGCGGCCAGGCGACCGGGCTGCCGTTCACCTTCCTGCTCGCTTCGGCCGCGATCTATTACGGGCTCCTCGGGCTGTCGCAGCCGTTGTTCACCGCGCTCGAGCGGCGCGTCCGGCGATGATCGGCGACGTCTCGCTGCTCGGGGGTCTTCTGGTGACGCTCCGGCTGCTCGCGTGGTCGGCCGGTCTCGGCCTCGCGCTGGCGCTCGCGCTGGCGCTCGCCAGGCTCTCCGGACGCAGGCTGCTCGCCTGGCCCGCCCGCGCCTTCGTGTCGGCGTTCCGCGGGACGCCGCTGCTCGTGCAGATCTTCCTGATCTATTACGGGCTTCCGCAGTTCGCCTGGTTGCGCCACTCGGCGCTCTGGCCGGTCCTCCGCCACGCCTGGCCCTGCGCGATCATCGCGTTCACGCTCAACCTCGGCGCCTATGCGTCCGAGGTGATCCGGGCGGCGCTCGACGCGGTGCCGACGGGCGAGCGTGAGGCGGCCGCGAGCCTCGGCCTCACGCGCATGCAGGCATTCCGGCTCGTCGTGCTGCCGAGAGCCCTGCGGCTCGGTCTGCCGGCGCTCGCGAACGAGGTGGTGGTGCAGCTCAAGGCGACGTCGCTCGCGAGCACCGTCACGATCGTCGACCTGACCGGCGCCGCCCGACGCCTCTCGGGCGCCGACTTCACCGCGACGCCGCTCGTCGAGGCGGGCCTGATCTATGCCGCGCTCACCGGCGCGCTCAGCCTCCTGTTCGCGCTGCGGGAGCGGCGCTGACCGACGGGTCCCGCAAGGCGGCCGATCCGGCCCCCGCGACCTCCCGGCCGACGGTCACCTTGCCGACGCCGGGCAGCCCGTTCAGATTCACCAGCACGTGTCGACCTTGGCTCCTGCTCGGATCCTGCCGGACGGCCGCTCGCGCAGAGGGAGTCGGTTGCCATGAACCTCGGTCGCGACGGGTCGCCGATGAGCGGGGCGTTCGAGATCCCGATCGACGGCGACCGCGGAGCCCTGGCCGCGATGCGGGAACGGAAGCTCGCGACGCTCGCGTTCCGCCGCGCGGCTTCGCCCGGCCGCGGGTTCGGCGCCCCCGCGGACTTCCTGACGCCGGCCCTGGTCGCCGAGTTCGGCATCCCGGACGCGCCGCCGGTCTCCGCCAACGAGTACGGCGGCCCCTTCGTCGCCGAGATCCGCGCCCATCCCGAGCGCCTCTGCCTCGACGTCGGCGCCGGCCTCCGCGCGTCCTGCTTCGCGAACGTGGTCAATGTCGAGATCTATCCGTCGGCCAGCACCGACGTGCTCGCGGTCGGCGAGGACCTCCCGTTCGACGACGCGTCGTTCGACTACGTCCTCTGCTGCGCGACGCTGGAGCACACCCGCCGTCCCTGGGACGTCGCGCGCGAGATCTGCCGCGTGCTGAAGCCGGGCGGCCGCGTGCTCGTCGACTATCCGTTCCTCCAGGGCGTGCACGGCTATCCGCACCACTACTTCAACGCGACGCCCGGCGGCTGCGTCAGCCTGTTCGCGGCCGACTGCGACATCGTTTCCTCGGTGATCGAGCGCAACAATCATCCGGTGCAGGCGCTGTGCTGGATCCTGAACGAATGGCGGAACGGGCTGCCCGAGCCGGCGCGCGAGGCGTTCGGCCGGATGACGGTGGACGAGCTCCTCGCCGCGCCGGCGGACGCGCAGATCGACCGCGACCATTGCCGCCTCCTCGCGCCGGCGGCCCTCGGCGCGATCCCCGCCGGCTCGACGATGATCGCGCGCCGCCGCGCCGCGCCGCTTTCGGCCCGGCCGGGCGAGACGGCGCTCGAGGCAGAGATCGCGAGCCTTCGAGCGTCCACCTCCTGGCGGCTCACCGCGCCGATGCGGGCGATCGCGAAGGCGGCGAGACGGGTGGCCGGGGCAAGACCGCGCTGACCCCCGGCGCGCGACCATCCGGCTTCAGCCTCGCACGAACCACAGGCGGAACAACGCCGTCTCCGCCGGGGTCTGCCGGACCAGGCGATGTCGTCGGAGCAGGACCGCGCGCGCTAAAGGACCCGCCTCGAGTGCCCGCCGGACCTCCGCCAGCAGCTGGCGCGCGTCCGGAGACAGGACCTCGGACATCGCGTCGAGGGCCGCGACATTGTTCCGGAACGTCGTCATGAAGCGACCCGGCCCGCGTCGCATCGCGGCGACGGCGCGCCTCGCCCGGCCCTCCGGGGCACCGACGGCGTTCCGTCCGTGCTGTCGATACAGGATGGTCGGCTCGTCGTCGGCGACCACGACGCCGCGGGCGGCGGTCACCAGGAGGTAGGCCCACCAGTCGTGCAGCGTTCCCGCGGGCGGGTCGGCGCGTGCGACGAGGCGCTGCGCCGCCTCGTTCAGCATCACCGTGCAGCCGGTCGCGATGTTCTGGGTGAGCGCATCGGGAAAGCCGGGCCCCCGGCGGATCGCCGGCGACGACCCGATCGGCCGGAGCGTCGCGTCGACCAGGATCTGCCGGGCGCAGTAGAGGGCCGGCCGGTCGGGAGAGCGCCGGAGTGCGGCGATCCCTCGCGCGAGCTTCTGCGGCAGCCAGACATCGTCCTGGTCCGAGAAGGCGATCGGGCCCCCGGAGTTCGTGGCGAGATGCGCGCGCAGCAGGGCGGCGAAGCTCGCCGCCGGTCCGAGCGCCCGTCCGTCATCGGCGAGCGGCGCGCCCCGGTCGAAGGCGGCGAGCATCGCCCGCGTCCCGTCCGTGCTGCCGTCGTCCCGCCAGCGCAACGTCCATTGCCGGTGCGACTGCGCGCGATAACTCTCGAGCTGCGCGGCGAGATGCTCCGCCCCGTTCCAGGTGGAAAGCAGGATGCTGACGTGCTGTTCCATGGAGCGGCGCTCCGGTCTCCCGCAACCGGCGGGATCGGGCCGCCACCGGATCGAAAAGTCTATCGGAAGCAGCGAGCTCCATCGCTGACGGAGGCAACGTTCATGGCCTGCATCGCGGGGGATGTCCGAGCCTCAGATTGCAGCATGTTTTGAAGGCTTATGCCGAGACTCAGGAGTCACGGCGAAACACGCAATCCATTTCCAGCATCGAGGCTTGATCCGCCGCATCGTAGTTCGTCGGAGTGGCTTGCGCCAGCGAGAAACGTCGCTCCTGCAGGTAAGCGAGGGCCTCATGGATCGACCACGTATCCTCGTATAGATGCTTGATGGGCAGTTCGACCATCAGTCCGACTATTCTTTCCAGTGAACCTGCGCCACCTTCCAAGACATCACGTTCGAACCCCTGTACATCCAGCTTGAGGAAAACTCGTTCCTCCGGCCAATCCTTGAGGATGTCCTCGAGACGCTTGACGCTCACCACCTCCCGTTGGGTGACGCGCGACCTTGGATCGAACAACCGCGCCTCTTTGGTCTGAGTAAGGAACGAGCTAAATCGCGAATCATCACTCACGTGGATTTCGGCGGAGCCCTCCGCCGAACCCAACGCAAGGTTCAAGGTCGTCCACAGAGGATCTCTCGCGGCAGTACCCTCTAGCTTGTCAAATATGTGCCTGACTGGCTCGAGCGACACGATCTTTCCTCTGTAACCCAGCTCCCTCAGTGACAACGCAAACTGTCCGACGTTCGCACCGACGTCGATCACGAGTGAGACGTCGCGAGACTGCAAGAAGTCCAGGATATCCGGCGACCTACGGCCGATGGAGTACCCGCGTGTTCTCAGGAAGGCTTTTACCCGTTTTCTCACTCATTGACCCCCGAAGCACCCGTCGAACGTCACGCCAGCCGAGTGCGCCAACCACTTCACTGCAGCCGGGTAGGAGCCGATTGAACGGGATCCCGCTCTAGCCTGCCAGCAACAGGTCCACGGTCCGCGCCAGGGACGGCCGCCACTCCGGCAGCGTGATGCCGAACGTCCGTTTCAGCTTGCCGCAATCGAGACGCGTGTCGGCGGGCCGCACGGCCGGCGTCGGCCAGTCCGCGGTCCGGATCGGGGCGACCTCCGGCATGGCGCGTCCGTGTCGCGCGGCCTCCTCGAACGTGGCGACGGCGAGCCCATGCCAGGTCGTGTAGCCGCGGTTGGCCGCGTGATAGATGCCGCCGTGGACGGTCTCGATGCCGCTCGCGATGATCTGCAGGATCGCGTCGGCGAGGTCGGGCGCGCTGGTCGGCGAGCCGTGCTGGTCGGCCACGACCTTGAGCGTGTCGGTCTTGAGTTGCGCGTTCAGCATGGTGCGCACGAAGTTCCTGCCGTACGGCGAGAACACCCAGCTCGTGCGCAGCACCACGGTGCGCGGATGGACCGCCAGCGCCGCCGTCTCGCCGTCGAGCTTGGTTCGCCCATAGACGCCGGTCGGCGCGGTCGGGTCGGTCTCGACATAGGGCGCGCCCTTGCGTCCGTCGTAGACGTAGTCGGTCGAGACGTGGATCAGCGGGATGCCGGCGCCGGCGCAGAGCGTCGCGAGCCGTGCCGGCGCGTCGCGGTTCGCACGCGCGGCCGCCTCGGCGTCGTTCTCCGCCGCGTCGACCGCGGTGTAGGCGGCGGCGTTGACGACGAAGGCCGGTTCCGTCTCGTCGAACACGCGATCGATCGAGCCCGGCACGTCGAAGTCGAGTTCCGGTCGTGCCGCGCGTCGGACCCGCTCGCCGCCCGCGCGCGCGAGCGATGTCGCGAGCTGTCCCTGGCCGCCGGTGACGAGGATGAGGTCGCTCATGGAAGGGTGAACCAGCCCCGGCTGTCCCGGAAGGAGGCGGCGTCCTTGTCCTTGTCGGACAGGATCGCCTCGTCGGGCGCGACCGGCCACGCGATCCCGAGATCGGGGTCGTCCCACATCACCGCGCGTTCGGAGGCCTTGTCATAGATGTCCGTGCATTTGTACTGGACCTCCGCCATGTCGGTCAGCGTCACGAACCCGTGCAGGAACCCCGGCGGGATCCAGAGCTGCGACCAGTTCTCCTCCGAGAGCTCGGCGCCGACCCAGCGACCGTAGGTGGGCGAGCCGACCCGCGCATCGACCGCGACGTCCCAGATCGCCCCGCGCGGACAGCGGACGAGCTTCCCTTGCGCGTGCGGGTCGAGCTGGCAGTGGAGGCCGCGAACCGTGCCACGCTTGCCCGACAGGCTCTGGTTGTCCTGGACGAAGACGGCGGTGATCCCGCTCTCGGCCATGCGGGCGGCGTTGTAGGTCTCCGAGAAGAAGCCGCGGCTGTCGCCGAACCGCGGCGGCGTGACCAGGATGATGTCCGCGATCGCGAGAGGTTCGGCCTTCATGGCGAGGCGTGCTCCGCGATCTCCGCGAGCAATCGGCCGAGCTCGGTCTTCGACAGTCTTTTCGCCTCCGCCCGCAACTGGTCGCCGTCGATGTAGCCCATCCGGAACGCGACCTCCTCGGGACTGCCGACCAGCATGCCCTGGCGCCCCTGGATGGTCTGCACGAAGGTCGCCGCCTGCAGCAGGCTGTCGGGAAGCCCCGCGTCCAGCCAGGCGCAGCCGCGGCCGAGCCGCTCGACATGGAGCGAGCCTTCCTCGAGATAGATGTGGTTGAGGTCGGTGATCTCCAGCTCGCCGCGCGGCGACGGCCTGATCGTGCGCGCGAACTCGCTGACCCGGTGGTCGTAGAAATAGAGCCCGGTGACGGCCCAGTTGCTGGTGGGGTCCGCCGGCTTCTCCACGATGTCGAGCGCGCGGCTCTGCTCGTCGAACGTCACGACACCGTAGCGTTCCGGATCGCGCACCTGGTAGGCGAACACGGTGGCCCCTTCCGGGCGGGAGACCGCGGCCCGGAGCAGCACGCCGAGATGGTCGGCGAAGATCAGGTTGTCGCCGAGTGCCAGCGCGCAGGCGTGGCCCGCGATCCAGTCCTCGCCGATCAGGAAGGCCTGGGCGAGACCGTCCGGCGAGGGCTGCTCGCGATACTCGAAGCGGCAGCCGAGGCGCGAACCGTCGCCGAGCAGGCGCCTGAACTGCGGCAGGTCGCTCGGCGTCGAGATGATCATGATGTCGCGGATCCCGGCCAGCATCAGCGTGCTGAGCGGATAGTAGATCATCGGCTTGTCGTACACCGGCAGAAGCTGCTTGCTGGCGGCCAGGGTCATCGGGTGCAGCCGCGTGCCGGAGCCGCCGGCCAGCACGATTCCCTTCATCTCGGTTCCTCTCGTCAGGGCCTGGGGCGGTCGCGCCATCTCAGGCCGCCGTTCCGAGGCGCCGGCCGCTGTAGCGTCGCTCCCGGATCGCGGTCCACCAGGCTCGATGGTCGACGTACCACTGCACGGTGCGGCGGATGCCCTGTTCGAAATCGTGCTCGGCCTTCCAGCCCAGCACGCGCTCGGCGTGCGAGGGATCGATCTCGTAACGCCAATCGTGGCCCGGCCGGTCGGTCACGAAGCGGATCAGCCGCTCGCGCGGACCCTCGTCATCGGGCGCGATCTCGTCGAGCGTGCGACAGATCGCCTGCACCACCTCGAGGTTGGAGCGCGGCTGGCGCGCGCCGATCGCGTAGGTCTCGCCGGGAACGCCGCGTTCCACCGCACGCACGAGGGCGGCGGCGTGATCGTCCACGAACAGCCAGTCGCGCTGGTTCGAGCCGTCGCCGTACACCGGCAGTTCGGCACCCTCGATCGCGTTGATCGTCACCAGCGGGATCAGCTTTTCCGGAAAATGCCAGAAGCCGTAATTGTTCGTCGTGTTCGAGACGAACGCCGGAAGTCCGTAGGTGTGGTGCCAGGCGCGGACGAGATGATCGGAGGCGGCCTTGCTCGCGCTGTATGGCGAGCGCGGATCGTACGGCGTCGCCTCGGTGAAGGGCGCGTCGTCCGGGCCGAGCGCGCCGAAGACCTCGTCGGTCGAGACGTGGTGGAAGCGGAACGCGTCGCGCCTCTCGCCGGGCAGCGCCTGCCAGTGCTTTCGCGCCGCTTCCAGCATCACGAACGTGCCGACGACGTTGGTGGTGATGAAGGGCGCCGGCCCGTCGATCGAGCGGTCCACATGACTCTCGGCGGCGAGATGCATCACCGCGTCCGGCCGATGCGTCGCGAACGCGTGGCCGATCGCATCGGCGTCGGTGATGTCGGCCCTGACATGGGTGTAGCGGCCGTCGGCCGAGACGTCCTCCAGCGTTTCCTCGGACGCGGCATATGTCATAACATCGACGTTCACCACGCTGTGCGCGGTCGACCGGATGAGGTGACGCACCACGGCCGAGCCGATGAAGCCGCAGCCACCAGTCAGGAGTATGCGCATATCCCGTTCCGTCTCATCGCTGTCCGGTGTCGCCGGACACTGGCAAACATGACGGCCGAGAGCAATCGTGACGAAGACGGCCTTGCGCTCGTCGCGGTCCGCGGCGAGGGTCGGGGCATGCGATCGCGCCATCGGGAGTTCGGATCTTGTTCGCGGAAGGCCTGAGCGCGAGGCTGCTCGCGACGCTGCAGCGGCCGGATCTGCGCGTCCTCGCCGACGGAAGGCGGATCAGCCTCGACCCGGAGGAGCCCTCCCCGTTCCGTCTGCGCCACGCGGCCGGCGAGGTCGAGATCGTGCTCGGGGCCGGCGCGTACGGCTCGCGGAGAACGCTCGCCTTCCATCTTCGCCATGCGTTGGAACGGGCCCTGCTGTCGGACGGCGCGGCTCCGCCCGACAGCCCGGCCTCGTCGCCCGGAGACGCGTTCGCGTGCCTCGCGGCGTTCCGGGTGGCCGCCCTGTTCTGGGCGCTCGACGCGGAAGCCGAAGAACCCGCGCCTTCGCCCTTCATCGGCGTGATGGCGGCCGACGCTCCGCCCCCGCGGGAGGCGCTGGCGTCGGTCGCCGCCTCGATCGGGGCGCCGGATCCCTCGGCGGACGAGGTCGCGGCTCTCGGCGCGCGCTGGGCCGGGATCGGGCCGGTGGAGGCGCTGCTCGCGACCGGCGGCGACGCACGGCTCCGGATCGGCGAGGAGACCCGGCTCAACCATTACGGGACGAGCCATCGCCCGCGACCCTGGGCGGTGACCTACGCCTCGTCGACGGCGTCGTCGCTCTCGGAACGCGGCTTCGCCGCGGCGGAGCAGGCCCGCCGACGTCTCGCGCGCGGGATCCCGGCCGGCGGCGTTGCCGGCCGGGACGAGCTCCGCGCCGTGCGCGACGGCATCGGCCGTCACTACGAACTGCCGCCCGGAACCGGCGTCGTGCTCGCCGCCTCCGGGACGGATTGCGAGATCCTGGCCCTGGCGGCGATCGCGGCTGCGCACCGGGGGCGCCCGCTCCTGAACCTGCTGACCGCGCCCGAGGAGACCGGAAGCGGCGTGCCGCTCGCCTCGGTCGGGCGCCATTTCGCCGGCGACACCGCGCGGGGCGGGGCGGTGGAGCGCGGCGCGCTGCTCGACGGAATGCCCGACGACATCCGCCGCGCCGATCTCGCCGTCCGGGCGGACGACGGCACGTTGCTCGCGCCGGAGACGGTCGACCGGAACGCCTGCCGCTTGGTCGGCGACGCGGTGGCCGAGGGGCGCCACGTCCTGCTCCACTATCTCGACATCTCGAAGACCGGCCTGCTCGCGCCCTCGGTCGAGTGCGCGGCCGGGCTCGGCCGCGCCCATCGCGGCCGGATCGACGTCGTGGTCGATGCCTGCCAGGCGCGTCTCACCGCCGAGCGGGTCCGCTCCTATGTCGAGATCGGCTGGACGGTCATGATCACCGGATCGAAGTTCTTCACCGGGCCGCCCTTCTGCGGCGCGATCCTGCTGCCGCCACCCTTGATGGCGGCCCTCGCTGACGCGACGCTTCCCGCCGGCCTCGCCGACTACTGCGGCCGCCATGACTGGCCCGACGGGCTCGCCGCGGCCGGGTTCCTCCCCGACGACGTGAACATCGGCATGGTCCTGCGCTGGCAGGCGGCGCTCGCCGAGATGCGGGCCTTCGCCGCGGTGCCGCCTCGGCGCACGCGCGAGATCCTGGAGCGCTTCACCGAAGCGGTCAGCGCCGCGATCGCCCGCTCCCGGGACACCGTCGCCGTCGTCGCGCCGCCGCTTCGCCGGCCGGTCCTCGGCGATGCGAGATGCGCCTGGGACGACGTCCGGACGATCATTCCGTTCCTGGTGATCGGTCGAGACGGACGGCCCCTCGACCTTGATGCGTCGCGGCGCCTCTACGGCTGGCTCAACGCCGACGTGCGCGAAGCCCTGCCGCCCGGCCTCGGCGCCGCGGAGCGCTTCCTCGCCTCGCTCCGGTGCCATGTCGGCCAGCCCGCACCCGTCGCGGACGGGGCGGGCGGCATCGCGGGCGCCCTCCGGATCTCCGCCGGCGCCCGCCTGGTCTCCGGCGAGCCGTCGCACGAAGGGATCGACGGGGAGGCGCGCCTCGCCCGGGAGATCGCCGATGCGACCGCCTGCCTCGAGAAGCTCTCCCTCCTGATGCGCCATCAGGACCGCCTCGCGGCCCACGACCCGAAACCGAGCTTCGGCGCGCCGGAGGAACTCTGAGCCGCATGTCCGCCCCCGTTGCTTCGACCGGCGTCCTTCCGGCAGCCCTGCCCTCGATCCTCGACCACGTCGCCCTCGAACCGGGGGTCACGCGGTTCTGGCTGGTCCGGCACGCGCTCGTGGAGGAGAACGCCCGGGGCCGCCTCTACGGCGTCCAGGATGTATCGCTCTGCCCCGAGAGCCTGGTGGCCCAGGTCGCGATGTACCAGGCGCTGGCGCGCCGGCTTCCCGCCGATGCCGCCTGGTATGTGACGCCGCTCAGCCGGACCCGCCGCACGCTCGACGCGATCGCCGCCTGGCGCGAGGCCCCGATCCGCCCCGACGTCGAGAACGGGCTGCTCGAGCAGGATCTCGGCGAGTGGGCCGGCCTGCGCCATGCCGAGCTGCCCGCCCGCCTGTTCCGGCCCGCTCACCCGTTCTGGCCGCTCGCCGCCGACGAGGCCCCACCGGGCGGCGAGAGCTTCGATGCCGTCTGCCGGCGCGTCGGGCGCGCGCTCGACCGCCTCGCCCACGGTCACCGGGGCGGCGAGGTCGTGGCCGTCAGTCATGGCGGCGCGATCCGGGCCGCGGTCGCGCACGCGATCGGGATCACCGGCGAGCAGGCCCTGCGCTTCTCGGTGCAGAACCTGTCGGTCACCGTGATCGAACGTCACGAGGCGGCGTGGCGGGTGGTCTCGGTCAACGAACTTCCTGGCGTCTGACCGGGCTCTCGGGATAATCCGCTCCGCTTGGGCGATCTCCAGAGGAACCAACTCCCGTGCAGGCCGGTCTCGCCACGCCCCTCCTCGCCGCCCTCCTGTTCGGCGCCGTCGCGCTCGGGGAGCTTGCCTGGCCGGCGCCGGGCGCCTCGTCGGCCGCCGCGTTCCGGGTTCCGCACGGGGGCGGACCGGGTGTCGCCCCCCCTGTCCCGGGCCGGCCGGCCGCCGAGGTCGGGACCATCCTGGCCAGGCCGCTGTTCAGCGTCTCGCGCCGGCCGCCGCCGGGCAACGGCGGCGGGAACGTCGACAACACGGTTCCTCGCCTGTCGGGGATCCTGGTCACCGACACGCTCCGGCGCGCGGTGTTCGAGCCACCGAGCGGCGGCAAGCCCGTGACGATCGGCGTGGGCGGTCGGGCCGGTCCCTACACGGTCAGGGCGATCGCGACGACCTCGGTCACCGTCGGTGCGACCGACGGCGAACGGATCCTCCGACCGGTGCCGCTGACGAGCGACCAGGAGACCGCCGCCAACGTCCCGCCGTCGGCGCCCGCGGCCCCGCACAGCTTCACCGGCTTGCAATTGCTCGAACGGTTCCGCGGCAATGCCGGATCGCCCGGCCATGCCCCGTCACCGATCGAGAACCTGCTCCAGCACATGCGCCAACGCGGCTGACGGGCGCCGGGCGCCGCCAAGGAGGCGGCCTTGACGCCCTATCCGGCACCGATCATCTTCCCGCCGCCAGCCAGGCGGGGCTGTAGCTCAGTTGGGAGAGCGCCTCGTTCGCAATGAGGAGGTCAGGGGTTCGATTCCCCTCAGCTCCACCATCGCCCGCCTGCAAGGCTCGAACTTCCTGGCTCGCCATCGCGTTTCTTCCTTGGGCTCCTGTCGACGAACCCGCTGACAAAGCGAGTGCGGCAGGGGCGATAACCCCAAAGGAGAACACCATGTCGAGCGCTGGCGTGCACAATCCGAGTGATACTGGCGGCCAACTGATCGCGGCAAGCAAAGTGAGCGGGACGAGCGTTTACAATCGAACCGGCGATAAGCTCGGCAGCATACACGACGTGATGCTTGAGAAGGTTTCCGGCCGGGCTCAGTATGCAATCCTGAGTATTGGCGGATTTCTCGGCATGGGCGAGAAATATCACCCGCTGCCTTGGAACCAGCTCACCTACGACACTCAGAAAGGCGGTTACAGGGTCGGCCTAGACAAGGACCGCCTTCAGGGTGCCCCGGCCTATGGTGCCAACGACCTGTCAGCCTGGGACGACACTCGAGGTCGAGCCGTGGACGACTACTACGGGACCGGCGCACCCGCGATGTAGTTTTCACCAGACGCTCGGGAAGGGCCGTGAAAGCGGCCCTTCCTCGATGTCATAAGGCCCTCACCCCGAACCCAGTACCCTCCTCCGCCAGCCACTCGGATCCTCGCCGCTCCCACGCCAGCTTGCGCTGCAGCAACAAGCTTGAGCGGTGGACCTCAGCTCCACCGTCGCCCGCCTGCGCGACGGGACGGGGCTCCCGGCCGGAGCCCCTCCAAACTAGCGCGACTTCTTGTACAGCTTGGTCGCGATCTCGAACATCTCCTCCGGCGCATAGTCGGGCGCGAAGGCCGAGGCGATCCCGGTCAGGTCGTGGATCTTGCCGCCCTGCGGCACGCCGTCCACGACCTCGAGCGGTCCCGGCGGGTCGCCCGGAAGCGCCTGCTCGCTGTCGTTCCAGAGGCCCGCGATCGACTTGTACTCGTCGTTGCTCCAGGTGTAGAGACGCCGGTGCGAGCCCTCGTCGAGATACTTCTGGCACTCGGGGATGCGGGACAGGTCGATGTTCGGCGTCGGCAGCATCTTCTCGACCTCGACGCCGGTGATCTGCTTCAGCGCGAGCGCGTAGGCATGCGCGTGCACCGAGCCGCGGACCAGGAGATAGGCGCAGACCTCGCGACCGGTCGGCGACGTCTGGATCTCGTAGACGCGGAGCTTGTGCAGGCGTGCACCGCATTCGAGGTGGAAGTTGTGGATGAGGTCGACCACGACGTTGCCGGTCGTCGTCACCATGTCGACGTTCCAGGCCATGGAGTTGCTGTTGACCGGAACCGAACCGCCTCCGTACGAGACGAACGACGCGGTCGAGCGCACGTCCTTCATCGCCTCGAACGGCGCCTTCGAGATGTCCGCGTTACCCTTCTCGTTCTTGGGGTCGTCCGGACCGTTGGCCAGCATGGCGACGCCGTTGCTGACGAGCTCGAGATGGCCGAGTTCCTCCGCGGTGATGCTGGCGACGAGCTCGTAGAACGGCCGGAGCTTCGCCTTGCTGCGGAAGTTGAAGCTCTGGAACATGTAGTTTCCGAGCGTCGACATCTCGCCGTACTTGCCGCCGAGCAGTTCCTGCAGCGCGGAGGCCGCGTTGGGATCGGCCTTGGTGGCAGGAGGCAGCTCGGCCTGGAGCCGGTCGATACGCATGAACATGGCAGTCTCCCATGACCGTGAAGCACGGTCTCGCTTGAGAGTGGCGCTGACCCGGGAAGAGGCGAGGGGTCGGACCGATGTCTGGTCCGGGCCTCCTCGACTTGTGACGTGTCACCCTGGCTTCAGGGTCGCGCGGGCGAGGGCGTCCTGCCAGCCGGCGAGGAGCTGCGAGCGGAGCGCCGGCTTCATCGTGGGGGTGAAGCGGCGTTCGCAGCGCCAGGCCTCGGCGATCGCGTCCGTGCCGTCCCACACGCCGGCCGCCAGCCCCGCGAGGAAGGCCGCTCCGCGCGCCGTGGATTCGAGCTCGGTCGGCCGCTCCACCGGAACGTCGAGCATGTCGGCTAGGAACTGGCAGAACCAGTCGTTCGCCGCCATGCCGCCGTCGACGCGGATCGCGCGCGCCGCACCCGCGCCGTCGTCGCGCATCGCGGTTGCGAGGTCGAGCGTCTGGTAGGCGACCGCTTCCAGGGCCGCCCGCGCGACATGGGCCGCGGTCGAGCCGAGCGTGAGGCCGCAGATCAGGCCGCGCGCCTCCGGATCCCAGTGCGGCGCGCCGAGGCCGACGAAACCCGGCACGATGTACACGCCACCGCTGTCCGGAACCGAGGTCGCCATGTCGTGGGTCTGCGAGGCGTGGGTGATCAGGCCGATCCCGTCCCGCAGCCACTTGACCGCGGCGCCGGCCACGAAGATGGCGCCTTCCTGGGCGTAGGTCGTGTGCCCGTCCAGCCGATAGGCGATCGTGGTCAGCATGCGGTTGTCGGACCGGACCGCCTCGTCGCCGGTGTTGAGCAGCATGAAGCAGCCGGTGCCGTAGGTGGACTTCGCCATGCCGTCGCGAAGGCAGGCCTGGCCGATCACCGCCGCCTGCTGATCGCCCGCCATGCCGTTGATCGGGATCGCACGCCCGAACAGGTCCGGATCGGTCTCGCCGAACAGGCCGGCATTGTCCCGGACCTCGGGGAGCAGCGCGCGCGGCACGTCGAACAGCCGGAGCAGTTCCTCGTCCCACTCGCCGTCGTGGATGTTGAAGAGCTGCGTCCGCGACGCGTTGGTCGCGTCCGTCGCGTGCACGCGGCCGCCGGTCAGCCGCCAGAGCAGGAAGCTGTCGACCGTGCCGAAGGCCAGCTTGCCTGCCTCGGCCCGCGCGCGCGCGCCGTCCACCTCGTCGAGGATCCAGCGGAGCTTGGAGGCGGAGAAGTAGGGGTCGACGAGAAGGCCGGTCCGTTCCTGGATCGTGGCCTCCGCGCCGTCCGCGCGCAGCCGGTCGCAGAACGCCGACGTGCGGCGATCCTGCCAGACGATCGCGCGGCCGACCGCGTGCCCGGTCTCGCGGTCCCAGACGATCACGGTCTCACGCTGGTTGGTGATCCCGATCGCGGCGACGCCGTCCGACGACCCGTCCTCGCCGCCGGCCGCCAGGGCCGCCCGCGCGGTCGTCACGACGTCGCGCCAGAGATCCTCCGGGTCGTGCTCGACCCAGCCCCGGTCCGGGTAATGCTGCGCGAACTCGCGCCGCTCGGTCGCGAGCGGCCTGGCCCGCTCGTCATAGAGGATCGAACGGGTCGACGTGGTGCCCTGGTCGATCGCCAGGATGCGGTTTCTCGTTGTCATCTTGGACCCCGGTGGAGATGGATGCTCGGACCGATCGCCGGCCGGTCATGACGCCCGGCCGCTTCGCGCTTATGATCATGTCGGGAACCGGGCGGGAAGAACACGGATGGCGCGGCTCGACATCAACGTGCGCGGCCTGTTCGCGACGCCGGTCGCCGCCGTCGAGCTGCCGGACAGCGCCGCGCGCAACGCGGAGCTCCGCGCGCTGATCCTCCGGCGCCGCGATGAGACGAGCTCGGTGCAGGCCTCGAACGCCGGCGGCTGGCACTCCGATCGCGAGATCGCGTCCTGGGGTGGTCCGCGGATGGCCGAACTGCTCGGGATCGCGCGCGAGCTCGCCACGAGGCTGGTCGTCGACCGCGAGGGGAACGCCGTCGCGCCGGCCTGGAAGATGCAGGCCTGGGCCAACGTGAACGGCCCGGGCGACAGCAACATCTGCCACTACCATCCCGGATCGTTCTGGTCCGGCACGTACTACGTCGACGATGGCGGGTCGGCCTCCGACGAGACGCTCGGCGGCGAGTTCGAGATGCTCGACCCGCGCGGGCCGGGTCCCGGCATGAACGCGCCCTTGCTCCGCTTCGCCGATCCCGACTGCCGGGCCGCCGGCAGCGCCGAAACCATCCGGCCCCGGCCCGGCCTGCTGTTCCTGTTCCCGTCCTGGCTGCTCCATCAGGTCCGGCCATACCGGGGCGACCGGTTGCGCATCTCGATCGCCTTCAACTTCGGCCTGTGAGCCAGACCGCCGGCGTCGGCGCGCGTCGTCAGGCCGAGGTGGTGGCGCTCGCCCGCGAGACGGGGCGGGTGTCCGTCGACGACCTCTCGCTCCGGTTCGCGGTGACGCCGCAGACGATACGGCGCGACCTGAACGAGCTCTGCGAAGCCGGCGTGCTGATGCGCGTGCACGGAGGTGCGATCATCGCGTCCTCGGTCGCCAACCTCGCCTACGAGGCGCGCAAGCTCGTCGCCCACGAGCAGAAGCGCCGGATCGGCGAGAAGGCGGCGTCCCTGATCGCCGACAATTCCTCGCTGTTCATCAATCTCGGCACCACCACCGAGGAAGTCGCCCGCGCCCTCACGGCGCGGACCGGCCTGCTCGTCGTGACCAACAACATCAACGTCGCGACCGAGCTCTATCGCAACCGCTCGATCGAGGTGGTGATCGCCGGCGGCAACATCCGGCCGACCGACGGCGGCGTCGTCGGCCACATGGCGGTCGATCTGATCCGGCACTACAGCGTCGACCTCGCGGTCATCGGCACCTCGGCGATCGACGCCGAAGGAACCCTGCTCGACTACGATGCGCGCGAGGTGCAGGTCTCGCGCGCGATCATCGAGAATGCCGGCCGGGTCATCCTGGTCGCCGACGCGAGCAAGTTCGTCCGTCGCGCGCCGGTGCGGATCGCGCGCCTCGACGAGATCGACATCCTGGTCACCGACCGGCTGCACGACCGGGAGGCGGAGCTGTGCCGCCGCCACGAGGTGGAGGTGATCGAGGTGGGTGGCGACGAAGACGAAACATGATCGCTTGCAGGTTCGGTTTTTTCGTGCGCTGATGCAAAGCGAAAGAGCACGAACCGCGCCGTCTGGGAGGGCTGGACGTTTCCGTGACCGCCGGAGCCGACGCCGAGATGTTCGACCTCGCCATCATCGGCGGCGGGGTGAACGGGACGGGGATCGCCCGCGACGCGGCGGGACGCGGGTGGCGCGTCTTCCTCTGCGAGAAGCGGGATCTCGGCTCGGGAACCTCGAGCGCGTCGACGAAGCTGATCCACGGCGGCTTGCGCTACCTCGAATACTACGAGTTCCGCCTGGTGCGAGAGGCCCTCCGCGAGCGCGAGGTGCTGTGGCGGATCGCGCCGCACATCGTCTGGCCGCTCCGCTTCGTGCTGCCCTTCCACCGCAATCTGCGGCCGGCCTGGCTGTTGCGCCTCGGCCTGCTGCTCTACGACAACATCGGCGGCCGGAAGCTCCTGCCGCCGACCCGGACGGTGAAGTTGCGCGAAGACCCGATCGGCGAGCCGCTCAAGCCGGAGTTCAGGCGCGGTTTCGAATATTCGGATTGCTGGGTCGAGGATTCCCGTCTCGTCGTGCTGAACGCGCTCGATGCCGCGGAGCACGGGGCCGAGATCGCGACGCGCACCGGATGCGTCTCCGCCGCGCGCGAGAACGGCGTCTGGACGATCGCGCTTCGCGACGAGGAGACCGGTGCGCCGCGCACGATCCGGGCCCGCGTCCTGGTCAACGCCGCCGGCCCCTGGGTGTCGGAGATCGCGGAGCGGGTGATCCGCGCGAACACGAGCGCCCCGGTGCGCCTGGTGCAGGGCAGCCACATCGTCGTGCCGCGCCTGATGGCGCATGACGGGAGTTACATCTTCCAGAACCAGGACAAGCGGATCTTCTTCGTCATCCCCTACGAGACCGACTTCACGCTGATCGGGACGACGGATCTCGACTACGAGGGCGATCCGGCCGCGGTCAGCGCGTCGCCCGAGGAGATCGCCTATCTGTGCCGGTCGGCCAGCGAGTACCTCCTCCGGCCGGTGACGCCTGAGCAGGTCGTCTGGACCTACTCCGGCGTGCGGCCGCTGCACGACGAGGGCAAGGGATCGGCCCAGGCGGTGACGCGCGACTACGTGCTGGCGCTCGAGGCGGCCGGGGACCAGCCGGCGCTGATGTCGATCTTCGGCGGCAAGATCACGACGTTCCGCAAGCTTGCCGAGGCGGCGCTGAAGCAGCTCGCGCCGCATCTGCCGCCGCCGGGCGGTCGCAAGGCGGGGTGGACCGCCGAGGCGCCGCTGCCGGGCGGCGATTTCCCGATGACGGGGTACGACGAGGCGGTCGCCGAGCTCCGCCGGACCCGGCCGTTCCTCTCCCTGCCGCTCGCACGGCGGTTGATGCGGGCCTACGGTACGCGGGTGGAGGCGATCCTCGGCCATGCCTCGTCGATGCCCGATCTCGGTCGGGACTACGGCGCCGGCCTCACGGACGCGGAGCTCCGCTACCTCGTGCGGTACGAGTGGGCGCGCACCGCCGAGGACGTGCTCTGGCGCCGGAGCAAGCTCGGGCTTCGGCTCGACGGGGCGGCGTCCGCCGCGGTCGACGACGCGCTGCGACGACTGCGGCGGGACGATCTCGCCGCATGAGCCTCGTTCTCGAACGCGTCGGGCTTCGCGTCGGTGCCGACGACGTCATCCGGGACGTCGATCTCGTGCTCGAGCCCGGCACGATGAACATCCTTCTCGGCCCGACGCTCGCCGGCAAGACCACGCTGATGCGCCTCATGGCCGGGCTCGAGCGGCCGACGGGCGGGCGCATCACGATCGACGGTCACGAGACCGCTCGGATCCCGGTCCGGAAGCGGTCGGTCGCGATGGTCTACCAGCAGTTCGTCAACTACCCCTCGCTGAGCGTGCGGGAGAACATCGCCTCCCCGCTCAGGGTGGCCGGTGTCGGCAGGAGCGAGATCGAACGCCGGGTCGGCGAGGCCGCGCGCGTCCTCCGGCTGGAGCCGATGCTCGACCGGCTGCCGGCGCAACTGTCGGGCGGTCAGCAGCAGCGTACGGCGATCGCGCGCGCGCTGGTCAAGCGGGCCGACCTCGTCCTGCTCGACGAACCCCTCGCCAATCTCGACTACAAGCTACGCGAGGAGCTGAGGGAGGAGCTGCCCCGCCTCTTCGCCGAGACCGGCGCGATCCTGGTCTACGCGACCACCGAGCCCACGGAGGCGTTGCTGCTTCGCGGCCGGACCGCGACGCTGTCCGAGGGACGCGTGACCCAGCTGGGCGAGACGGCGTCGGTCTACCGGGCGCCGGCCAACATCGCCGCCGCGCGCGTGTTCTCGGATCCGCCGCTGAACGAGCTCGCCGTGCGGAAGGAGGGTGCCCTCGTCGTCGGCGCCGGCCGGCCGCTTCCCGCACCGGCTTCCCTCGCCGGGATGCCGGATGGGGCTTACCGCCTCGGCTTCCGGGTCGAGCACGCGCGCCTCGAGGCTGTCCCGGACGGGATCCGGCTCGCCGGCAAGGTGGTGGCGACCCAGTTGAGCGGCGGCGAAAGCTTCGTCCATGTCGACGTGGCGGGCTCGCGCCTCGTCTCGCTGGTGCGCGGGATGCACGACTGGCAGCCCGGTGCGACGGCGGAGATCCAGATCGATCCCCGCGGCCTCTTCGTGTTCGACGAGGAGGGAAGGCGGGTGATGCCGTCCGCCCTCTCGGCCACGGCCTGAGGAGCAGGCGATGTCCACCATCACGCTCGACGGCATCGGCCACTCCTACGGCGGCGGATCGAACTACGCGCTGCAGCCGATCCACCACGTCTGGGAGCACGGCCTGGCCTACGCGCTGCTCGGTCCCTCCGGATGCGGCAAGACCACGCTGCTCAACATCATCTCGGGACTGCTCACCCCGTCGGAGGGGCGCCTCCTGTTCGATGACCGCGACGTCACGCAGGTCTCGACCGAGCGGCGCAACATCGCCCAGGTGTTCCAGTTCCCGGTCATCTACGACACCATGACGGTCGGCGAGAACCTCGCGTTTCCGCTGCGCAACCGCGGCATGGGACGCGCCGACATCGACCGGCGGGTCGCCGAGATCGCCGAGATGCTCGAGCTCGGCCCGGTTCTCGGCAAGCGCGCCCGGAACCTCACCGCCGATGCGAAGCAGAAGATCTCGCTCGGCCGCGGACTGGTGCGCCGCGACGTGTCGGCCGTGCTGTTCGACGAGCCGCTCACCGTGATCGATCCGGCGCTCAAGTGGGATCTCCGCTCCAAGCTCAAGGAGGTCCACAAGGCGCTCGACTTGCTGATGATCTACGTCACCCACGACCAGGTCGAGGCGCTGACCTTCGCGGACCGCGTCGTCGTGATGAAGGACGGGGTCGCCTTGCAGATCGGCACGCCCGAGGAGCTGTTCGACACGCCGGCGCACGCTTTCGTCGGCTATTTCATCGGCTCGCCCGGCATGAACTTCTTTCCCGCCCGGATCGACGGCGCGGCGGCCCATGTCGATGGTCACGAGATCCCGCTCGGCCGCCGCTACGAGGTCCCGAGCGACGAACGGACGCAGGTCGGCATCCGTCCGGAGCACCTCGTGATCGGCGGCCGCGACGGGCTTCCGGTGCGCGTTCGCCGGATCGACGATCTCGGCCGCACGCGGCTCGCCCATGTCAGCCTCGGCGGCCATGATCTGATCGCGACGCTGCCGCCCGACGTCGCGGTCGAGGACGACCGCGCGTCGCTGCGCGTCGATCCCGGCCGGGTGCACGTCTACCGCGACGAGCTCCGGGTCGAGGGAAGCGCTCGATGAACGACAAGATCCCCAACAACAAGGGATGGCTGTTCGTCCTGCCCGTGCTCGCCTTCGTCCTGTTCTCGTCGCTGATCCCGGTGATGACGGTGATCAACTATTCGGTCCAGGACACGATGGGCCAGAACCATTTCTTCTGGAACGGGGCGGGCTGGTTCGAGAACCTGCTCGATCCCTCGACCGACATCGGCGCCCGGTTCGCCGGGGCCCTGGTCCGGAACATCATCTTCTCGCTGGTCATCCTCGCGATCGAGATCCCGCTCGGGATCGCGGTCGCGCTCTCGATCCCGAAGCATGGCTGGCAGGTGGGCGCCGTGCTGGTGATCATCGCGCTGCCGATGCTGATCCCCTGGAACGTCGTCGGCACGATGTGGCAGATCTTCGCCCGTCAGGACATCGGCCTGTTCGGTGCCGTGCTCAACGGCATCGGCATCCCGTACAACGACACCGAGAACCCGACCGCCGCCTGGGCCACGATCGTCATCATCGACGTGTGGCACTGGACCTCGATGGTGGCGCTCCTCTGCTACGCCGGGCTCAAGGCGATCCCGGACGCCTTCTATCAGGCGGCCCGGATCGACGGCGCGTCGCGCTGGGCGGTGTTCACCCGGATCGAGCTGCCGAAGCTTCGCAAGGTGCTGGTGATCGCGGTGCTGCTCCGGTTCGTCGAGAGCTTCATGATCTACACCGAGCCGTTCGTGGTGACCGGCGGCGGCCCGGGGGAAGCGACCAGCTTCCTGTCGCTCGACCTGGTCAAGCTGGCGCTCGGGCAGGTCGATCTCGGCAATGCCGCGGCCTACTCGCTGACCTACAACCTGATCACGCTGACGGTCTGCTGGGTCTTCTTCACCTACACGACGCACGCCGAAGCAAGGGGGGCGGCATGACCCGCCATCTCGGCATCGTCGCCTACATGGCGGCGCTGATGCTCCCGGTGTACTGGCTCATCAACATGAGCTTCAAGACGAACATCGAGATCAATGCCGGCCTGACGCTTTATCCGCACCATCCGACCCTCGAGCACTACCGCCACATCTTCGATGATCCGGTGTGGTCGCGCGGGTTCCTCCACACGATCAGCTACGTCGCGGTCAACACCGTGCTGTCCGTCTCGATCGCGCTCCCCGCCGCCTACGCGTTCAGCCGCTACCGTTTCATCGGCGACAAGCACCTGTTCTTCTGGCTGCTGTCGAACCTGATGGCGCCGCCGGCGGTCTACGCGCTGCCGTTCTTCAACCTCTACTCGTCAATCGGGCTGTTCGACACGATCTGGGCGGTCGCGCTCGCGCACTGCCTGTTCAACGTTCCGATCGCGGTGTGGATCCTGGAAGGCTTCATCTCCGGCGTGCCGCGCGAGATCGACGAGACCGCGGCGCTGGACGGCTACGCCTTCCCGCTGTTCTTCGTCCGGATCTTCATCCCGCTGATCAGGAACGGCATCGGTGTGGCCGCCTTCTTCTGCTTCATGTTCTCCTGGGTGGAGCAGCTCCTGGCCACGACGTTGACGGCAAACCGTGCCGAGCCGATCGTCGCGGTGATGACGCAGGCGATCTCCGCCGCCGGCGCCGACTGGGGATTGCTGGCCGCCGCCGGCGTGCTGACGATGATCCCGGGCGCGGTGGTGATCTGGTTCGTCCGGAACAACATCGCCAAGGGCTTCGCCCTTGGCCGGGTGTGAGGGGCGGACATGAGCATCGCCTGGATGGCCTGGACCGGCGAGACCGGCATCTTCTTCGGCCTGATCGTTCTCGCTCTGATCACGCTCACCCTGCTGGCGATCTACCGGCCGGAGTCGCCGCGTCGCGGGATCCTCGGTTTCGCGACCACGCGGGGCGACCGGTTCTTCGTCTCGATGCTCGGCAGCGCCTACATCTTCATCGCCTGGATCCGCCTCGGCGGCGGTGAGCTCTGGGCGCCCCTCGCCATCGCCGTCGCCTTCGGGGCGGCGATGTTTCGTTTCGCCTGAGAACAAACGACAAGCTGGAGGAGACAGGACGATGGACGTGAAACGCAGGGACGTGGTGAAGGGTGCGGCCGTGCTCGGCGCGGGCGTTCTTATCCGGAGCGGCACCTCGCACGCGCAGCAGGTCGATGCCGCAAAGAAATGGGTCGACTCCGAGTTCCAGCCTTCGACCCTGTCGAAGGACGAGCAGATGGCGGAGCTCGAGTGGTTCATCGGCGCGGCGAAGCCCTACAAGGGTATGCAGCTCAACACGGTCTCCGAGATCCTGAAGGTCCACGAATACGAGTCGAAGGTGCTCACGCGCGCCTTCGACGAGATCACCGGGATCAAGGTCAACCACAACCTCATGGACGAGGGCCTGCTGGTCGACAAGATCGAGGTCGAGATGCAGTCCGGCCGGCCGATCTACGATTTCTGGATGAACGACAGCGACTTCATCGGCACCCATCCGCGCTACAACGACATCGTCGGCGGATCGCTGACCGACTTCATGGCGAAGGATGCGAAGGACATCACCAGTCCGCGCATCGACCTGCCGGACTTCATGGGGCTCTCGTTCGGCACCTTCACCGACGGCAAGCTCTACCAGCTTCCCGACCAGCAGTTCGCCAACCTCTACTGGTTCCGCCACGACTGGTTCCAGCGTCCGGAGCTCAAGGCCGGCTTCAAGAAGCAGTTCGGCTACGAGCTCGGCGTCCCGGTGAACTGGTCGGCCTACGAGGACATCGCCGACTACTTCACCAACACGGTCAAGCAGATCGACGGCGAGCGCGTCTACGGCCACATGGACTACGGCAAGAAGGATCCATCGCTCGGCTGGCGCTTCACCGATGCGTGGCTGTCGATGGCGGGTGCCGGCGATCGCGGGCTGCCCAACGGAAAGCCGGACGACGAGTGGGGCATCCGGATGACCGACAGTCGGCCGCGAGGCTCGGCGATCACGCGCGGTGGCGACGCGAACGGGCCCGCCGCGGTTTACGCCTGCCGGAAATACGTCGAGTGGCTGAAGAAATACGCGCCGCCCGAAGCGGCCGGCATGGACTTCCTCGAATCGGGTCCGGTGCCCGGCCAGGGTCATATCGCGCAGCAGATCTTCTGGTACAGCGCGTTCACGGCCGCGCTGTCCGATCCGAAGCTGGCGGTGATGAACTCCGACGGCACGCCCAAGTGGCGGATGGCGCCGTCGCCGCACGGTCCCTACTGGAAGGAGGGCATGAAGCTCGGCTACCAGGATTGCGGCTGCTGGACGATGCTGAAATACGCGCCTCTCGAGCGCGTGAAGGCCGGCTGGCTCTATGCGCAGTTCACCACGTCGAAGGTGACCACGCTCAAGAAGTTCCTGGTCTCCTACCACATCATCCGCACCAGCGACATCATGTCGGACGCCGCCACCAAGATCGCGCCGAAGCTCGGCGGTCTCGTGGAGTTCTACCGCTCGCCGGCGGTCAAGGAGTGGACCCCGACCGGCGTGAACGTTCCGGACTACGGCAAGATGGCGCAGGTCTGGTGGCAGAACGTGTCGAACGCGATCTCGGGCCAGTCGACGCCGCAGCAGGCGATGGACGGGCTCGCGCGCGACCAGGACGCGATCATGGCGCGCATCCAGAGGTCGGGCGTCCAGGGCGACCTCGGCCCGGTCCTCAATCCCGTCAAGTCGGCCGACTACTGGTACGATCAGGCCAAGAAGGACGGCAATCTGGCGCCGCAGCGCAAGCTGGCCAACGAGAAGCCCCCGGGAAAGACGGTCGACTACGACGAGCTCATCAAGAGCTGGCAGCCGCAGAAGGCCTGAAGCACGGAAGCTCGCGCACGGCGGCGACGCGGAGAAGCTCGTTGAGGATACGGTTCCGTTGTGACCCGGCCCTCGAGGGGCTTCTCCCGCGTCCCGTCCTGGCCCGGGCGGCACTCCCGGACTGGCTTCGCGCGATGAAGAAGCGGGCGGTGTCCGACCTCCACACCGAGCCGGTGCGAACGGTCAAGAACTGCCCGCCCTTCATCGACGCGATGTCGCACGGGTTCGTCCTCCCGTTGCCGTGCGACGTCGCGGTGTCCGATGGCCGTCTCGACTGGGACTGGCCGATCCCGAAGCTCGGCGCGTCGCTGCACCCGCGCGCGCCGATCGCGTTCCACGCACCGGCCCAGGTCGAGGGCGCGCCCTTCCACGATCCGGACCAGGTCGTCGTGAAGTTCAACTGTTTCTGGACCGTCGAGCTCGAGCCGGGATGGTCGCTGCTGGCGACGCATCCGCTGAACCGTGCCGACCTGCCGTTCCGCCTGCTGTCCGGCCTGGTCGACGCCGACCGCTTCCACGACGTCGGCATCCTGTTCCCGGCGATCTGGACCGACCGCGCGTTCCGGGGCGTGCTGCCGCGCGGAACGCCGGTCGCGCACTGCATACCGGTGCGCCGGGAGCCGATCGAGCTCGCCTTCGCGACGTCCGATGCGGACGACGACGGGCGTTACCAGCGCACGGCAGAGGCGTTGCTCGGCGGACCCGGCCACTACCGCAGGACGTTTCGCGCCTCACGCGCGCGCGGCGAGGACGCGCCCGAGCTCGGCGGGATCGAGGAAGAGGCAGCCGCAGGACGACGAGACGAGCGCCTGGGCGATCCGGCCGATCGTGGCGGGGCGTAGCCGCCAGGCGGTCGCGAAGGCGTCGAGGGCGTCGTCCAGCGCCCGGGCGTCCGCGAGCGCGACCCCGAGGTTGAAGGCGGCTTCGTGCAGCGACGGGTTCGCCGCGAGCGCGGCGCGGAACGCGGCGATCGCGCCCGGCAGATCCCCCCCGTCCTGGCGGAGCGAGCCGAGATGGAACCAGGCGAGGTCGTGGCCGGGCCGGAGGCGGACGGCGCGTTCGAAGGCCTCCATCGCCGCTGCGTACCGGCCGGCGGCGCGGAGCGCGACGCCAAGCCGGTGCTCCGCCTCGGCCGAGCGTGGTGCCGCGCGCCCGGTCGCCTCCGCCAGCGCGACCGCATCCGCGGTCCGGCCGAGTGCCAGCAACGCGGCGCCCCGCCCGAACGCGGCCGGCAGCAGGGCCGGATCGGCCGCGTGCGCGCGGGTGAAGGCGAGCAGCGCCGCCTCGTTCTTCCCCGCCCCGAGCAGGATCGCGGCGAGCGCGCACCAGCCGGGCGCGTAGCCGCCGAAACGCTCCAGGGTCGGCAGCAGCGAGCCGACCGAAGGATCGCCGGCTTCGAGCAGGAGGCCGCAGAGGGCGAACCAGGGCTCCGGCCGATCGGGCGAGGCCAGCGCCCGCCGTCGCGCGGCCTCGACCGCGTCGACGCTCATCGCCCCGGGCACGGGGAAGGGCCGGCATCGTCGCTGCGGGCGGGATCGCCATACCCGCCGCCGCCGGGCGTCTCGATCCGCAACCGGTCTCCGGCATCGAGGTCCACCCGCGCCCGGCCGCCCAGCGCCTCGCGCCGGCCATCCCTCCGTTCGACCCACTGGCGTCCCGGGGCACCGGCGCCGCCACCGGCCAGACCGAAGGGTCCGGAGACCCGCCGGTTGGACACCAGGGATGCCGTCATCGGCGCCATTGCGAGGAGGTGCCGCTCCACCCCGTCGCCGCCCCGCCACCGCCCCGCGCCTCCCGAGCCGCGCCGGACGGCGAAGCGCTCGACCCGCAACGGAAGCCGGAGCTCGACCACTTCGGGATCGGTCATTCTCGTGTTCGTCATGTGGGTGTGCACGGCCGACGCACCCTCGAAGCCCGGGCCGGCGCCCGCGCCGCCGCAGATCGTCTCGTAGTACTGGAAGCGGGCGTCGCCGAGCGTGAGGTTGTTCATCGTCGCCTGCGAGGAGGCCGCCGCCCCGACCGCGCCGAGCAGCGCGTTGCACACCGCCTGCGACACCTCCGTGTTGCCCGCGACCACCGCCGAGCCGGCCGGCGGGGCGAGCAGCGAGCCGTCCGGGATCACGATCGTCAGCGGCTCGAGGCAGCCCTCGTTCAACGGGATGTCGTCCGCGGCGAGCAGCCGGACCACGTAGAGCACCACGGCGCGGGTCACCGCTCGCGGCGCGTTGAGGTTGTCGGCCCGCGCCTCGCCGGTGCCGGTGAAGTCGATCACCGCCGTCCGCGCCGTGCGGTCGACCGTGACGCGGACCTCGATCGGCCGCCCGTCGTCGAGCCGGTCCACGAACCTGCCGTCCGGCAGGCGCGCGAGCAGGCGGCGGACGGCGTCGGCGGCGTTGGCCCGCACCGCCGCCATCGCGCCCGCGAGACACTCCCATCCGTGCTCCGCGACCGCGCGTCCGAGCGCGCCCGCCGCGGTCGCGTTGGCCGCGATCTGCGCCCGGAGGTCGGCGACGTTGAGGTCCGGGCTGCGCGCCGGATGGGCGCCCCCCGCGAGCGCGAGACGGAACGCGCCTTCCCGGAACGCTCCCCCGGACACGACCGGGAGATCGTCGATCACCACCCCCTCGTCCGCGAGGCGTCGGCTGTCGGGCGGCGTCGAGCCGGGCGTGAGCCCGCCGATGTCGGCGTGATGCGCGCGCGAGGCGACCAGCGCCCGGATCGTGGTCCCGTCCTCGTCGAACACCGGCGTGACCGCCGTCACGTCGGGCAGATGGGTGCCGCCGGCGAACGGGTCGTTGGAGGCGATCACGTCGCCGGGCCGGAGCGTGCCGCCGCGCGCGCGCAGCACCTCGCGCACGGTCTCGCCCATCGCCCCGAGATGCACCGGGACGTGCGGCGCATTGGCGACCAGCCGTCCCTCCCCGTCGAACACGGCGCACGAGAAGTCGAGACGTTCGCGGATGTTGACGCTGACCGCGGTGCTCTGCAGCACCACGCCGGCCTGCTCGGCCGCGTGCGCGAACAGGCTTCCGAACAGCGCGAGCCGCACCGCGTCCGCGCCGTCGCCAGGCCCGCGCGTAGCCGGCGCCTCACGCCGCAGCACGAGATGGCCGTCCGCGATGACGGTCGCGCTCCATCCCGCATCGACGACCGTGGTCGAATGCTGGTCGCGGATCAGCGCCGGACCGGCCGCCCGGTCGCCGGGACCGAGGCGCGCCCGGTCGAACACGGCGGCGTCGATCCAGGTCGCCTCGTCGCCGAACCGGGTGGTGCCGGGACGCGTCTCTCCGCCGTGCGCCGCCGGGGCGAACGGTGGCGCCTCGTCCCCCCTCACGATCGCCTCGACCGCGACGTTCTCCACGACGAGCCGGCGGCCCGCGGAGGGCACGAACCCGAACCGCGCCCGATGCGCCTCGGCGAAGCCCGCGCGGATCGCCGCGAGCCGCCCATGCGGGAGCACGAACACGGTGTCCGTGCCTTCGGCCTTCACGTGGAGCGTGATCCCGGTCGCGATCCCGTCGGCGTCGCCGAGGGCGCGTCGCGCCTCCGCCTCGATCACCCGTGTCTCGGCATCGATCGCGGCCAGCCCCGCGGCATCGAGCTCCTTTTCGACCGCCCGGACCACGTTCGCCGTCCGGTCGGCGAGCGCGATCCCGAAGGCCGCGAGCACCCCGGCCTGCGGATGGACCAGCACCGTCCCGATGCCGAGGCGGTCCGCGACCGCGCAGGCGTGCTGCCCGCCGGCGCCCCCGAACGACGCCAGCGCGAAATGCTGCGGATCGAGGCCGCGACCGACCGAGATCGCGCGGATCGCGCTCGCCATCGCCTCGTTCGCGATCCGGAGGGCGCCGGCGGCGATCACGCGTCCCGCATCCTCTCCCGCTTCCCCGGCCTGGCGGGCGATCGCCGCGAACCCGGCCAGCGCCGCCGCCCCGTCGAGCGGGCGGTCGCCGTCCGGTCCGAACACGCGCGGCAGGTCGGCGGCCCGCAGGCGCCCGAGCAGGAGGTTCGCATCGGTGAGCGTGACCGGCCCGCCGCGCCCGTAGCAGGCCGGTCCCGGCACCGCGCCGGCGCTCTCCGGCCCGACCACCAGCCGCCCGTCTAGGACCCGGATGATCGACCCGCCGCCGGCCGCGACCGTCCTGATGTCGAGCACCGGCGCGCGGAGACGGATGCCGGCGATCTCGGTCTCGAACCGGCGCGCGATGCCGGCCGCGCCGTCGTGCAGCGCGACGTCGGTGGACGTGCCGCCCATGTCGAACGAGACCACGCGCGGGTATCCCGCCGAGGCGGCGGCGCGCGCCGCGCCCACGACCCCGCCGGCCGGACCCGACAGGATCGCATCCTTGCCGGTGAAGCGTGCCGGTTCCGCCAGTCCGCCGCTCGACTGCATGAAGAGGATGGCGGTGTCCGCCGGCAGCGCCCGTCGGAGTTCCGCGGTGTGACGCCGGAGCAGCGGGGTCAGGGCGGCGTCGACGACCGTGGTCTCGGCGCGCGGCACGAGCCGGAGGAGCGGGCTCGTCTCCGACCCGGCGGAGACCTGCGTGAACCCGGCCCGGCGCGCGAGCGAGGCGAGACGCTGCTCGTGTGCCGGGAAGCGCCAGGCATGCAGAAGCGCGATCGCGCACGCGGTGATGCCGTCGCGGATCGCGCGCGCGAACCCGTCGAGCGCCGCCGCCTCGTCGAGTGCCTCGATCTCGGTCCCGTCGGCCGCGAACCGTCCCCGGACCTCGAGCACGCGCGCGTGCAGCGGAGGCCGACGCCGGATCGCGAGCGCGAACAGCTCCGGTCGCGCCTGGTCGCCGATCACCGTGAGGTCGGCGAAGCCGCGGTTCACCGCCAGCAGCACCGGCGCCGCGGTCCGTTCGAGCAGCGCATTCGTCGCGACCGTGGTTCCCATCCGGACCGCGTCCACGGCGCCGGCCGGGATCGGGGCTCCGGGAGCGATCCCGAGCACGGTCCGGATCGCTCGCACGGCGGCGTCCCCGGACCCGTCCTCGCTCAGCACCTTGATCGTGCGGATCCGCCCGTCCGGCGCCGTCGCGACGACGTCGGTGAAGGTGCCGCCGCGATCGATCGCGAAGCGCCAGCCCCGCCTCACCCCTCCTGGATCACCCGTCGGGCTCACCCGGCCGACGCGATGCCCCTCGGCCGGGGCTGCGTGTTCAGCCAGATCCCGTGCGGCGAGCGGCCGGTCGGGATCGTGGTGTAGGCGCCGGTCGCCGGATCGATGATCGCGACGTGCTGGCGCCAGCGGAGGCTCGCCCAGATCTTGCCGTCGGTGGCGAAGGTGATGTCGTCCGGACCGCCGGGGATCGCCCAGGTCCGCTCGACCGCGAGCGTCTCCGGATCGAGCAGCGAGATCGTGCCGCCGACCCGGTTCGACACGTAGAGCGTCCTGCCGTCCGGGCTGATGAAGAGGTTGTGGGCGCCGCGACCGGTCGGAACGATCCGGTCCACCGTTCCGTCCGCCGGCTCGACCACCGCGATCCCGCTCTCGCCCATGCAGGCGACCAGCAGCTTGCCGCCGTGCCAGAGCACGCCGGCCGGCGTCCTGCAGACGGGACGCCGCCAGAGCACGCGCCCGCTCGCGACGTCGATCGCGAGGAGTTCGTTGGTGTCCTGGAGGCTGACGAACACGCGGGAACTGTCCGGCGCGTAGTTCATGTGGCTCGGCATCGCCGGCGCCGCGATCCGGTGCAGCAGGCGGTAGTCGGACGCGTCGTAGATGTCGACCTGGTTCCTCGCGAGACCGGCGACCGCGAGCGTCTTGCCGTCCGGCGCGAAGAACAGCTGATAGGGATCGCTGATCGTGATCCGCTTCTGCAGCAGGCCGGTGTCCGGATCGAGGAAGAAGAGGGCGTTGCCGGCGGTGTCGCCGACCACCAGCGAGCGCCCGTCCGGCGTCAGCGCGAGGTGATGCGGCTCGCGGAGCACCGGGATGCGCCGGATCTCGCGATGGGTGTTGGCGTCGAACTCGCTGATCGACGCGCCGGCCGAGTTCAGGACGAAGGCGATCGGCGCCGCGTCGGCGACCCGGCCGACGGCCGTTCCGAGGATCAGGATCGCGGCGGGAAGGACGTGCCGGAGACGCAGGGAGCAGAGGCGCATGATCGCGGGATCCCGGGAGGACGGCGGTGAACGGAAAGGTTGCGCGCCGGGCGCCGGCGCGCCATCTCGTGCGACATCTTCACCTATCGCGCGTCCTCTATAGCGTCCGGCCCTGCCGGACGGAACCGCGCCGGAACAGGGGTCCTGCCATGTTCATCGAGACCGAGGGCACGCCGAACCCGGCGACCCTCAAGTTCCTCCCCGGCCGTGCCGTCGTTCCGCTCGGCGGCACCGCGGATTTCGCCGGACCGGAGGCCGCGGAGCGGTCGCCCCTCGCGACCCGGCTGTTCGCCGAGGCGGGCGTCGCGCGGGTGTTTCTCGCCTCCGACTTCGTGACCGTGACCAAGACCGAGGATGCGGACTGGGCGTCGCTGAAGCCGGCCGTCCTCGGCGCCCTGGTCGACCATTTCGTCTCCGGCGCGCCGGCGCTCGACGGCACCGCCGTGGATCCCGCGCCGGAAGCGGTCCGGCCGGAGGACCAGGAGATCGTCGACCAGATCCGCGAACTGCTCGATACCCGCGTCCGCCCGGCCGTCGCGGCCGATGGCGGCGACATCGTGTTCCACGGCTACCGCGACGGCGTGGTGTCGCTGCACATGCAGGGCGCGTGCTCGGGCTGCCCGTCCTCGCGCGCGACGCTGAAGCACGGCATCGAGAACATGCTGAGGCACTACGTTCCGGAGGTGGTCTCGGTGGAGCAGGTGGAGCTCTAGAACGGTGAGCGACGAGACGTCCGGCCGCGTGTTCCGCGACGGCAGGACGGCTTGGCGCTGGACCGACGAGACCGTCGGAGACGAGACGCTCCATGACCTCTACGAGCTCCTGAAGCTCGGCCCGACCTCGGCCAACTCCTCGCCCGCGCGGTTCCTGTTCCTCCGAAGTCCGGGCTCGAAGTTCCGGCTGCGTCCGGCGCTCTCGGCCGGCAATGTGGAGCGCGTGATGGCGGCCCCGGTGGTCGCGATCGTCGCCGCCGATCCGGCCTTCCATGATCATCTTCCCCGTCTCTGTCCGGGCGCCGACGCGCAGAGCTGGTTCGCGGGCAACCCGACCCTCGCCGAGGAGACCGCGAGGCGGAACGCGACGCTGCAGGGCGCCTACCTGATCGTCGCCGCACGCATGCTCGGCCTCGATTGCGGTCCGATGTCCGGCTTCGACAACGCGCAGGTCGACCGGATCTTCCTCCACGCCCAGGGCTGGCGGAGCGAGTTCCTCGTCTGCCTCGGGCACGCCGACCGCGCGGATCTGCCGCCTCGGGCGCCGCGTCTCGAGTTCGACGAAGCGTGCACGCTGCTCTGACCGCGGACGCGGTCCTGTTCCTGCTCGACACGTCCTCGGCCGAGCCGATCCTCGGCCTGGTCGGGCCGGACGGCATCGTGCTCGGGCGGGCCACGTTGTCCGACGGGCGCGGGTTGTCGGAACGGCTGCCCGCAGCGGCCGACGCCGTCCTCGCCGCCGGGCCGCCTCCGGACGCGGTCGGCTGCGTCGTCGGTCCAGGCAGCTTCACCGGCTGCCGCGCCGGCCTGGCGTTCGGGCACGGCTTCGCGCTCGGGGCGGGGATCCCGTTGATCGGGGTGTCCGTGGGAGAGGCGATCCGGGCCGCGGCCGGCGAGACGGCCGGGGCGGTGACCTGGGTCGCGACCGGGGCGGGCGAGGGCCGCGTGTTCCTCGATCGCGACGGCGCCGTCGCGGCCTTCGACCTCGACGCGCTTCCGGGTGCCTCCGACCGCCGGATCCGGATCGCCGGGGACGCGGCGCGGGCGGTCGCGCGGCACCTCGGCATCACCGACTGCGCGGACGCGAGACCGACGTTTGCCGGGATCGCGGCGGCGGTGCGGGCCCGCATCGCAGGCTCGCTTCCGCCGCGCGAGCCGCTGCCGCTCTACGTCGATCCGCCCCGCACCTCCGAACCTGGCCGGGGCGTGTCGCGGCCGCCCCCCTCTCCATGAGCCTGTCGCTCGCCGCCGTCGCGCCGCCGCACGCCGCCGCGGTCGCGCGGATCCATGCGGCTTCGTTCCCGTGTCGCGAGCGATGGAGCGAGGCTGCGTTCACCACCCTCCTCGCCGACCCGACGGTGTTCGGCTTCGTGGCCGAGGCGGGCGGCACCGCGCTGTTCCGCGCGGTGGCCGGCGAGGGCGAGGTGCTGACGATCGGTGTCGTCCCCGAGGCACGCCGGCAGGGGATCGCATCCGCGCTGCTGCGTGCCGGCCTCGACGAGGGACGGCGTCGCGGCGCCGGGGCGATCTTCCTCGAGGTCGCGGCCACGGACGCCGGCGCCCGCTCGCTCTATCTCGCGGCCGGCTTCGTCGCGGTGGGACGCCGGACCGGCTACTACGGCGTCGGTCGGGACGCCCTGCTCATGCGGGCCCTGCTCGGCGCTTCCGGACCAGGACCGTGGTGATCCCGTGCTCGTCGGTCTCCTCGCCGAGCACCTCGTGGCCGAGCATCCGGCAGGTCGCGGGCACGCTTCGCCGCGGCTCGTCACCCCGAAGCCGGACCTCGAGCAGGGCGTCGCCGGGCAAGGCGTCGAGAGCGAGCCGGGTCCGGACCATCGTCATCGGGCAGGTCGCCGCCGTGATGTCGATCACGCGGGCGGGCAGGCGGGCGGCGTCGTCCATCGTCCCCATATGAGGAGCGGTCGCGGCGCCGCCGAGGGGGTCGCCGAAGCCGGCCGCCTCGACAATCAGTTCCGTTCTCGGCTACGCCCAGGGCGGGGAGTTTTTCGGGGACCCGATGGAATCGCGCATCGAGCGCCTCTGCGTCGAGCGGGGCCTCAAGATGACAGGCCAGCGGCGGGTGATCGCGCGGGTGCTGTCCGAGGCGTCCGACCATCCGGACGTCGAGGAGCTCTACCGGCGCGCCGCGGCGCTCGACAGCCACATCTCGATCGCGACCGTCTACCGGACGGTCCGCCTGCTCGAGGAGAAGGGCATCCTTGAGCGCCGCGATTTCGGCGGCGGCCGCGCCCGCTACGAACCGTCCGAGACCGGCCGGCACTATCACCTCGTCGACGTCGATACCGGCAAGGTCGTCGAGTTCGAGGACGCGGAGCATGAACGCTTGATCCAGGCCATCGCCCAGCGTCTCGGGTTCGATCTCGTGTCACACCGGCTCGAGCTGTTCGGCCGCCGCGCGGGCGAGGAGCGCCGCGGCGAGGCGGCCGGCAAGACGGCCGAGGGACCCAAGCGCCCGGCCGAGCGCGCCGGTCTTTCCGGCCCACGCCCCTCCGGCCTCGGACATCGGGTGCAGGGGTGACGATCATCAAGCCGACCCCTCTCGCCGACAAGCTCGCCCCATCGATCGACGCCTCCCTGCCCTCCGACCGGCGGGGGTTCGGAGAGCTCCGTGCCGGACATCTCGGGGTGCGCATCGCGAACACGCCGAGCGACCTCGACGCCGCCCAGGCGCTCCGCTACCGCGTCTTCTACGACGAGATGGGCGCCTTCGCGGACACCGCCACGCGATCCACGCGCCGCGACATCGACGAGTTCGACAACGTCGCCGACCACCTCCTGGTCGTGGATCACGCGATCGGCCCCGGGCCGGAAGGCGTGGTCGGGACCTATCGGCTGGTGCAGCGCGAAGCGGCCGACGTGATCGGCAACTTCTACACCGCGGGCGAATACGACATCGCCCGGCTGCTCGCCTTTCCGGGAAGCCTGCTCGAACTCGGCCGCTCCTGCGTCGACACGCGCTACCGGAACCGGGCGGTCATGCAGCTGCTGTGGCGCGGCATCGCGGCCTATGTCTTCCATCATCGGATCGACCTGATGTTCGGCTGCGCGAGCCTCACCGGCACCGATCCGGACCGGCTCGGCAACGAGCTCACCTACCTCTATCTGAACCATCTCGCCCCGCCGGCGCTCCGGCCGCGGGCCCTTCCCGACCGCTACGTCGAGATGCGCCGCGTCGATCCCGACGTGGTCGACGGACGCCGGGTGATCGCGTCGCTGCCGCCGCTCGTGAAGGGCTATCTCCGCCTCGGCGGGTTCGTCGGCGACGGGGCGGTGGTGGACGAGCAGTTCAACACCACGGATGTCGTGATCGTGGTGAAGACCGATCTCGTGACGGACAAATACTATCGGCATTACGAACGAGCGCTCCGCGACGCGCTCGACTGACGCGGGCCCCTCGTCGCGTCCCGAGGTGAGAGGCCTGTCACCCTGGCAGGCCGATCTCGTCGCCCTGCTCGCCGGCGCGATCTCCGCCCTGGCGCTGCCGCCCGACTTCCTCCTGCCGGTGCTCGCGATCGGATTTCCCGTCCTGATCCGCCTGATCGACCGGTCGCCGGGGCCGTGGGCAGCGTCACGACGCGGCCTCGCCTGGGGTCTCGGGTTCCACCTCGTCGGCCTCGAATGGATCACCAACGCGATCCTGCTGCGGGCGGATCAGTTCTGGTGGGCGGTTCCCTTCGCGGTCCCGTTCCTGGCGCTGGTGCTGGCTCCGTTCGTTGCCGCCGCCGCCGCCTGCGCCCGCCTGCTGCCCGCGGGGGCGCCGCGCGTCGCCGCCCTCGCGGGCGCCTGGACGCTCTCCGAGATCGTCCGCGAGTTCATCTTCACCGGTTTCCCCTGGAACCCGCTCGGCAGCGTCTGGGAGTTCCGGGGCGCGGCCGGCGACGTGGCGATCCAGCCGGCGTCCGTGGTCGGCGTGGACGGGCTCACGCTCGCGACCGTGCTGATCTTCGGAAGCCTCGCCGCGGGGTGGCGGATGCGCGGCCTCGCTCTTCTCCTGGTGGCCGGCGGAGCCGGGTTCGGCCTCTGGCGCCTCGCGCGCCCGCTGCCGCCGCCTTCCGGCTTCGTGCTCGTGCTCGCCCAGGGGGACGTGCCGGAACGCGAGAAGATCAGCCGGGACGACGATCTCGCGATCTTCCGCCGCTACCTGGCGCTGACCCGGGAGGGCGTGCGACGCGCCGGACCGACGCAAGCCGTCGTCGCCTGGCCGGAGGCGGCCAGCCCGTTCACGATCGAGAACGACCAGCCCGCGCTCGACGCGATCGCCGGTGCGATGGCGCCGGCGCGGCTGGCCCTCGTGGGTGGGGTGCGGTTCGGCGCCGACGGCCGGCCGCGGAACTCGCTGTTCGCGATCGAGCCGGATGCGACGATCGGCGCGATCTACGACAAGGCGCATCTCGTGCCCTGGGGCGAGTACCAGCCGAAGGTGGTGCCGATCCAGGTCATCCCGGGGGGCGGCTTCGAGGCCGGTCCCGGACGGGTGACGATGGCACTTCTCGGCGTGCCGTCCTTCTCGCCTCTGATCTGCTACGAGGACATCTTCTCGGGTTCGGTGGTCAAACCGGGAACCCGGCCGCACTGGCTTCTCGTGGTCACCAACGATGCCTGGTTCGGCAACAGCTCGGGTCCTCGCCAGCACCTGCAGGCCGCCCGGATCCGGGCGGTCGAGGAGGGGCTGCCGCTGGCCCGCGCCGCCAACACGGGCATCACCGCGATGTTCGACGCGCGCGGCCACGAGACCGGGCGTCTCGGCCTCGACACCGAAGGCGTTCTCGTGCGTCCGCTCCCCGGGGCGCTGCCGCCGACGCTCTTCGCCAGGCTGGGCCTTTGGATCCCCGGCGCGCTCGCCGCACTGGTGCTCGCGACGGCCATCGCGGCCGCTCGAGGGCGACGTCCCGATTGACAATCCAAGGTTGTAACATTAACTCCCTCTTAACGCAGGAGGCGAGGCAAGCGACCGCGACCTCCCTGCCGGCGATCGGGGAGCGCAGAATGGCGCGAGGCATACGGAACGAGGTGGAAGGTTTCGACAGCGGCGAGGCGCCCCGGCCCGCGCCTGAACGCGGCGACGCGCCGACTGCGGTCGACGTCCATGTCGGTCTCCGGATCAAGCTCCGGCGTTCGCTTCTCGGCCTGTCGCAGGAGAGGCTCGGCGAGGCGCTCGGCCTCACCTTCCAGCAGGTGCAGAAATACGAGCGCGGCACCAACCGCGTCAGCGCTTCGCGCCTGCACGATCTCGGCCGCGTGCTCGACGTGCCTGTCTCGTTCTTCTTCGACGGACTGGCCGAGGCGGCCGGCGGCGCGGCCTCGCGCGCCTCGGGCTTCGCGGAGACGCAGGATGCGTTCGGCCTCGCCTCCGACCTGCTGTCCCGTCGGGAGACGCTCGATCTGGTGGGCGCCTACTGGCGGATCGCCGATCCGGCGCAGCGTCGGCGCGTGCTCGACCTGGTCAAAGGCATGGCGCCGACCTCCGCACCCTGAACCGGCCCTCGCCGCACCCGTTGGCGCAGGCATTCCCCCCTCCGGAGAACCCCTGCCATGACCGAGATCCCGAGGCGAATCCTGCTCGCCGGCGCCGCGACCGGGATCGCCGGCCTTGGTCTCGCGCGGTCCGGAGACGCCGCCGAGAGTCCGGCCCCCGCCCCGACCGACCCCGCGGCACCGATCGACCGCCCCGTCGCTGCGGGACCGTTCCCGCCGCACGAGGCCGAGCCGGCGGTGCTGCGGGGGACGGTGTCCGGCACCGACGTGAGCCTGCCGCCCCTGCATGCCGCGAGCGAACTCAATCCGCCCTCGCCGAACCGCCTTCCGCCGGCGCGCCGCCTCGGCATCGCCGTGGTCGGGCTCGGTCATCTTGCACTCGGCAACATCATCCCGGCATTCGGGACCGCCCGGAACGTCCGGCTCGCGGCGGTCGTCAGCGGCGAGCGTGACAAGGGGCGCGCGGTCGCGGCCCAGAACGGCCTGTCCGACACGGCCGTCTACGACTACCGGGACTTCGACCGGATCCGCGACGACGCCGACGTCGACATCGTCTACATCGTGCTGCCGAACAGCATGCATGCCGAGTTCACCGTCCGCGCGGCGGCGGCGGGCAAGCACGTTCTCTCCGAGAAGCCGATGGCGAGCACGGTCGCCGACGCCGAGCACATGATCGCCGCGTGCCGCGCCGCCAAGCGCAAGCTGATGGTCGCCTACCGGCTGCAATACGATCCGACCCATCGCCTGCTCATCCGCCTCGCGCGGAGCGGCCAGCACGGGCCGACGCGCCTCATCACCGCGACGAACGTGCAGAACGACGCCGACAACGGCCAGTGGCGGCAGATCCGGGCGCTCGCCGGCGGCGGCTCGCTTCCCGACGTCGGTCTCTACTGCCTGAATGCCGCGCGCTACGTCACCGGCGAGGAGCCGGTCGAGATCACGGCCTCCGTGCACAGTCCGAAGGACGACCGGCGCTTCCGCGAGATCGAGGACGTCTGCCGGTTCACGCTGCTGTTCCCGTCCGGTGCCATGGCGAATTGCCTCTCGGCCTACTCGCTCCACACAAGGCGGACGCTCTCGGTTTCGACGCCGTCTTCCACCTTCACGATCGACCCTGCGTTCTCCTACGACAATCTCGTGTTCCACCTGGAACAATCGGCGGGTCAGACCCCGTCCAACGAGATGCGCCGGTTCGCGCCGCGGAGCCAGTTCGCGGCCGAGATGGACGCGTTCGCCGAAGCGATCATCAACGACCGGCCCCCGCTGACGCCGGGCGAGGAAGGGCTTCAGGACATGAAGCTGATGGCGGCGATCTACGAGGCCGCGGGAAGCGGACGCACGGTGCGGCTGCCGGCGGTCAACGGCATCGACGTCACGCGGGGCGCCTCGCTCGCCGGCTGACCGCGGCGGGCAGGAGGAGTTCGGCGACCTCGTCGAGATCGCGCGCGACCCGCACGCAGAGCGAGCGGATCTCGTCGGTCGGGGGAACCACGTCGGGGACCATGACCGGCATCGTCCCGGCCGCGTGCGCCGCGCGAACGCCGTTGAAGCTGTCCTCCACGGCGACGCAGCCCGGCGTCGAAACCCCGAGGCGCCGGGCTGCCTCGATGAACAGATCGGGGAAGGGCTTGCCGCGGCCGACGTCGTCCCGCGTGACCACGACGGGGAGGAAGCGGCCGAGCCCGGAGGCGGCGAGATGGGCGGTCGCGCCCTGACGTCCCGCCGATGTCGCGACCGCGACCTTCACGCCCGCCCTCGACAGCCGCTCCACCAGCGATCGCGCGCCGGGCTTCGCGACCACGCCCCCCGAGAGGGCCTCGTCGAGAGCGCCTGCGTAGGCGCGGCTCATCGCGTCGAACGGGAAGTCGGGTCCGAGATGCGCCCGGATCGCGGCGTTCGTCTCGGCTCCCGGCAGGCCGATCAGGGAGTGGCAGAACCGGTCGTCGATCGAGAAGCCCACCGTCCGGATCGCGCTCTGGAGCGATGCGACGTACAGGATCTCGGTGTCGTGCAGCGTCCCGTCCATGTCGAGCAGAACGGCCTCGACGCGACGTGGCAGCGTCACCCGGCCGGCTCGGCCGCCATCGCTTCGGCAAGCGTCGGGTAATCGACGTAACCCTCCCTGCCCTGGGCGTACCACGTCGCCGGATCATCCGGATTGAGCGGCGCGGCGGCCCGCAGACGCTCGGGCAGGTCGGGATTGGCGAGGAAGGTCCGCCCGAACGCGATCGCGTCCGCGAACCCCATGTCGATCGCGCGCTGCCCTCCTTCCCCGTCGTAATCGGAGTTCAGCACCAGCGGACCGGCGAACAGCCGCCTGATCGTCGGCGCCATCGCGGGCCGTGACCCGCGGCCGAACGTGCCTTCGGGCCCGGGCTCGCGGAGCTCCAGGAACGCGAGGCCGAACGCCGACAGCCTCCGGGCGACGGCGCCGAACAGCGTCACCGGGTCGTCGTCGTCCACGCCCTGGACCGGACCCTGCGGCGACAGCCGGATCGCCGTGCGATCCGCACCCGCGATCGCGACCACCGCCTCGGTCACCTCGAGCAGCAGCCGCATCCGGTTGTCGATCGATCCGCCGAACGCGTCGGTCCGGAGATTGCTGTTCGATTTGAGGAATTGATCGATCAGGTAGCCGTTCGCCGCGTGGATCTGGACGCCGTCGAAGCCGGCCGCCAGCGCGTTCGCGGCGGCGTGGCGATAATCGGCGAGCACGCGCGGGATCTCCTCGAGCCGCAGCGGCCTCGCTTCCACGTAGGGCTTCTTGCCCTCGTAGGTGTGCGCCATGCCCGGCGCCGCCGTCGCCGACGCGGACACCGGCTGCGCCGCGCCGATCACGTCCGGGTGCGCCGCGCGACCCATGTGCCACAGCTGGCACAGGATCCGCCCGCCGGCCTCGTGCACCGCCGCGGTCACCGGCCGCCAAGCCTCGACCTGCGCGTCCGACCAGATCCCCGGCGCATAGGGCCAGCCGAGCCCCTCCTGGCTGATTCCCGTCGCCTCCGAGATGATCAGCCCCGCCGACGCCCGCTGCGCGTAGTACGTCGCCATCAGCGGCGTCGGCACATGGTGTCGCGTCCCACGCCCGCGTGTCAGCGGCGCCATCAGGATCCGGTTCGGCGCGTCGATCGCGCCAAGCCGGATCGGATCGAAAAGCGAAGTCATGCGCGGTCTCCTGTTCGATGCTGCCACATCGGTCGGCCGCCCGCGAAATCCAGGCCCCTCGGCTCCCGGCGTTTCCCCGGTGGCGTCCGTCGGATAGCGCTTCCTTCGGGCGGCCAAGCGTGGCTTACCTGATCGGGCGGAGCGCGCCGGCGCCGATCGCGAGGAGTGCTGTTCTGCCATGGATCCCATCGACATCATGATCGCAGCCCCGCCGGCGCCCACCGTCGTTCGGCTGGCCGACTATCGCGTGCCGCCCCACCTGGTGGACGAGGTGGGGCTCGACGTGACGCTCGATCCTCGCGAGACCCTGGTCCGGGCGACGCTTCGCATCCGCCGCAATCCCGACGGCGAGGGCGGCCCGCTCCGCCTCGACGGCGAGCGGATGGAACTCCTCTCGGTCATCCTCGATGGCGAGGCGATCGGACCCGATCGTTACCGCGTCGAGCCGGGCGCTCTCGTGATCGACGGCGTCCCGGAGCGTTTCACCCTCGAGACCGCCGTCCGCCACGCCCCCGCGACGAACACCGAACTCTCCGGCCTCTACATGTCGGGAGGCAACTACATCACCCAGTGCGAGGCCGAGGGCTTCCGCCGGATCACCTTCTTCCCCGACCGTCCCGACGTGATGGCGCGCTACGCCGTGACACTCCGTGCCGATCCGGCGACGGCGCCCGTGCTTCTGTCGAACGGCAACCCGGACGGCGGCGGGATCGAGAACGGGCTCGCCTGGGCGCGCTGGGTCGATCCGCATCCGAAACCCTCGTATCTGTTCGCGCTGGTGGCGGGCGATCTCGTCGCGGTCCGGGACCGGTTCGTCACGCGATCCGGGCGCGAGGTGGCGCTGGCGATCCATGTCCGTCATGGCGACGAGGCGCATTGCGAGCATGCGATGCGGGCGCTGAAGCAGAGCATGCGCTGGGACGAGCAACGGTTCGGTCTCGAATACGATCTCGAGGTGTTCAACATCGTCGCGGTGTCGGACTTCAACATGGGAGCGATGGAGAACAAGGGTCTCAACATCTTCAACACGCGATACATCCTGTCGAGCCCCGAGACGGCGACGGACGCCGACCATGCCGGCGTCGAGAGCGTAGTCGCGCACGAATACTTCCACAACTGGACCGGCAATCGCGTCACCTGCCGCGACTG